>CAZQEV010000001.1:0-49773 GCA_964592135.1 uncultured Syntrophomonadaceae bacterium
CCCGGAATTGAAGATCCCCGGGGCCTGGAAAACTGTGCGCCGCCTCCTCGAAGAGAGGCCCTCCACAGCAGGAGTTCAATTGTATCAGCTCTCCTGGTACACCTATTGATAGGAAGTTAAAGGGGGAAGAACAGAGGTCGGAAACGTCGTCACCGGACAATAAGGTAACTGGAGAACTGTCTCCGGCCGGTTCCAGTAGCGATTTTTCGCTTCACAGGCAGAGTTAAGAGGGGTGCTCCCCCATGGGGCGCACCCCTCTACTATCTTCAGCCGGAGATCACTGGTCCCCGGCTAGAACAGCCCTTTAACCTTTCCTGTTTCCACATCGACGTCAACATTCATAAACGCCGGGTTGGCTGCAGTGCCGGGCATGAGTGAAATAGCTCCGGCAACGGGAACCACAAAACCTGCCCCGCCGTAGGTCAGGATATCCCTGATATAAAGTTTCCATCCCTTGGGCACACCCTTGATCAGCGGGTCGTCGGAAAGGCTGAGGTGGGTCTTGACCATGCAGGTGCCGAGCTTCTGCATGGCGGGATCCTGTTCCATCTTCTTGGCCTTTTCCAGGGCAACCGGGGAATATTCCGCTCCGTCGGCACCGTAGACCTCCCGGGCAATGAGATCGATCCGCTCGCGCAGCGGAGTCTCCAGCTCGTAAAGGAAGCGGAAGTTACTGGGTTCTTCGCAGGCCTCGATAACGGCATCGGCAAGCTCGAGCGCACCCTCGCCGCCATACTGCCAATGTTTGGAGAGCGCCACCCTGGCCCCGGCTTCCTCAGCGAGGCGGCGGACCAGCTTGATCTCATTGTCGGTATCGGTATGGAAAGCATTGATGCAGACCACCGGGTTGATCCCGGCCTTTTTCACCGTATTGACATGATGGATCAGGTTTTCGCAGCCTTTTTCCACCCACTCGAGATGCTCCTCGTTGTAGGCCGGATCCAGTGGCTGCCCCGGCAGCGGCAGCGGCGCCCCGCCATGGCACTTCAGAGCCCGAATTGTCGCCACGATCACCGCACATTGCGGAGTGAGGCCTGATTCGCGGCACTTGATATTCCAGAATTTTTCGAACCCGATATCGGCGGCAAAGCCGGATTCGGTAAGTACATAGTCGGAGAGCTTCAACGCCACCCGGTCGGCGATAATCGACGACTGGCCTACGGCGATATTGGCAAAGGGGCCGGCATGGACAAAGGTGGGCTGGCCCTCAAGCGTCTGCATCAGGTTCGGGTTGATCGCCTCCACCATCCATGCTGTCATCGCACCGGCAACCCCGAGATCTTCCGTGGTAATGGGAGTGCCCCGCTTGTCATAAGCTACAACAATGCGCCCCATCCGCTTGCGCATATCATCAAGATCGTTGGCCATAGCCAGGATAGCCATGACCTCGGAGGAGACGGCAATAGCAAAACCTGAGTTCATCATGAGGCCGTCTCTTTTAGTCCCCAGGCCGATGGTAATATTGCGCAGAGCCTGAGCGCAAAAGTCAATAATCCATTTCATCTCCACATTGCGGGGGTCGATATTCAAGCGCTTCAATTTCCTGCGCTCGAGGAAAGCATCGGTGGCGTTGAATTCATGCTGCAGCCGCGAGGTCACCGCAACCATGGCCAGGTTGTGGGCGTTCATCACCGCGTTGATATCACCGGTCAAACCGAGAGAGAAAGGGGTTAAGGGAATACACTGCGAAAGTCCGCCGCCGGCGGCGGAACCTTTTACGTTCATCGTCGGCCCGCCGGAAGGCTGGCGTATCGTAGCAAAAACATTCTTGCCCCGCTTTCCCATCCCCTGAGCCAGGCCCATAGTGGTGGTTGATTTTCCTTCACCCAGCGGTGTAGGGGTAATCGCCGTAACGTTGATATATTTACCGTCGGGCTTGTCCTTTAAACGATCGAGAACACTCTTGTAATCGACTTTTGCTACATAATGGCCGTGTGGTAAGAGCTCCTCTTTCTCCAGCCCCAATTCCTCCGCCAGCTGGTAAACTGTTTTCATGGTGGCCTCGGCTGCCTCGGCAATCTCCCAGTCAGCATGTTTCGTCGGATCCAATGGCATAAAAAAACCTCCTTCAATAAATTTAATTAAATTTTACCTTAACCTCCCGCTTTCTCTCCTTTATGCATAACTTATTCCACAAATCCGGTTTGATTCCTGCATTAAGTTATTTAATTCACTAATTTTTTAAATCTTTAATTGATGGGATCGCGGCCAAAGACCGTGCTGTCAGCACAGCTCTTTCAACAGCCGCTGCTACCGCCTCCGCGGCCATGGTCCCGGCGAGGCTGACGTCGGCCTTTTCCTCTCCCCTGGAGAGAGTGAAAATAGTGTCGCCGTCCCACATTGTATGGGCCGGCCAAATAGAGCGGGCCAGACCATTGTGAGCCATCTGGGCAATCTTGCACAGCGCTTCCCGGGAAAAAGATCCGTTTGTGGCCACCACGCCGAGGGTGGTATTCCCCGGGAAATTATTACCGGCAAGGCCTGCCATCAAATCGGCGGTGCACTCCATGGCCCCTGTTTCGGGGTTGCGCGGGCCGGCCAGCAACTCGCCCTGCCGGTCAAAGATATCGCCAAAAGCATTTACAGCCACCAGGGCGGCAACAATAAGACTGCCGCAGCGGCAGGAGGCGCTCCCCTGTCCTGACTTGACCGCCTGCGGCGGACCGTAGAACTTGCCCACAGTAGCCCCCGTTCCCGCACCCACAGAGCCCTCCGGCACCGGCCCTGTTGAGGCATTCAGGCAGGCTTGATAGCCCATTTCTGCATCGGGACGTATATGCATGTCACCGATGAAGAGGTCGAACAGAATTGCCGCCGGGACAATTGGCACACGCAGCGGACCGACGAGATGACCCCGGCCCCGCTCCTCGAGGTAGCGCATCACCCCACTCGCGGCATCAAGCCCGAAAGCACTGCCGCCGGCCAGGACGATCGCCTGGACCTCTTCAACAAGCTGTGAGGGCCGCAACAGATCGGTTTCCCTGGTCCCGGGAGCCGAGCCCCTCACATCCACCGCGGCACGGGCGCCATCCTCGGCCAGGATCACCGTTGCTCCCGTTGCCGCTTCCTCATCGGTACAGACACCCACTTTGATTCCCTCTATTTCTGTAATGCCACCCACAAGCATACCACCTTTCTCCCCTCTGTTTCCTTTTATGCACAAACAAAAAGGCTGCCCCACCGGGGCAGCCCCTCATGTTGGCATCAGGTGGGCTCTTCGGACGGTTTATCGACAGCCTCGTTTTGCTGAAAAGATGTACAAGGCTGTACTTTTGTCTTCCCCGTCACATTTTTTTCGCCGCGCCTCTCCGGGCGGACAGCACCTTCAGTCCGGGCAGCTTCCGCTTTCTCTTTTTCTCTCCTGACAGCTTCAAGCTCCTCCAGGCCTCCCCCTTCAACAAGGGCGGTAATCTCCTGGGCGTCAAGAGTCTCTTTTTCCAGAAGGGCATGGGCAATGAGGTCGAGCTTATCGCGATTTTCCTCCAAAATCTCCCTGGCCCGCTCGTAGCATTGATCGATTGTCCGGCGGATTTCATGATCGATCGCTTTGGCAATCTCCTCACTGTAATCGCGGTCCCGGCCAATATCCCGGCCCAGAAATACCTGGTCCTGCTTGTGACCGAGAGTGATTGGACCCAGCGAGTCACTCATGCCATACTCCATGATCATTTGGCGGACAATAGCGGTGGCTCTCTCCAGATCATTCTGCGCTCCGGTGCTGATCTCGTCGAGAACCAGTTTTTCCGCCACCCTTCCAGCCAGCAGTGTAGTGACACGATCTAAAAGTTCGGACCGGGTCATGAAATAGCGATCTTCTTCGGGAAACATCAGGGTGTAGCCGCCGGCACGTCCGCGTGGGATAATCGAAACTTTATGCACCGGGTCGGTATGCGGCAGCAGATAACCCACAAGAGCATGACCTGCTTCATGAAAAGAAACAATCTTCTTTTCAAACTCGCTGATCACGCGGCTCCGTTTCTGGGTTCCGGCGATAATTCTCTCAACAGCCTCTTCAATCTCTTTTTTACCAACGCGCTTGCCGCCGGTGCGCGCCGTCAACAGAGCGGCCTCGTTAACAACGTTTTCCAGGTCTGCCCCGGTAAAGCCGGGGGTGGCCCGGGCGATGTCCCGCAAGCTGACTTCATCAGAAAGGGGCTTGTTGCGGGTATGCACCTTCAAAATCTCCTCGCGTCCTTTTACATCGGGTACTCCCACCGCAATTTCGCGGTCAAAACGCCCTGGACGAAGCAGGGCCGGGTCAAGAATATCAGGGCGGTTTGTCGCCGCCAGGATGATGATCCCTTCATTTACATCAAATCCATCCATTTCCACCAGGAGCTGGTTCAAAGTCTGCTCCCTTTCATCATGGCCACCGCCGAGACCGGCGCCGCGCTGCCGTCCCACCGCATCGATCTCATCGATGAAGACGATGCATGGTGAATTCTTTTTTGCGTTTTCAAAAAGATCGCGCACCCGTGACGCTCCCACACCCACAAACATCTCCACAAAATCAGAACCGCTGATACTGAAAAAGGGTACTCCCGCCTCCCCGGCCACCGCCCGGGCCAGCAGCGTCTTCCCCGTTCCCGGCGGTCCCACCAGCAGGATCCCCTTGGGAATGCGCGCTCCCAGTTCGATATATTTACGGGGATCAGCAAGAAAATCAACCACTTCAGCCAGTTCAGCCTTCTCCTCGTCGGCACCGGCAACATCACTGAACGTAACCCTTTTCCGGTCACCCTCGTGGAGCCGGGCCCGGCTTTTACCAAAGTTCATCACCTTGCTGCCGCCACCCTGCGTCTGTTGCATGAAAAAGAAAAAAAGACCAAAAAGCAATAGGAAGGGGATGGCATAGGTGAGGGCGGTCTGCCACCAGCTGGGGCCACGCGGTGGATTGGTTTCATATTCAATATTTTTTTCCAGGAGGAGGTCGCTCAAGCTGTGATCGCCCGGACGGGTTGAAACAACGGTCCGGCCGTCTTTCAGCTCAGCCTGGATCTCATCGCCATAAAGGATAACCTTTTTCACCCTGTTGGCTTCAACCTGCTCGATAAAATCATTGTACGCGATCTGCTCCGGCGCTGTTCCCGTGTTGTAAAGAAGCCTCATTCCGAAAAAAAAGAGCAGCGCAATGATCAGATAGAACAGGATCTGCCTTCTAAACAATTGCATCTTTAGAACCTCCTCTCTGTAGCCAATTTCGATTTTTTGCTCCTTTATTCTAACATACCGCATACCTGTAGGCAACAAAGTTCAGGTTTGCCACCGCAGGGACTAATAGCGCTAGGGCTCCGGATCAAGAAAATATATCCCTCCGAGATAGCGGTAATCCTCGTTAAAGTCAAGGCCGTAGCCGATTACAAAACGATCGGGAATTTCAAATCCGCAGTAGTCGGGAATAAATTCCACCTGCCGACGAGCCGGTTTATCCAGCAGTGTCACTATTTTAAGCGAACTCGGCTGCCGGCTGAGCAGGTTTTTACGGAGATAGTTCAAGGTTAAACCGGTATCCACGATGTCCTCAACAATAAGGACATCTTTCCCTTTGATACTGCTGTCAAGGTCTTTAAGGATGCGGACTACTCCCGATGAGGCGGTGTCCGATCCATAACTGGAGACAGCGATAAAATCAATCTCCACCGGTATTTTCAAACGCCGCATGAGATCGCTTGTAAAAACTACAGCGCCTTTCAGCACACAGATGAGCAGCAGCTTTTTCCCTTCATATTCAGCCGATATTTGATCCGCCAACTCCGCCACCCGGCGGGCGATCACCTCCTCTTCAAGCAGTACTTTAAGATTTTCATCTTTCAACGGTGCGCCTCCTCTACATTGATTTCTTCATTTCCAAAACGAGAACATTCGATGTCCGGCCCGTGACCCGGTAGGGATGGCCGATACGTTTCCCCGTCACCCAGATCACCTCATCGCCGGCGGTCACCAGGGGGTGACTGTCTCTTCGGTGGCGAGGAACCTTCTGATCGATCATAAACTCCTTCAGTTTTTTGGCACCGGGAGCCCCCTGCGGGTGAAACCTCGCACCGGGCCAGCGCGACCGGAGCACCAGGGGACCGGGCAGTGAATCGTAATCCAGGTAGGCCTGGTTCGGCTGCGGAGGCCAGCTCAATCCGCCCGGATCCACGAAATAGGCTTCCACATGAAAACGCCCGCCTGGAAGGTCGGTGCGCCCCGGTATATGCATGGACCGTACCGGAAATACCCCTTCTTCCGCCGGCTTTACCGCTGTCAGGGTTAAATACCCGTAAGAACGACAGGCCCGGACGCCGCCCGGGAGAGAAAGCTCCCGCGACGGACCCGACCGTCCCGCAAGCTCAAGTATTTGTTGAACATGCCTCCGGCCGATTCTCCTGCCCGGAACAAACTGCATAAGCACTCGGTAGGCAACACGCCCGCGCAGTGATGGGGGCATTGAGTTAAAGGTTTCTCGCTCCAGGATCAGCCGATCATTTTCCCGGCAGGTCACCCGCCGGTACATCTTTTCCGCCTCCGATTCAAGAAAGGCACGATCTGCGGCAATCAGCGAGGCCGTATGCGCCAGGGAACGTTTCAGGTTGGGATTGTATCTCTTCTCCAGGTAAGGAATCAATTCCAGCCGGATCCGGTTGCGGGTATAATCGGTTTTCAGGTTGCTGGCATCAAGGGCGGGTTCAAGTTTCTGATCCCGGCAGTAGCATTCGATTTCATGCCGTGAGATACCCAGCAGGGGGCGGATCAGCTCCACCGGACCATAAGTGCGCCTCGGCAGAATCCCGGCAAGCCCGCCGGGCCCGGTACCCCTGAGCAGGTTAAATAGCACCGTCTCCGCCTGATCATCAAGCTGCTGGCCCAATGCGATCTTGCCGGATCCATGTTTTTTAGCCGCCTTCAGCAGAAAACGAAAACGGACGATCCGGGAGGCCTCCGATGCCGATAATCCCCGGCCCTTCCGGAAGGCAGGCACATCGATAGCCGCCCCTTCAAAAGGCAATGACCAGGCGGCAGCCAGATTGCAAACTGTCTCCGCCTCCGTCTTCGCTTCAGGTCTGATGCAGTGATCGAGGTGAGCGACAACCAGGGACAGCCTGTAGCGAGGCGCAAGGGCGCGCAGAATATGGAGCAGGCAGATCGAATCGGGGCCCCCCGAGACAGCAACAAGAATGCGTTCGCCCTGCTCCAGAAGCCGGTGCTGATCGATATAGCGGGCTACCTTTTCAACAAGCATGGTCTCCATAGGGGCACAGCTTGCCGCGCCCTCCTGTCAAGACAAAAGGTCCATACTACCCCGGGATCCTTCGCTGCGCCCAGGATGACAGTGCCGGGTCCGGGCGCCTTCATCGCAATGACTTGAATGTTCTTTACTACTTCCAACATCCAACCTCCAGTACAGCTTACCTCTGTTTTTGACTTCCTGCCCCTTGCTTCTTGTATGCTTATTTTACCATAGTATAGGCCCGGAAGATGAAATAAATAAAAGATGCAACCCTTGAACCCTCGTTCAAAGGTTGCATTGTAACCGTTCACTCCTGTTAACACGCTCTTTTTCCCGTTACCTCTTCTGACGTATAAGCCGGCAGGCTGCAACCGTCAGATCATCCCGCAAACGACCGCCGGAACGGCGCGCCGCTTCTTCCAGAATCCGGTCGGCCACAATTTGCGGCGGGCTGTTTTCCATCATGCGCAGAAAGGAAACCAGCCATGTGAGATCCCCGTCAGGATCGCCCGCCCCATCGGTAACCTGAACCAGCAGGTCATTGGGTTGGAGCCTTTCCAAATAGCTCTCAACCTCCATTCTGGAGATAACTCCCAGCGGAAGCGAGGGTGCTCCTATCGTGAACACCTCCTTTTCACGCTTAATCATGCTGGGAGCTGCTCCTATTTTCAAGAGCTCGAGCTCTCCTCCAACCAGGTCGATGAGGGCCATGTCCACGGTGGCAAATGTTTCGTCACCCGTGCGCAGTTGCAGCAAGGAGTTGACGCTGCGCAGCACGACCTCTTTATTGAAACCCGCTTCCAGCAGGCGCTCCAACATGACAATGGTCGCTTTACTCTCTGCTGCTGCGCGGGGTCCGTTGCCCATCCCGTCGCTAAGGATAATCACCTGTTCCCTGACACCCAGCTCGAGGAGACTGTAATAATCTCCGCAAACCTGCTGATTCCATCCCGCTTTCTGGGCCAGGCCCAGCTCAAGGTTGAAGAGGGGCGCCTGCTCACCCACGACGGGAGGAAACCGGTCTTCTTCAACTTCGCGGGCCAGGTCATGCATCACCTCTGCAAGGCCTTGCAACTGGCCCGAAACCAGCTCCTTCCCCTCCCTGACCTTCTGCTCCCAGAACCGGTTTACCACCATCAGCTCCTGTAAATTGTTGATCGCCCCTACCAGCGCCTCAGGCTGGTGGCATCTTTCCCGAAAGGCGGCGGGCAGATGGGCCGTCACCACCTTTCCTTCTCTTTCGGCGCGCTCCAACAGGTCCAGGATCAAACGGTGATGACTGTGCAGATCCTTCTCCCAGCAGCGCCGCCGGAACAAACAGGAGCGGCAAACACGGTTCATCAGGTCCTCCAACAAAATGGATCTCTCATCTTCTTCATGGCTCTGCCTGGCCGCGGTGGCCTGGCCGAAGCCCAGAGACAGTTCACTGAACAGCTTTGCCAGGTGCCGGATCCGCCCGGTAACTGCCTGACGTGTTTTTTCCGGTGCTCTCTCTCTTTCCCCAAAACCCAGTCCCTGCAGCTGAAGCGACAGCTTGCTGAGACTTCGTGCCGGGATCGCCAGGAATATAATGAGGGAGAGCAGGCCTTCCCTCCAGTAGAGTCCGGGCGTTTCCCCGGGGGCCAGCAGAAAAAGCACCGGCAAGGAGAACAAGAACCCAGCTGCAGAGCCCCACCGGCCGAAGGGCTTGAGCAGTCCGGTCCAAAAACCGCTAAAGGAGAGGGACCCGATATAAAGGTAAAAGCAGGGGTTCCCCAACCCCAGTATTGTCCCTGAAATTATCCCCATCGCGGCACCCCAACCTACCCCCAACAAGTAGGCCGGAAACAAAAGGGTAAGGTAACAGACGGCGGCTTCTACGGATAAGCCGGCCGCAGAGACTTTTTTCAGGCCGAACATGGCCAGAAAAAACACGAGAAACAGGGCCGGCAGCTCTTCCTGTTCCCACAGCGGCCTGTCCCTGCTGCGCGGGAGGAAGTCGATCAGGCGTAACGCCGGCAGCATAACCACTGCTGCCAGGAACCCGATGACCAGTTCCAGCGACAGGAAGAGAAAATCCAGGAGTTGAGGAGCGTTGAGCAAAGCGGGCATCCGGTTCAGTGCTACCAGCACCGCGGTTGCTGCCAGCAGGGGGCTCCGCCCTTTGAATATCCGGAGAAAGAACCCCTCCAAGAACCAGACCGCCGCCATCGCTCCCAGGAGGACAAATGCTGCCGGCACACCGCCGCCTGTCGTTGCCCGGCCTGCGAGGACAGCCGCCGCCACCAGGAAGCTTTGCTTCGGTTTTTCCCGCAATGCAATGAGCCAGAACATCGCCCCGAAAGGAGCGATCTCTCCCAGAATTTCGGCTCTGCCCAATAGGAAACCTGCCAGCGCCAGCAGGATATTGGGCGCGCTGAAGAGAGCCTGTCCCTTCTGGTAAAATGATCTCAAAGCATTGAGCCGTTCCTGGCTACCCCCGGTGGTAGCAGATGTGGCTTCGTGGGCAAAAGTTGTCCCTTCCATCCGCACAGACATCCTCCTCCATGGTCCCGGTATCTCAAATTATAAAGAGGCGGATCTGAAATGTATGTCATAACCCGTAAGGGAGGGGAATCTTTTTTGCGACAAATATAGATACCGCTCAACGATTAGTCATTGTTCCCGGCAATATCTGAATGAGGATTCCGCCGGCAACCCTTTTATTGATGGCTACTCGCGTCCATCCAAATCGAATCAAGTAATCCGGCTGCCTGCGTTCCAGAATAAATCTCTCTCCCGGAAGAAACCCAAGGACTATGAGACGGTGCACCGCCGGTTCATCCGGTTCAATAAATGAAACCACTTCTCCCCCCCGGCCGGGTTTCATATGTGAGAGTAGAATGAGATCACGCTTTCTTGGGCCAATCATAACGGCAGCGCCCCGCCGGCGCCATGGCCGAGCAACTGCATGATCAAAGGAATCCCTGTCAGATAACGGACCGCTAATCCGGCGGCCCCTGAGAATAAAGCAGTGCAGATAAAAACCAGAAGAAGAAATTTGAACCCGTATTCACGGCCAAGCATCGCCACCTGGGCGACGCAGGGCAAAAAGAGAGTAAGCACAATGGCCGCTGTCAATACCTGGCCGCTGTCAAGTATGCCGGCACGGGTCAAATCGTAAAGCCCTGCGGCGCCGTAGTCGCGACGCAAAAAGCCGTAGACAAAGATCAGCGCTGTTTCCGGAGGCAGGCCCAGGAAAGCGAGCGGCCGTTGCAATGAGGTTATCATCGCCGCCAGCAAACCGCTGTAGCGAAGAACCCAGATCAGAACGCTGATCCCGATAAAAAGGGGGAGCACTTCCCGAAGGTACCATCGCAGGCGCGCTGCCGTTTTGCTCAGAATGGCTCCGGGACGGGGCAGCCTCAGAGGTGGAATCTCAAGACAAAAAGGAGCTGTCTCCCGTCCAAAAAGGAGAGCACCTCCGGCAGCGGCGCCGCAGAAAGCCATGATTAGAAATAGCAACCAGAGCAGAAGAGAGGCGCCCTGCGGTAGGATAGCCAGGATCAGGCCGAGCTGTGCCGAACAGGGTACAGCCAGCGAAAGCAACAGCGCCGCTTGCATCCGTTCCCGCCGGCTGTCCAGAGTCCGGGTAACAAGGACTGCAAGTGTACCGCACCCTAGCCCGAGGACCAGGGGGATCACCGCTTTTCCATTCAGTCCGACTTTCTCCATCAGGCAATTGATCAGGTAAGCGGCACGGGGCAGATAACCGCTGTCTTCAATAAGGCTGAAAAACAGAAAAAAAGTGGCCATGATCGGTAAGATGATCGTGATCGTATAGCGCAAGCCGAGAGTGAGAATGCCGTAGTCAAGCACAAGCAGTTCGCGCAACCAGATCCAGGGAATATAGAGCTCTGCACAGCGGTTCAAAAAAGGGGCAACTATTCCTAAAAACAAACGTTCTTCCAGCAGTTCCACCAGAGTCCCCGCTCCGAAGCCACCCACAAAACGGTAAAAACCGAAGTAGAGAACTACCAGGAGAACAGCTCCTCCGCTCCAGGGATTTTGGAGAATAAAACTGAGTTTTTCCGCAACTGGGTACAGCCTGGCCGAGTGAGATGCAATCACTCCCCTTAAAAGAATCCGGACGAAGCGTCTTCGCGCCACTGCCAGCTGGAGCAGGGGATCGCTAAGGCCTGATGGCGGTTCGCATAAACAATGCAGCTGTTTCAGGGCGCCTTCCTGCGATTTAAGGACAGCTTCAAAAGCGGGATCACTGTGCAGCAAGGCTATGGCTACAGCGCGGCGGGATAACCCGTATTGCCCCCTGAGCACTGATTCTCCCATGGCAAACTGCCTTTCCAGCAAGGCCGGGTATCGCAGACCTGCAGGCGGCGCTCCTGTCCCTTTTTCACCCCGGAGTGCTGAAGCCGCCTCCCGGCAAAGCTGTTTGAACCCACGGCGATCTACCAGAGTGGCAGGAACTACACTTACGCCGAGGCGCCGGGAAAGCAGGCTGCTGTTGATTTTTAACCCCGCTGCTGCAGCCTCGTCCATCATATTCAGAACAATCAATAGGGGCAGCTTTGCCTCCAACAGCTCCATCGTTAAACTGAGCATACGGCCAAGGTTGCAGGCGTCAACAACCTGGATCACCAGGTCCGGCACCTGCTGCAGCAGGAGAAGCCGGGTAACCTGCTCTTCCGGAGAAAGAGCGATGAGGGAGTAAAGACCGGGTGAGTCGATGACCTCAACAGATCGGCCTTCAATTTTCCCTGCGCCGCGAGTGATCTCCACGGTAGTGCCCGGATAATTTGAAACGATGGCGCTGCTCCCTGTTAACAAGTTGAAAAGACGGCTTTTCCCCACATTGGGATGTCCAACCAGGACAATGAGCGGTATTTTTCTTTTCACCTCATCCTCCTTGCCGGTTCGCGGTTCCTCCATAGGATCATATGCCGGCAAGGGGTTAAATAGCATAAAAAAACACCCCATCGGGTGTTTTGAAAAAAATTGCGAGTGTAAAACCGGAACTGCTGCCGTCGCCGGCCTGGAACTCATTATGAAAAACCTTTGACGTTAATAAGCCTCCCGGTATGTCCCCCGGCCGCCTCTTTTTGATTCAGTATTCCGTTTCAGATCCTGCAACCGTTCGTCGCTCTCTTTCATGAAGCGGGCCAGTTTGTCTTCAAAAGAGGCTCGATCTTCCCTGCGAGAACTGCGGGCTCTGTAATTGGCCAGAGCCTGCCGTATGGAAAGCCCAATTTTCCCGCTGCCGTCCACCGAAAGCACTTTAACTTTAACCGGATCAGACTTCTTAAGATGGTCATGGATATCCTTGACATAGGAATTGGCCACTTCTGAAATATGCACCAACCCGGTTTCTCCGCCTGGTAAAGTGACAAATGCACCAAAATCAGTGATCCCGGTGACCACCCCTTCCACGATACTGCCTACCTCTACGGGCATACCGCTCGAAAATCCTCCTTGCTTATACTATCTTTAACCTAAGGCTATTATAACTTTTTCGAATCCTTTGTCAATCCTCAAGCTGAAAAACAATCTCGCCGGGGCGAACCAGCCCCAGCAGTTTGCGGGCCAGCACCTCGATATAACCGGGTTCATGCAGCCGGGCAATCTCTTCGGTAATCTTTTCATTACGTGATTCATATTCATCAAGATTTAACTCGGCGGATTCCAGTTCTTTAAGCAGCCGTTTATATTGATAAGCCTGGACAACGACGACCAGAAGAAAAAAGCTTAGCAAAATCGCTCCAGCTGCGGCGATCATTCTGGAAACCCCGTAGCTGCGCTGCTTGCGGCGGGGAAAAGGAGTCACTCTTCCTCCGGATCTTTTATCCCTTCTCCCTATCTGGATCACGCCCCCATTGAATCAAAAACAATTGATCATCCCTTTATTTTTAATTTCGCCGGAAGGGATGAAAGATCCTGCATTTCCGTTTAAATCGCCTCCCCTTTATCCCCGTTAGCTCGCCGGAACCTCCTGAAATTCCGGCGCGGGATTGTAAGGGCCGGAAAAGAGCACCAAAGGCTCTTCGCCATAAAGGATATAAAATTTCACTGAAACAATAAAAATAGATCACGAATCCGCCGGCTATCCCCCCATAAGTATAAGCGTAAATCTCGCCCCAGCGCCGGTAGAACAGAAATACAACTGTGGCCACAGCGGCAGCGATCCAGAAACAGCAATCAGCGATAAAGGAGGGTGCAAAGGGCAGCCGTCTGAACTGTGCCCGTATCGAACGGTAAAGATCGTATGCTGCGGCATAGAGCATACCCAGGACAAGCGCTTCCAAAAAAGCAATGATCTGCTGGACTGCCGTAGAGGAGGCGGAAAGGGGCGGCATTACCGGAAGAGCCTCTCCAACAGGTTTTTCCCGCGGGCGCGAGCCCTTTTCTCTTCTGCATAAGCTGTTTCCAGAACATAACCTTCAATGGAGACTTCACCCTGATCCAGATTCAGATGCTTGATGTGCAGATTTTCACCGCGTACCGCCAGCAGGCCCAGCTCTGTTTCCATGATCACCTCTTCATCATCAAAGCTGTCCACATGAACAACACCGGTGACCTCGGTATGTTCTCTGTTATCAATAACCAGGCGGTGCTGACCGCTTCGAAAACTGAATTTTTCTTCCAACTGCTCTCTCCTCCCTGATAAAGCTCTATTTCGTCACTTTATTATATGAGTTTGGACCAGCTTTATGTCTTAAACGCCCTAAAGAGGCAACCGCTTTGTTTACAACATGCAAAAAAGGGCAAACTGCCGGCAGGATTAGCCGGCCCGGTAGCGAAAAATGTTTACCGGATGGGGAAAGGAAGGTGTGCCGGGTGGAATTGCTTTTTCGCGGAAAAACAAAAGATGTCTATCGATATTCGGAAGAACAGCTCCTGCTTTATTTCAAAGATAGCGTTACCGGAATAGAAGGACGCCTTGATCCCGGAGGCAATGAAGTGGTCGGCAAACTCACGGGCAAGGGCGGCGCCTCGCTGCGCCTTTCAATCCACTTCTTTGAACTGCTTGAGCAGGCCGGCATTGCCACACATTACCTCGGTCCAGGACCGGAGGAGAACTGCCTGCTGGTGAAAAAAGCCCGATCTTTTGGTCTGGAGGTGATCTGCCGGGAAAAAGCCTGGGGGAGCTTCCTACGCCGTTACGGCAAATACACGGTAAGGGGGCAACTTTTGTCCTCTCTGGTGGAGTTTACTTTGAAGGACGACGAACGCGGCGATCCGCCTGTTACCCCGGAGATCATGGCAGCACTGGAGATTGCCTCTCCGGCGGAAGCGAACTATATGGAAGTAACCGCCCGCAAGGCTACCGCCCTGATCAAAAAAGAGCTCGCCGTACAGGGATTGGAGCTTATTGACATCAAGTATGAATTCGGAGAGGCCGCCGGCCGGATCCTGCTCATTGATGAGATCTCCGGCGACAGCATGCGGGTTCTGCAGGGGGACCGGGTCCTCTCACCGGAAGAGCCGGCAACAGTTTTTTGGGGATAAGGGACCAAATTTGTCGTCCTACCATGCTTGTGACAGAGTGATATCGCGGTAGAAATAGTTGACGATTTCTTCGGGGGTGCGTCCCTCCTGGGCCAGGGCCCGCGCGCCCCACTGGCACATACCGACGCCGTGTCCGTAACCGGTGCCCGCCATGTAGAGCCCTCCCTCACCCACATTCATATCGTCGATGAAGGTGGAACGCATTTCAGTACTTCCCAGGGCCAGCCTCAACGCGGGAGCCGGAACCTCGATGTCGTTGATTTTTATTATTGTGGCTCTTCCCGAAGGTCCTTTGGCGCTGATCAACGCACTCTCAATGAAGCCGGGATCAGCACCGCCGGCTTCCTGCACCGCCGCCCGGACCTGAGCCAGGGGGAAAGAGGCGCTCCAGTCTTTCTCTTCGCGGGGAATGATCTCCCCTGCCGGGCTGTCTACAATCTGGATGTACGGTGGATTACCACCCCTATACTCCAGCCCTTCATCAGCCAGTGCCGTCCGGGGACCGGCATAGGCGTGAAACCAGGCTCTGATATAATCTCCATTGTAAAGGACAACCTTGCCCCGGGTGTCTTCAACGGCTTTCCTGACACGATCATTGATCCTTTCGGCGCTGTATGCCTGAAATTCACTAAAGTCAGTTGAGGCATGAGCATTGCGTTCCGGGAGTCCGCCGTCTTCTTTAATTTTTTGCAGGGTAAAGCTGCGGGCAATGATGGCCTGGGCCCCCAGGGCCTCCTCCGGCCATTCCGGATCCATCTCTGCAGCCACCACTCCGGCGATATAATCTTCAAAATCCATCTCGGCAACTTCACCGGTTTCGTGTTGATACACTTTCAACCGCGGTTCCCGGCCCCGGTACTCTTCAAGGGGCCCGGGGAGCGCCGGTGGCGTCGCTTCTTGCTTTCGCCGGCAGCCGGTGCAAAAGAGGAATCCAAAACAAAACAGCAGCATGGCAACTTGCAGAGCACGGGACATGTGAGCTCACCATCTTTTTAAAATGTTTCTTCCCCCTGTATTTTCCCCGGCTTAAATAAATTTACTCCTAACCCTGACAGGAAGGCCGCCCCACATGGAGACGGCCTTCTAAAAAAATATCTCTTTGCAGGCGGCGCCGGTTATTTAACCCTGTCCTTAAAAGCTTTACCTGCCTTGAAAACAGGCACATTTAGCGCCGGGATGGTGATCTCTTCATTCGTGGCCGGGTTCCTGCCCTGGCGCTCGGCCCGGTACCTTCTCTCAAATGTCCCGAAGCCTACCAGCTGCACTTTCTCATCACTTTTCACGGTTTCAATAATGCTCTCAATAACTGCATTGACTATTTTTTCAACATCTTTCTTCGGCATTTCGGTCTTTTCTGAGACCGCAACAATCAGATCGGATTTATTCATCGCATTCCCTCCTAAAAGTAATTAAAATCATCTATGCCTTGATATTGCTAATTCGCTATTGCAATGATGATTCCTGCTTTTTAACTGTTATTTCCTTGATTCTTCGCCTCTTCCCACCACCTGTCCAGCTGATCCAGTGAAAAACTGCTTATGGGCCGGTTTCTTATAGCAGCTTGAGTGGAAATGTAGGAAAACCGGACAATAAATTTCTGTATCGCTTTCCCCAAAGCCATTTCGGGACTAATCTTTAAAAAGCGAGCCACATTGACTGCGGCGAAGAGAAAATCACCATATTCTTCTTCTATTTTGTCCGGAACCCCCAGCCGGTATGCATCTTCCAGCTCCGCCGCCTCTTCTTTCAGCTTTTCTACCGCTCCTTTCAGCGAGGGCCAATCAAAACCGAAGACCGCCGCCCGCTCCTGGACTTTGGATGAACGGAGCAGTGCCGGCAGGGCGGGGTCGACCTGAATGGGTTGCGCCGCGCCTGTCCCCCTTTCCAGATCCTTGACCTCTTCCCAACGCGCAACCGCCCCGGCGGAGGTTTTTTCCCCTCCTGCTCCAAAAACATGGGGATGGCGTCGGATCAGCTTGTCCACAAGGCCTTTGATCACAGCGTCCAGATCGAAGAGCCCCTCCTCGCGGGCGATTTCGCTGTGAAAGAGGACCTGCAGCAGAAGATCCCCCAGTTCCTCCTCCAGAGCGGCATCATCACCCCGCTCTATGGCGGCAACTACTTCATAAGCCTCCTCGATGAGACAACCGCGCAGACTATAGTGGGTCTGGCGGCGATCCCAGGGGCAGCCCCCGGGGGATCGCAGCAGAGCTATAATTTTTTCAAGACGCTGCAGGGATGCGTTCCTTTTCGGCGCGGCGCAGCGGACTCCGGGGATAATCCTGACCCGGTGTCCGCAAGCCTGGGCCCGGAGCAACAGATACTTTACCGCAAAATTATTGTCCAGAGGGCTTCCGGGAACGGCGTAGCCGATCCTGCGATGCCGCGCGACAGCAGATAGAAGAATCGAGACAGCAATTCGCGGCGACCCGGCAAAACGGCCGAGGTTGTAATAGCGCAATCTCTGCTCGGCGCAGTAGCGGGCAACGGGATGCTCCCCATTCTGGAAATAAAGCGGTTTGCTGCGGCGCAGCGCCCGCTTTGCCAACACTGTCAGGTGATGGGGGCTGCCAGGCCCCAGGCCGATGATCACAATTGTGCCCATTGAATCCACCTCGTTATTTTAGAAACCTCCACCGCCCTGCAAAAGCCGCCAGCCGCGGACCGATGCGGGGAATCAGCTCCAGCTCATCCCGCGTCAGGCTGCCGGTGAGCAGCAAAGCGGCACTGTAAACAGCAACCCCGATAGTAATCGCCACAAAGACAGCAACGCTGCAGGCCATCCTGGCAGAAACAAGAGGCTCGATCAGGGGAAAGAAAAGACGATAGCTCAACTTGACTGCCGCCGCCATCACGGCCACACAAAACCCGGGCAGCAAAACCAGTTCCCCTATCCGGAAACGCCATCCGGTATGCCGGGCAACGGCGTACAGGTTGAGCACTGCAGCTACTCCAGTGCCTATCACCGAGGCCAGCGCTGCGCCGCCCACATGCAGTGAGGGAACTGCTGTCAGATACCAGGCCAGGATTGATTTCACCGCCCCGCCAAGAGCCATATTCACCACCGGAGTCACCGTCCTCCCCAATCCCTGCAGGATCCCTGTAGTGGAGACATACAACCCCAAAGGGATCACCGACCAGGACATGTAAGCCAGGGAATAACCGGCTGCGGCATTTTCAGGGCCGAACAGAACCACGATCACCGGGCCGGCCAGCAGATAGAGACCGATCGCAGCCGGCACCGAAAATAGGGCGGTTAATTTGATCGAAACAGAAGAACGGCTTCTGATCAGCTCTTTGTTTCGCAACACCAGCGCTTCGGATATTGCCGGCACCAGGCTCATACTCAGGGCGAGCGTAACTACATTGGGGAAATAGACCACCGAACCGGCCAAGCCTGTGAGCTGGCCGAAGAGGGCGGTGGCCTGCTCCTTCATGAATCCGATAGCCCTGAGACGGCCGGGGACTATAGCCAGGTCGATCAGGCTTAGAAGCGGCATGATCAGAGAACCAAAAGTGATCGGAATAGCCAGGGCAAAGATATGCCGGATGATCCGACCGGCAGCCTGGGTATCGCCTTTTCTCTGGGCCCGGACCCGCTTCATGAACGCCGGACGGCGCAAGTAATAAACCGGTATGAGCAGAAGCAGGCCCAAAACACCTCCGGCAGCTGTGCCGAAAGCTGCTCCCGCAGCAGCATATTCCAGCCCCCGCGGGAGCAGCGCAACTGCCAGCGCCAGGGAAACGACAAGGCGTCCGGTCTGTTCAGCCACCTGGGATGCTGCAGTGGGGAGCATATACTGCTGCCCCTGGAAAAAGCCTCGCAGCGCCGACATCATCGTCACAAAGAAAATTGCCGGGGCAATAGCCATGATGGCTAGAATTGCCCGGGGATCGCTGTCCAGAATCCGGACAATCGCTTCAGCCGAGAAAAAGAGGATCAGGGCAACAGCCAGCCCCGTCAGGGTCAGGATCAGGAGAGCGATGCGGAAAACCCGCATCGCCCCGCGGTAATCATTTACCGTAACATTTTCAGCAACCAGTTTGGATACGGCAACAGGGATCCCCGCTGTAGAAATGGCCAACAGGGTGGAATAGATGGGATAAGACATCTGGTAGAGGCCGATCCCTTCATCCCCGATGATTCCTACAAGCAATATTTTCATCACTGCGCCGATAAAGCGGACGCCTACTCCGGCCACAGCCAGAATGGCCGCACCCCTGATAAACTTGCCGTGGCTGGACAAAACTCTTCCTTCCTTCCTCTTCCGTCTCTCTAATATATAATATCTGTATTATACCAGCATCTTCTATGCCGTTCCATGTCTTTGACTTCCGGACCTGCTACTGCTCCATCTGTTTGGCCAGAAAAGAGGCTGCTGTTTCCACCAGCTTCAGTTCCAGATCGCTCATTTTGACCGAGGGATCCCGGCTGCCCATAACCACCGCGCCTATGGGGTCCCCTTCCGAGATTATCGGCGCAATCACTTCATTGGCGAAACGGGGGCCGATCATCTCATCCGCTTCCTCGTAATATTGATGATCAGCAGTATTGTTGATCATCACGCTCTTCCGGTTTTCCATGACCCGTTCAACAGCGCTGCTCAAAGGGCGGTTTACGAATTCCTTCTTGGGTGCGCCGGACACCGCAATAATTGTATCCCTGTCCGCAATACATGACGTATGACCCATTGCTTCATAGAGAGAGTCGGCATATTCCTGGGCAAAATCACCCAGCTCGCCGATGGGAGAGTACTTTTTCAAAATAACCTCTCCGCCCCTGTCCACGTAAATTTCCAGAGGGTCACCTTCCCTGATCTTCAATGTGCGTCGAATTTCCTTGGGAATCACAACCCGGCCGAGATCATCGATGCGCCTGACAATACCGGTTGCTTTCAACACTGTTTCCTCCTTTGTGAAGTTCCAGGCAATAACTCTCTGTTCTGAAATTAGTATTTAACCCCGGCCAGGGTTTTATGCATTCCCCAAGTCAGTGCCCGTAGATCTCGATACCCCCCTCGTCCCAGAGGGCGTGGCAGAACTGCTCATAACAAAGGCATTTTTTCAGTTGAAGCGCTTCTTCCTTGACATCATCAAAATCAGGCTGCTCTGCCGGCCTGACCCTTTGAATCCAGTACAGGTAATACTTTTCCGCGGTGAGAGTAATTAAGCTTTTCCCCGCTTCAGAAGCGGGGAAAAGCTGTTCGCGCACCTCCTTGGCCAAAAAGGGATCATCCCCGGTAAACCACCCCAGATTGGACCACCCGGCAGTTCCGGCAGCGGCGATTTCTTCCACGGCAGCCCCCCGCTCCAGTCGGGCAAGACAATCCCCTGCCTCCTGTTCATTGTTAAAACGAAAGCGGTGCACCTCGGCGGCGGCCGGCTGCATGAACATCCCCGGGTTATCTTCGATAAAAAAGAGCAGATCAGCCTCCTTTACTGTTGAGCCAACATACTCAAAAAGCGCTCCCTCCTGCAACTGATAACGGGCAAAAAACGTCAGGTCCCCCGGACCCAGGCGGAGCACCTTGCACTGCCTGTGAAATTCTGCATAGGAACCATCGTAACCTGTTTCCACAAGAGTCTGCAACATTTCCCCGGTTTTTATTTCCACCGCTGCCTGGTCAACAACAACACCGGCCGCAGCCGCCGCCTGATCCACCAGTTCAAAACCGATCAGAAGATGAAGAAATTCCTGTTCATTGCGTTTTAATCGGCTCTTTTTATGCAGAGAACCTGCCCCGGGATTGCATAGTTCCATCAGGTTGATAAAACGCCTTAATTCACTCTGTGAGATGATCACATCGTTTACCCTGGCTGCCGGAACATCCCCGGTCCGGCGGCAGCCGGCACAACAGATCAACAGGAGAAGCCCGGCAGCCAGCAACAAACAACTGGTCCTTCCAGGCATTAATTATCGCCTCCTTTATTCAAGTTCGGGTCGGTTCCGGCGCCTTCACCGCTGAACTCACTCAAAAAACTGAGCAGATCGGAAATCGTCGTTTCCCGGGACCCGCCCTTAAATTTAATCCCTGGTGAAGGACCGGCAGTTAAGGAAACCCTGCCTCGAAATTTCCCGGCAAGGGTACGAACCAGGGAAGAATCAAACTTCTGTCCCCGGTGAAATCTCATCTCCACACCGCCGTCATGCTGCTGAAGGGAAGCAATCCCCAGGCGCCGGGCCAGAAGACGCAAAGTGGCTGCGTCAAGAAGATTCTTGACCGGGGGAGGCGGCGCTCCATAGCGGTCGCACAACTCCTCCTCCACCTCTCCCAGCTCCTCACTTGAACTTGAAGTATAGATCCGCTGGTAAAAATCGATCTTTTGATCCTGGTTGGTGATGTAGGATGAAGGCAGGTAAGCGTTCACCTTCAAGTCCAGGCGCGGCTGCGGCTCTTCTTTTTTAAGCGGAATATCCTTGATTTTAGCCACGGCTTCCTCCAGCAGGCGGCAGTAAAGGTCAAAACCGATCTCGACCATAAAACCGTGCTGCTCGGCGCCAAGGATATTGCCGGCGCCGCGGATCTCCAGATCGCGCAGCGCCACTTTGAATCCTGAACCGAGCTCGGTGAATTCCTTAATCGCCTGCAGCCTTTTTTTTGCATCTTCCGTGATCATTTTCTCACGGCGATAGGTAAGATAGGCATAAGCAAGGCGGTGTGAGCGCCCCACCCGTCCGCGCAGCTGATAAAGCTGGGCCAGGCCGAACTGGTCGGCATCATAGACCAGCATGGTGTTCACGTTGGAGATATCCAGGCCGGCTTCGATAATGGTCGTGCTGACCAGGATCCGGTATTTTCCTTCGATGAAGTCGCTCATAACCTCCTCCAGGGAGCTCTCCTGCATCCGGCCGTGCCCCACTGCCACCGCTGTGCCTGGAAACATACCCTGAATCTTTTGGGCCATGGCATTGATCCCGGCGATGCGGTTGAATACATAATAAACCTGACCGCCCCGGTTCAATTCCCGCTGGATCGCCTCTTTGACCAGGTGCTCGGAATATTCTGCAACAAAGGTCTGCACGGGATAGCGGTTCTCCGGGGGGGTTTCGATGACGCTCAGGTCCCTGACTCCAACAAGTGAAAGGTGCATTGTCCGGGGGATAGGCGTGGCGGTCATGGCCAGAATATCCACGGATAGCCGCAGCTGCTTCAGTTTTTCCTTATGGCGTACCCCGAAACGCTGCTCTTCGTCGATAATCAGCAACCCCAGTTCGTGGAATTTGATATCATCTGAAAGCAGCCGGTGCGTGCCAATAATGATATCTATATTCCCGCGGGCCAGATCCTCCAGGATCCCCTTCTGTGCCGCCGGTGTAACAAAACGGCTGAGCTGGGCCACCCGGAAAGGGAATTCGGCGTAGCGCTCCGAAAATGTTCGGAAGTGCTGTTGCGCCAAAACCGTGGTCGGTACAAGCAGCGCTACCTGTTTCCCCTCCATGACCACCTTGAAAGCGGCCCGGAGAGCCACCTCTGTCTTGCCGTAGCCCACATCGCCGCAGATGAGGCGGTCCATGGGATGCTCCTTCTCCAGGTCCGCCTTCACCTCGGCGATGGCCTGCAGCTGATCGGGGGTCTCCTCATAAGGAAAGCGGGATTCGAATTCGAGCTGCCAGGGATGATCGGGACCAAAACTGTAACCGGGCACCATCTCGCGGGAGGCATAAAGTGCAAGCAGCTCCCGGGCTATCTCTTGCACGGATTCCCTGACCCGGCTTTTCACCCGCTGCCATTCACCGCTGCCCAGGCTGTGCAGACGTGGCGCTTTACCCTCCGCCCCGACATATTTCCGGATCACTTCGATCTGCTCTATGGGTATATAGAGCCTGTCGGTCCCCCTGTAGTGAACCAGCAGATAATCGCGCTGGATGCCATCGATCTCGAGGGCGCTTAATCCCATATATTTACCCACTCCGTGCTGTTCATGAACAACGTAATCCCCCGGGGCAAGGTCCCGGTAATCGCGCAGCCTGATCCCCTCCTGCTGCGCCAACCGTTTTTTCTTGCGGCGGCGGGGCAGCAGATTGTGCTCCGTAACCACAGCCAGCGAAAGTGAAGGCATGAGAAAACCTTCCTCCAGACCTGCCGCCGCCACACGGGCCTCCCCGGGAAGCCAGGGGGAGTCCGAATCGACGCTCACAGCAAACCCCTGCTCCATTAAGATTTGCTGCAGGCCTGTGGTTCTTTCCGGGGCCGCAGCCGTGAAAAGAATCCGGTAACCCGCCGCCGCCCATTCCAAATAATCCGCATGTAGCACTTGCCACTGGCCGTGATAGTGAGCCATGCCTTTCCCGTCAACATGAATCTCTGCGGCTGTCTTGAGAAAGCCGGTTGAAGAAGAAAAAAGAGGCAGGGAGATGATCGGTCCGGGATAGCGAGAAAAGAGTTCCCGGATTTCCCAAAAAGAGTCCAGCTGCCCAGGCAGCTGTTCGCCTCCGGCAAGAACGCTACCGTGATGCTGCATCAAATCCCGGTGCAAAGCGGCCGCCTGCTCCTGGACGGCAACCGGTTCATCAACGAAGATGACAGACCCGGGAAGAAGATAGTCCATGAATGAAGCGCCATCGCCATAAAAATATTTGAAGTAACTGTAAAGAATGTCCAGTCCACCGGGGTCAGCCAGACGCTCCAGGTGCCGCCCTGTATTTGTCTTCAACTTTGCCGCCTTATCCGATTCGCCTTGCCGGTGCAACGCCGAAAGAGCGCGCTCCATTTCACCTTGAACCAGCCGTTTACCCTCAAGATAATATGGGCGCGGCAAAACCAGTTCCAAAGCCGGCAGCACGGTTGTTTGTCGGAGGTGCTCTGTTGAGCGCTGCGTCCCCGGATCAAAGAAGCGAAGAGATTCCACCACCCGATCAAAGAGCTCCACACGCAAGGGCAATTCCCAGCCTGGAGGGTAAATGTCGATGATCTCGCCGCGTGCGCTGCACTGCCCCCTGATTTCAATAAGAGGAACTCTTTCGTATCCGTTTTCAATCAACCTTTCCAGAAGCAGCTCTCGCTCAATCTCTGCGCCCACCTGCAGCGTAATCAGCCGGCTGCTCCAAACTTCCGGGGGAAGGACTTTTGAGATCAGAGCGGTGAAAGGAGCCACATAAACCCCTTTCTCCCGGCGGTAAAGCCATTCCATGAAGGCAAGGCGCTGCCGGCGCTGATCCATGCTTCGGGTAAGAAGATCGGGGGTCATAAAAAGATCCCGGGCCGGAAGAAGGTTCACCAGGCCGGGAGGCAAAAAAGCAGCGAGATCCTCATATACTCTCTCTGCGCGGGCCATATCGGGAGTAACGATTATTGCTGGACTGCAGCCATTCACAATGAGACCGGCAAGCATAAAAGACCTGGCGCTTCCATCCAGGCCGCTGACCGCCGTGCGGCAACCCGCACCCTCCGAGAGCATCTTCAGCAGCCCGTCAAAAGAGCGATCACGGGGCCATTCTTTTAAAAGGTCGTGAAAAGGCATTGTCTGTCCCCTATTTTTGCGCTGAATGAATTTTGTGAATTATATCCTGCCTAACCGGCAGCAGGTCTACCGGAGGCCTTTCCCAAGGCAGATCCGCTCAATTTCGTGAATAGAAGCAGCCTCAACACAATGATTGCACAGGGAGTAAATGAAAAGAGGACCGGTCGGAGCGGTCTTGATGACATCATGAGCCAATTCTGCACCCGACAGCTCCACACCCATCTGCTGCAGCTCATCTTCGGTCAGACCAAGCGATCCGATGATCGCCCCGCAGCGATCACAGATATAAGTGACCTTCATTCACTCTCCCACCATCATATTCGAGCAAGATCCATATTTATGCTTCCCCGTCCCGGCAGATTCTATCCGGGGACAGGTCAGACGGTGTTGAGATTCCTTCGCTGACCATCATGGGACAACAGGGACGGTCCTGTTTGTCCCACTTTGCCGGCCCCATGCTTAACCGCTGCGTCCAAACTTCGCCCTCCGGTCTTAATGACTCAATGTGACAGCTCCCGGCAGTGAGTCAAATTCTCCGTCCCTCCGACTCAAAATAAAATTCCGCCTGCGAAAGACGGAATTTAACCCGGCGGGCCTCTTACCAGGCGTCAGCATCTATTGCGCCTGGTTGAACCTGCTCATCGCCTCTTCCAGTCCTGCATCAATGAGCGCTGTAAGGGCTTCTCCAGCCCGCTCCACAGCACGGTCAAGTAGCTCCTGCTCCTCCGGCGGCGGAATTTCCAAGACATAATCTGCCGCCTCCCCGCAAAGCGGCCTGCCAATACCCAGGCGCAGACGTAAAAAATCATCTGTCCCCGCGGCGTCTATAACCGATTGGACACCCCTGTGACCGGCGCTGCTGCCGCCGCGGCGTAACCGGATCCGGCCCGGAGACAGGTCCAGGTCGTCATAAATCAAAACCATCTGCCCAGGCTCAAGACGATAACGCTGCTGCAGTTCAGCGGCGGCCCGGCCGCTCAGGTTCATATATGTGAGCGGCTGAACCAGAAGTAGCCGCTTTGAACGGTAAACCGCAGCGGCACATAGCGATTGGCGCAAATGGAATGTCTTCTCTGCGTTAACCCGCCGGGAAAAAGCCTCCACCACCCGGTAGCCCAGGTTATGTCTTGTCCCGCGGTAGCGCTCCCCGGGGTTGCCCAGACCGATAATGACAAAGAAAAACTTTTCTTTAAACCGTTTCCGGTGAAAAATTTATTCCCCTGCCTCCTCCCCCTCCGGCTGATCCGCCCTCTCTCCTTCTTCCGCTGCAACTTCTCTTTCTTCTGTTTCTTCTTCCTCTTCAGGCAGCTCTTCCTCTTCTTCCGCCGCCGGGGCAAGCACCTGCACCAGAGTTTCATCAGGATCGACCAGCAGCGTTACCCCCTCTGGAAGCGTAAGAGCGGCAGCGCTGACCCCTTCCCCGATATGCAGAGCTGAAATATCCACTTCAATCAGCTCGGGAATGTTCCCCGGAAGGCACTTAACACTTACCTCACGCAAGAGATACTGAAGAATACCGCCTTCTTCAATACCGGCAGCTTCCCCGGTAAAGCTCAATGGAACATCCACTTCGATCTCATCTTCCATGGAAATGCGAATAAAATCAACATGCAATAGCCGGTCCTGTTGCAAGAGATGTCTCTGGATCTCTTTGAGCATCACTGTCTCGGATCCGGAGCCGTCATCGATCTGTAAATCAATGAGAACGTTGGCCCCACCTGCAGCCAGCACCTGTCTCAAGAGACGGCTGTTCACCAGCAGCGATTGCGTATCCTTGCCCCGGCCGTAGATTACCGCCGGAACTTTCCCCTCCCGGCGCAGCTGGTTTAGCTCACCCCTGGTCAGAGCTGCGCGTGTTTCTGCTTCAAGCACCATTCGATCCATGCTATAACCTCCTCGACGTCAAGTATACCCATGGTGGAAGATGGTATCAAGTCAATCAAAAAGTTCACTTACCGAGCGCTCCTGGTTAACCCGGATGATCGCTTCACCAATCAGCGGCGCCACGGAAAGCACATGAAATTTTGTCCGCGGCAACGCCGCCTCGACAGGGATGGTATTTGTATAGATGATCTCTTCGATGGAAGCGCCTTTGAGACGCTCTACGGCGGGTCCGGAAAAAACCGGGTGAGTGCAGCAGGCATAGACCTGCAGTGCCCCCTCATTTTTCAATGCATCCCCGGCCAGCACTATAGTTCCCGCGGTATCGATGATATCGTCAATCAAAATAGCCACCTTGTTTTTTACTTTGCCGATTATATTCATGATTTCAACCTTGTTGGGAGCAGGTCTTTTCTTGTCAATCACAGCAATGGGCAGACCCAGTCTGTTGGCCAGCTCGCGGGCCCGGGTCAACCCGCCGAGGTCGGGCGAAACAACGACTCCTTCAGAGATATTCTTCTGCTTGAGATAGTTGGCAATGATGGGCATGGCAGTAAGGTGATCAAAAGGGATATTGAAGAAACCCTGGATCTGGCCGGCATGCAGATCCATCGCCACCACCCGACCCGCTCCGGCAGCAGTAATCAGATCTGCCAGCATCTTGGCCGTGATGGGATCCCGTGCCCGGGTTTTGCGGTCCTGCCGGGCATAGCCGTAATAGGGAATAACCGCGTTTACCGAGCGTGCGGAGGCCCTTTTAAGGGCGTCGATGAGGATCAGAAGCTCCATGATATGTTCATTGATAGGATTGCTCATGGGCTGAATCAAAAATACATTTGTTCCGCGGACGCTTTCCCGGATGCCGATCCGGATCTCGCCATCACTGAAACGGCCTACCTCCGCCTCTCCCAGAGGGATCCCGATGCAATTGGCTATCTCCTCCGCCAGACTGCGGTTGGCGCTGCCGCAAAAAAGCTTGATCCTTTTATTGCCCACCACATTATCCCTCCACCTTTATTACTGCGCTGTCTAACCTTTCTCTTCGACTCCACTCTTTTCCTGCTGCTGCGGAACTTTCGCCAGCAGACGTTCCGCCTCCCCGGGAATATTTTTTTGGTCTGTCCTTGTTATAGCCAGTGCCCCGGGGGGGACATTCCTGGTCAGGGTCGAACCGGCGGCAACGAAGGAGCCTGCGCCTATTTCCAGCGGAGAGACAAGGTTGCTGTTGCAACCTATAAAGGCCCCTTGTCCAATAGAGGAGCGGTGTTTCTTGCGCCCGTCATAGTTAACCACCAGCACTCCCGCCCCCAGGTTTGCGCCGCTTCCAATGTCCACATCGCCGACATAGCTCAGATGAGGCACCTTGGCTTCAGAGCCGATATGAGCATTTTTAACCTCAACAAAATCACCGATTTTCACCTTTGAACCGATACTGCAACCGGGACGGATGTAAGCAAAAGGACCTACCTGGGCTGCGCTTTTAATGACGCTGTTCTCAATCACCGATTGCCTGAAGATCACCTCGTCACCGATCTCCGCATCGATGATCTGCGCAGCGGGACCGATACGACAGCCCGAGCCGATGACCGTGCGACCCTCAATAAAAGTTTGCGGCATGATCACCGTGTCCGGCCCGATCACAACATCATAGTCGATATAAGTGGAGGAGGGGTCGATCATGGTTACACCCTGCAGCATGAGAGAGTCGTTGATCCGCTCCCGCATGATTGCCGCCGCCCCGGCAAGCTGACGGCGGTTGTTGATTCCCAGGGCTAGCTGCCATTCTTCAAAATTACAGATTCCGGTACGCAAGCCCTGCTCTCTCATCAGGCTGAATATATCGGGAAGGTAGTATTCCTGCTGCACATTAGCCGGGGAAAGCCGGGGTAAAAAAAGCCGCAACAACTCTATATCGAAGCAGTAGGTGCCGCTGTTTATCTCACCAATTTCTTTTTCGCCGGCCGAAGCATCGCACTCTTCAACAATCCCAAGCAAGCCGCCGCTGCAATCGCGGACGATCCTGCCATATCCGGAGGGATCGGCAAGTTCCGTAGTCATGACTGTGGCTGCATTTCCCCTGTGCTCGCCAATCAACTTTTCAAGATGGTGACCCTCAAGAAGCGGGGTGTCACCACAAAGAACCAGCAGGGTCCCCGCCTCCGGCAGCAGAGGCAAGGCCTGCATTAGTGCGTGCCCGGTACCCAGCTGTTTCTCCTGAAGGGCATATTCCCACCGGGGCCCCATCGCTTCGCGGACTGTCTCGGAGCCTTTCCCGGTTACAATGATCACCTGTTCACCCGCCACCGCGGCAGCACTGCCGGCAATATAGCTCAGCATAGGTCGGCCGCAAAGCGGATGCAACACTTTCGGCAACCTGGAGAACATTCTCTTCCCCTCTCCCGCCGCCAGGACTACCGCCCAGATTTGTCCCATAGGAGCTCCTCCTCAAGTGTAAGTTACACCTTGATTATACTACAGGCGGCGGAAGAGGGACAAAAAACTTCTCCCAATTACCCCGTAACAGCTTCCAACTCCAGCTCTTTAAAATAGACATCTAGGATCGCCTGCTGGATCTCATGCCTGGCATCGGTGTTGATGGGATGAGCAATGTCTTTGAACTCGCCGTTAGGAGTGCGCTTGCTGGGCATGGCTACAAAATAGCCGTTGTTCCCTTCGATCACCCTCACATCGTGAACTACAAACTGATCATTTAAAGTAACCGATACGATCGCCCTCATTTTCCCTTCCTCGTTAAACCTCCGGATCCGGACATCTGTCACCTTCATGTAGGACCACCTTCCCGGTTTTTAAAAAATGACAAAAGGATAACCTTCTTCCTAATAATGAAACTTATTCAACAATCGTTCAATAAAATCCTGCCTGATAAAAGAATAAATTCCTATTTTAATTTTATTTCAGGGCTTGACGGACAATTTCAAGATCGCTGGTTTTATCAACATCTGTGCCGATCTCTACAAAGTCGCAGGGTACGGCATGGGCTCCGGCCTGCATCATCAGGGAAAGGTAGCGTTCCAGATCAGTTACGGTAAGCGTGTTCATAAGAAATTTTAAAATAAAAATCGCCGGTAAAATTCGGAAAAGCTTCAGCGGTTTTTTCCTGTAGGCTACAAAAAGATCCAGTTGGGAGCGGCAAAGGTTAAACCATCCTGGACGGAGAAGGGCGACGTTGCCGCCGGTAAAATAACCTTCCCGCAGCCGGACATAGGTGCGTTTCATCTGCGGATAGCGCTCCCGGCATCTTTCCCTGGATAAGATGGGGTAATAAAAATCACCGTCAAAGGGAGCACAACGCTCCAGGAAACCTTCGATCACACCCCTGTCGATGAGAGGAATGTCCCCCGTGAGTACCAGGCAAAGACGCTCCTGATCCACTCCCTTTAATCCAGCGGCAAGGTTTTCCAGCAGGCTCCCCTCTTCGGGAAAAAGAGCAAAATTGTAACCCTGTTCAAGCAGTTCTTCCAGTTCCTTCTCCGGACCGACGGCAACGATCTTTTCAATAGAGGGCGATCCGAGGAGAGCATTGATAATATAACCGATCATGGGCCGGCCGTGAATCTCAATAAATGCCTTGTTGGTAACCCCTTCCTGATCCGTAAGCGGTTCAGTTTTCCCTCCGCCGGCCAGGATAATTGCATCGAACATGGCTTTCACTCCTTCTGATTGTAGAGGCCTGACAGGGTCCAGCTTAGAAAAACCCGGTGCCCCGCCTCCTGCAGGGCAAAGGCGGCAGCTCTCGCTATTGACAGATTTTCGCAGAGCGCAAAAAAAGAGGGCCCGCTTCCGGACATGACCGGATAAAGGCCGAGATCGAGAAACTGCCGCCTCAGGACCGGCAGGCGGGGATGTTTCGGAGCTACCACCGCCTCAAGCGTATTGGTCATACCACCGCCAAACCATTCATGCAGCAGCTCTGCACTCTGCTCCCGGATCGCAGCGATAAGGGTGTGGAGCCGGGGCTGCCCCAGGTGCACCGGCTTCAGCGCGGCATAAACCTCTGCCGTGGAAAGATGCATTCCTGAAGGAACAGCCAATACCACCCAGTGGAAAGGAAATGCGGGCAGGGCTTCCAGTTTTTCTCCGCGTCCCTGTACCAGCGCGGTTCCTCCCTGCAAGCAATAGGGCACATCTGAACCTATCAATGCCGCGGCTTCCAGAAGATCTTCAGGGCTCATTTCCAAATTCCAGAAGGAATTGAGCCCCTTCAAAGCCGCCGCAGCGTCGCTGCTCCCTCCTCCCAGACCGGCTGCCGCGGGAATATTTTTATAGAGGGATATCTTAACCCCCGGTAATTCTCTCTCCTTCGATCTCTCCGCCAGCAATGACGCCACCCGACAAACAAGGTTGTCTTTGCCGGAAAGCGAGGGTTCGGAACAAAAAAAACGCCATCCCCCCTCCCGCTGCGGCTCCAGCAGGAGGACATCGGACAGCGAAATTTGCTCCATAACGGAAATTAGATCATGGTAACCGTCCAGCCGGCGTTTGGTAATGGTTAAACCTATATTTATTTTTGCCGGCGCCTTGATCTTCATGTTTTTTTTCATTCCAATTTCAAGCCATCTTGACCAGTCGGGAGTTATCCGTCAACCCTGGTATTCGCCCTCTTTTTGCCACCGCCTGATCCCGGATCTCTTTCAGATCCATAGTCATATCGATAGCCGGAGCCCGGGAAATATAGCTGCCTACACCAAAATAATCAGCACCCGCCTCAGCCAGAATGAAGATCCTTTCGGGATCAAGTCCGCCGGAGACAACAATCTGCACATGGCTGAACCCGGCCTGATCCAGCCGGGCCCGCACCTCCCGTACCAGCGCCGGTGTAACTCCTCCTCTTTCGGCTGGAGTGTCAAGCCGTACTGCGGTCAAATTCTTGCCCAGCGCCCGGGCTACTCGCAGGGTCTCCTCAGCTTCATCTTTAAATGTGTCGACGAGAATGACCCGCGGTTCTCCCTCAGCGGCAAAGCGATCATAGGCCCGGGCCAGCTCCACCGTATCGCCTGCGATTAAAAAGGCGGCATGAGGCACCGTTCCCGAAGGGCTTTTACCCATCAACCGGGCACCCAGGATGCAGCTGCATCCGTCAGCGCCCCCGATGAGAGCAGCTCTTTCCATAACCGGGGCCACAGCGGGATGAACATGGCGTGCCCCGAAACAGAGCAAAGTCCGCTCTCCGGCGGCCTCTTTGCACTGCCCTGCGGCAGTAGCCCAGCCGCTGGCGCTGGCAAGCATGCCCAGTAGCGGTGTCTCATAAATGCCGAATTTCCCGTAAAACCCTTTTATACGCATGACAACCTCTTTTTTTGTCATTTTCTCCCCTTCCGGGAGACTCCATACCTGCACCTTTGAGTTACGCAGCAGGTGGAGCGCCTCTTGGCTGCCGGAAAAAATACCCTCTCGCGAGGCAAAGATCTCGGCGGTAACTTCTGTTTGGGCCAACCCCAGCGTACTCAGGAGATCTCTGGTCCGCACAAAATATAGATCTGTGGTCCAACCCTTTTCTATTTCTGCATGAGAAGCGCTATGCAGCCTGCCTGTGGTTTCAGACGAAGCATTTTCAATATCGTTCAACGAAATCAGATCCACGGCTTCTCCCCCCCGCGTTTGGATTATAGCATGGTTACTCCCAAAGTTTTCTCCATCTCATGTAAAGCAAAGCGGTGCGCCTCTTCATCGATTCCGGCCACTGCGGCAGCATTGATAAAAACCCGGTAATTAAGCATCCGGGCATCGGCAGCGGTATAGAGAACGCATATATTGGTCACCACGCCGGTGAGTTCAAGTTCGGTTGCACCATATTCACGTAGGGTCAGATCGAGCTCCGTCCCAAAAAAGGCGCTATAGCGCCTTTTAAAGATCAACCTTTCTCCGGCCCCGGGAGCAAGCTCGGGAATCACGTCGGCACCGGGATCACCTGCAAGACAGTGGGGGGGGAACATCTCAAATTCTAGATCGCCCTGGCGGTGGCGATCACAGATATAGATCACCGGTTCTCTTTTTTTACGAAAGTGACCCAGCCGCTCCTTGATCACCGGAACGGCTTTCTCCGCCGCCGGACCAACATAGAGCGCTCCCTCCGGTTTGATAAAATCGTTCAACATATCAATAATCAACAGCGCTCGCATATGAAAACCTCCATCTCACAATTTGATTCAATTTAAAAAAGTATTCCACAACAAAGGTCTCTATCCTTTTTTAAAAAGGTATGCCCGCCGAAACGGGCATACCTGCCGTCTTATGATTCCTTCCGGAGCGAGCGCTCGGCCCGTTCAATGGCCTTCTTGACCAGATTGCCGCACTGGCGAGAACTGACGCTGCCCCACCCTTCACGGCGAACCAGATCCTGGACCCCCAGTTCAGCAGCGAGCTCATACTTGAGTTCCTCGGACATCACCGGGCGACGACGACGTGCCACAGCATCAACTCCTCTTGAAAATGATAAGAAGACGGCATTCCTATTCTGCGATCTAAGAACTCTTTTTAAACGATCTGATTCCTGGAGGTGCTGTGAGCAATGTGATTTATTTAACAAAAAACCGTCGCCGCTTACACTGCAACTCCGGTTTTTTATTTCTTAAAAATTATTTTACAGCCCTACAGACCGGTACCTCTTCTCCTCACGAAAACTCAGTTCAACCGTCTCTGTAAGAACATCGGCATAGGTAAAAGAAACCCTCTGAAAATAGTTCGGTTCATCGATCCGGACAACAAAAATAGAAGGGTACGTGTTTTCCAGAATCCCCTCTTTTTCAAAGGTCTTGCGCCGTCCACGATTGGCTTTCAACTTTATTTTTTCACCGACGTGAGGCTCTAGTTTTTTGCGTATTTCGAGAAGAACATCTTTAGACACCTGATAAACCACCTTGTGCGTACATTTTAATATATTTTAACACAATTCCTCGTGTTTTGTCAAGAAAAGAGCAGATTTTAGCCGTAGCCAGTTACCTCAGTTCAGTGGGTGAACCTGTCTGCAATGGTCGTAGCACCGTACGATTCGGGCTTGATCCGGGCATCATAACCGCTGCCGATAACCATGCCCACTACCTCTTTAATAATCTCCCGGGTCTCCCCTTTTTCTCCCACATCGAGATGTATCTCGACATTCAGTTCCTCCTCGCCGTTCACCGCAAGTCTCTCTGTAAGCTTTGCCGCTACTTCGAGGCTAAGGAATGTCTCATAGTAGATCCGCTGGCGCAGGCTCTCCATATAGCGTGTCCTCTGTTTGCGGTAATAGAAGCGCCCTCCCTTGCCGATACGGTGAATAATAATAGCGGTGACAAAGACAACGCTTCTATTGGTATAGGAGTGGGAATCGGTCCCAATAATCAACTTATATTTGTCATCGGGATTCTCGTTTGAATATCTGGTTATATCTGCAAATACAGCCTCAAAGGAGAGTTTTCCCCTGGTCGGGCTGTAAAATTCCATTGGTTAAAACGACCTTTCACCTGCGTTTATTGATCCAATTGTAAGCCATTTGAGCTATCTTTGCAAATTGTTCCATGGAGATCGTCTCAGCCCGGACGTCAGGATCAACTCCAGCCGGCTGCAGCACAGAGAGAAACTCTTCCCTTGTCTGAAAGAAAGCCTTTCCCAGGCTGTTGGTCAGTTTTTTGCGGCGTTGTTGAAAGGCTGCCTGGACAATTTCCCGGAATAATTTTTCCTGGCCGGCATCAAGACCGCCATGGCGCGGCTGCATCTTGACCACCGCTGAATCAACATTCGGGGAGGGCCAGAAAACATGCCGGGAAACGGGGAAGAGCATTTCTGCCGGTGCATAATAATGGCAGAACACCGAAAGGGCACCATAGGATGGACTGCCCGGCTTTGCAATCAGCCGCGCGGCAACCTCCTTTTGAAACATTAATACGGCTTTTTCGAAAGGAAAATTTTGTTTAAACAGGGCATGGAGGAACGGCCCGGAAATATTGTAAGGCAGGTTGGAGATGAGATTCACTTTCGCACCGACTCCGAAGTAGATCCTGTTCAGTTCCACCCATTTCGCCTTAAGCGCATCAATCTGCAGCACATTGACATGGGAAAAAGGCTGCAAATGTTCCGCCAGCGCGACTGCCAGTCCCCGGTCCAGCTCCAGGGCAACAACACGCATATCGCGGCGAGCCAGTATCGCCGTAAGGGCGCCTGCACCGGGTCCAATCTCCACGATCCGGTCACCGGAGCTAAGTTCAGCTGCATCGATAATTTTACGGGCAACATTTCCGTCAATCAAAAAGTTTTGCCCACGCCCACGCTGCAGCCGCAGGTTTCGCTCATTGAGGTAGAGCTGCAGAGTGCGCGGGGAAGTCAGATCCGGCAGCTCAGGGCTCTCCGGCATCTTGATTCCTCCTCCCCGGGCGGGTAATCCAGCTAGTAGCCCTTCAGGAGGTAGACTTTTACGCCGCGCCTCAGTCCAAACTTGGCCACATCGCTATGATAATCATAAAGCAGATCTATTCTCTGCCCCTTAATCGCACCGCCGATATCTTCAGCCCTGGCAAAGCCAATCTTGCCAATCCCCGGGATGGGTTCAATATATAGCAGGCTGCCCAAAGGGATCACCCGCGGATCCACCGCCACCATTCGCGGTGAGCTCAGTGTGCCTTGGCCCTGGACAGCTTTCTTGCCGGTATAAGTGTAACCATTGTTGTACCGTCCCGTACAGAAAGAGTGGCCGTTTTTATCCAGCGGGCACCCCGAACCAGGTGTTCCCGGGCAGTAGGATGTCGCCGTCATGATCAGAACCCGGTCAAACTGCATCACACGGCCTTCGCGTTCCAGGGTTGTATTGGCACCGTGCTCCACAATCTTTTCCAGCGGTTTCTCCAGCATTACAGATCCCACAACCTCTTTATTTACCTCGATCCCGTCTTCTATTGTAATTTCAACAAGCTCTTCCTGAAGCCCGGGGCGCCCATCGCGGACTACCCGGGTGAGACCGCGATCCAGCAGGACATTTTCCTGGACGATCTCGTCAAAGGGAAAGGCACTACGGATGCCGGCATATTGTTTCTCTACCCGGACTATTCTGATTACAACACCGTCATAAGCCTCTTGAAGCCCCTCCGGCTCAATACGGTCGTCGGGCCCAAGTTCAAAACCCTCTTCGGCAAGCAGTTCTTCTACCGGAATCGTTGGGGTCAAGATCAAAGAAAGGTTGTTCCCGTCAACTATGGCTACTTCAAAAGCCTTCTGCACATCTATGCGCGTTCTTTGGGTTAAAACAGACCCGCGGTCAGGCAGCACCTTGTCGCAGGGGTGCAGTTGAATTCCTTTTTCATGTAAAAGCTCCTCCACTGTCCGGCTGAATGTAGCAACAGTGCAAAGCTCTTCTCCATCAACAAAAACAGACACCGTGTGCTGTGCATACTTGTAAACAAAGACTGCCAGAATAATCATACACCCGTAAAACATTACCAGCGGGTTTTTTTTGCAGAGAGCAGCCACGGCGCTGCCAAGCTCCAGAAAGCTTTTCTTCGCCGGTAAAAAGTTCAGGATCGGCTTCGATTTTCGAACAGGTATAGTTTTCATAATCTCTCCTCCCTACACCAGACCACATTTTAACCCCTACCCTAACTGCTGTCAATTGTCCTGACATTAGCAATGTTTAGTCTAGCCTGAACAAATAACGCTTATGCCCGTACCCGCGCTTTAGCCCGCGAAAATAAAAAAAATAATGACAAAATGGTCCAAATGCTTTATAATGAACTTAACTAAGGTAATATTTAGCCTCGTTAAGCAATCTTTTTCGGAAAGGAGGCCGATTTTTTTTAAGGAAAGGCTTTTCGAAGATCAAGCGCATGGAAAGCAATGAACAAATTTTTAAGGAGGCGTTTTATCAGATGGCTAGCTTTCAGGAATTAATCGGAAAGCTGCGCACCAAGTTGGAGGGCGCAGATCCGGCCAAGATCAAAGGGATGAATGCAGTATATCAGTTTGACCTTTCCGGAGATAACGGTGGAGTCTTTCATGTAAACGTGGCCGATGGCGCCACCGATGTGGTTGATGGAGCTTCCGACGATGCCAACATTACCATCACCATGTCGGCCGATGATTTTGACAGCCTGCTTGATGGGAAGCTTAACGCCACCTCCGCCTTTATGGCCGGCAAGTTGAAGGTTAAAGGAGATATGTCTCTGGCGATGAAGCTGCAAAGTCTGCTCGGCTAAGGCTCTCCAAAAACAGATATAAAATGTTCGGTCCTGCAGGAAGGCCGGCCACAGCCGGCTGTCCCTGCGCTATTAGGTGAGCTGACTGAAAGTCAAAAAGAAGTTCTTTGGCGTAGAATACGATCTACTTTTCCGAACTTCGCGTAAAATGAGCTATATTACCGGGGTTTAACTTTGTCTTTTCGGAGGCGCCGAGCTTCTTACCTCCAGGAATATTTCGGGTTTAATAAAGGGGTTCCCCTGAAGGGGAACCCCTTTATACCTCTTTTATCCCGATGCGGGAAATGTTTCAGTTCCTAGGACAGGATCTCTATTGTGACCGCGCCAACACCATAAGACTGCAAGCCTATCTCCTCTGCGGCAGCTCGAGATATATCGATGATGCGCCCTTCAATGAAAGGCCCGCGGTCATTAATGCGGACAATCACGCTTTTTCCGCTTCTAAGAAAGGTTACCCGAACCCTGGTTCCAAAAGGCAGCGTGCGGTGAGCCGCCGTAAAAGCGGCATCATCAAAGGGCTCCCCACTGGCAGTAAGGGCTCCATGCAGACCATCCGCTCCGCCATACCAGGAAGCTATACCCTGCAGGACATTGGCCGGGCGTTCTCCCCGTGAAGGCACAACATCTGACGGACGCTTCTTTTCGGGGATCCCCGGCGGGCAGATGAGCAGTGATCGACGGTGACTTGCTCTGCCCAGGGCAATTTCCTTTTTTTCAAGAAAGCTGTCGCAATTTTCGATCTCAACCTCTTCCCCCGCTCTAAAGCTTCGCGGCATGAAAAGCCCTCCGGAGGCCGCTGCCAGGGCAAGCAGGCAGAGGCCGGCTTTCCCGGCTCTATTGCAGGAAAAACCAAAGCCGAACATCCCTGATCCCCCTCTCCTGATTTAGGTCTCTATCTGCGGCTATATCTATTATACGTATTCAGATATACTCCGTTGCATGACCGTTTTTACGACCAGAAGAGGCGGGCGACATTGGTCTGCACCAGGCGGGCAAGAGACTCCAGTTCCATTTCCAGAACCAGGGCTACTCGTTCGTAAGTTGCCTTGATAAAAGCGGGTTCATTGCGTTTCCCACGGTAGGGGAGCGGGGATAGATAGGGCGCATCGGTTTCCAAAAGCAGCCTCTCTGCGGGAATTTCCTTGAGTAAAGCCCGCAGATCATGAGAGCGGGGATAGGTCACCGGACCGGCAATGGAAATATAGAAGCCCAGTCCCAGAAAAGCCTCCAGATCCTGCGGGGAGCCGGAGAAGCAATGGGCTATTCCACCCCGCGGCGGCTTCAATTCACGCAATATCTGGAGTGTCTTTGAATGCGCCTCCCGGCTGTGGATGATCACCGGCCTGTTCAGCTCCGCAGCCAGCTTGAGCTGCTCCCGGAATACCTGCTCCTGAACAGGACGCGGCGACAGGTCCCGATAAAAATCAAGGCCGATCTCACCTACAGCCAGCACCCGCCTCTTTGCAGCCAGTCCCGACAGCCTGGACCGGTAGCGTGAAGAGACTCCCGAGGCTGAATGGGGGTGGATCCCCACAGCCGCCCACAGCTGTGGGTTGGCTTCGCTGAGCGCCACCGCTGTTTCAGAGCTGGACTCATCGCTGCCCACATTGATGATCATGCCAACCCCGGCTGCACGGGCCCGGCCCAGCACCTGCTCAAGATCGGCCTGGAACTGGGGAAAATTTAGATGGGCGTGGGTATCGATGAGGCTGGCCAACCTCAGTGCACCTTGCTCCCCGAAGCCAGCGGCCGGTCGAGCGCCGTCAGAGCCAGCTCCCCCCGATTATCTTCCGCAGCAAGGAGCATCCCCTGGGAAAGGACACCCCGCACTTTCACCGGCTTCAAGTTTGCCACAAAAAGAACCTGCCGTCCTAAAAGCTCATCGGGACGGTAATGTGCAGCTATCCCGGCTACGACCTGGCGCCGGCCCTCTGCGCCGAGATCCACGGTCAGCTGCAGCAGCTTATCAGCGCCGGACACTTCGGAGGCGGCAACAATTGTCACCACCCTCAGGTCTACCCTGGAAAAATGATCGATGGTGATGAGTCCGGCCTGCTCCTCTTCATGATGAGCGTTTTTCTGCGAAACTTCTTTTTCCCTCCGGGGCTGCCGCTGAACCTTCTTCATCACCGCTTCATTCTCAAGTGCATCTCGATGCAACTCGCGACCCAGATTCAGGCGAGGAAAAAGATCCTCCTCCCGGCGAACCGACGTTCCCGGTTTAATCCGACCCCACTGCTGCAGGCTGTCTCCATGGCACAACCCGTCTTCCACCTGTAATCCGAGCTGGCTCCATATTCTGGCCGGTGTGCGCGGCATAAAAGGTCCCAGTAGCACTGAAATAAACCTGATGCTCTCCACCAGGTTGTAGAGAACCGTTCCCAGCCTTTCCCGGCTCGCCGGGTCCCTGGCCAGCTCCCAGGGGCTGTTTTCATCGATATATTTATTGCTGCGCCGCACCAGCTTCCAGAGCTCAACCAGTGCTTCGTGGATCTTCAGATTGTCAACGCGCTCTTCCATCACCGCCGGCGTCTCCAGAGCCAGCTGCTGCAGGGCAATATCACTTTCCATCGCTGGAGAAACCGGCTGCGGCAGGATACCGTTGAAATATCTCTCCACCATCGTCAAGGTCCGGCTGACCAGGTTGCCCAGATCATTGGCCAGATCGGTATTGATCCGCTTGACCAGCGCTTCCAGACTGTAAACCCCATCCTGCCCCATGGGAATCTCCCGCAACAGAAAGTAGCGCACTGCATCAGAACCGTAGCGGCTCGAGAGAACAAGCGGATCAATCACATTACCCTTTGACTTCGACATCTTCCCCTCCTCGAGGAGAAGCCACCCATGGCCGAATATGGTACGCGGCAGCGGCAGATCGAGCGCCATCAAGAATATGGGCCAGTAGATCGTATGAAAGCGCAGAATGTCCTTGCCGATAAGCTGCAGATCGGCGGGCCAGAAGCGGGCCATTTTCCCCTCTCCCTTTTCACCGTAACCCAGTGCGGTAATATAATTGCTCAGCGCATCGAGCCAGACATAGATCACATGATGTGGATCGAAGGGCACGGGGATACCCCACTTAAAAGATGATCTTGAAACACAAAGATCCTCCAGACCCGGCTTTAGAAAATTGTTGACCATCTCATTTTTGCGCGAGGGAGGCAATATAAATTCGGGATGCTTCTCAATGTGCTCCAGCAGCCGGCCGGCATATTGCGACATGCGGAAAAAGTAAGCCTCTTCGGCGATAAGCTCAACGGGACGCTCGCAGTCAGGACATTTCCCCTCCCGCAGTTCACGCTCCTGCCAGTAAGCCTCGCAGGGGGTACAATACCATCCCTCGTATTTCCCCTTGTAAATATCGCCCTGCTCGTAAAAACGGGTGAATATCTGCTGGACTTTCTCATAATGGCGCGGCTCGGTGGTCCGGATAAAATCATCGTAAGAGATATCGAGCTCATTCCAAAGCTTTTTGATCCAGGTAACTATTTCACCGACAAATTGCTCCGGTTCTTTGCCCGCAGCAGTTGCCTCACGCTCTATTTTCTGGCCGTGCTCATCAGTGCCGGTGAGAAACCAGACATCGTAACCGGTTGCCCTTTTGAAGCGGGCCACGGCATCAGCCACAACGGTAGTATAGGCATTGCCGATATGCAGTTTGTTGCTGGGATAATAAATCGGTGTGGTCATATAAAAAGATTTTTTGCCCGCCATAAACAGACCTCCCCGGCAAGCAGCATGATGACGCTATTATAACAAAAACACCCTTCAAGTCAAGAAAAGGAGCGTTTTTGTAATGAAGCCTAAAAATCGGAAAATAACAGTTGACTTACCATGTCAATTACTGGTATGATGTTCTCATGCACAAAATGTCGTATGCTGTAGAAAAAAGGAGGAACTGGAACTTGAAATCGACAGGGATAGTACGCAAGGTAGATGAATTGGGCAGGGTAGTGATCCCCATTGAGTTAAGGCGAACACTGGGAATTGACGTGAAAGATGCCCTGGAAATTTATGTAGACGGCGAAAAAATTATACTAAAAAAATATGAACCCGCCTGTATCTTTTGCGGAAATGCAGACAATGTCAAGCATTTCAGCAACCGGATCGTTTGCTACGAGTGTATCAAGCAGCTGGCCTCCGACTAAGTAGAGGTCGGGCCGGTCGTTGAAACAGACACCCCCGGAAGCCGGATCAGGTTATGATCCGGCTATTTTTATACACCTTCAACCTCTTCCGCAGGGAATTCCCTCGTCCGTCCCGAACCACTGAGCTTAACCTGGACCGTTTTTTTGGCCGGATCCGTCCCTACAACCTGTCCCTCCCCATCGGGCGTCAGCACCTCTTCACCCGGCAGGGGCATCTCTTCACGCGCCTCCCCATAAGCGTTCATCTCAAAGCGAAGGCAGCACATCAGGCGCCCGCAAACACCGGATATTTTCGTAGGGTTTAAAGAAAGGTTTTGATCCTTGGCCATCCGGATCGAGACAGGGGCGAATTCCTCGAGAAAGCTGGCACAACAGAAACTTCGCCCACAGGGCCCGACACCGCCTTTAAGCTTGGCTTCATCGCGGACACCAATCTGGCGCAGCTCGATACGCGTTTTGAAGATGGCGGCAAGGTCTTTTACCAGCTCGCGGAAGTCAACTCGCTCGTCTGAAGTAAAGTAGAAGATGACTTTGCTGCGGTCGAAAGTATATTCCGCTCCCACAAGTTTCATGTTCAGGGAATGACGTTCAATCTGGATCTGGCATCTGGGCAGCGCTTCATCCTCTTTCTTTTTGTTCTCCGCCGCCCGGCGGTAATCGGCATCGCGGGCAATGCGCAGCACTTTCTTTAAAGGCGTCACCAGTTCACTTTCAGACAGATCTTTTTCACCGAATACAACCTCACCCATTTCCAGGCCCCGAGCTGTCTCCACGATGACGTCGGCTCCGGTATTTATTTTGATCTCGCCGGGATCAAAGTGGTAGACTTTCCCCGCCCGGCGAAAACGGACTCCAATTACTCTGGGCATAAAGCAAACCTCCTTCTCAATTGAATCAGCATCCCCTCCAGGGCAAGCCTGCGGTTTACATTGGTGCTGTCAAGTTCCTGGCTCAGCCTCTGGATGAGGGACATTGCACTTTCCAGGGCGGCTGGTGTAACCCGACCGGATGCCCATCGCGAAACTTGGGACCGGTTGATCAGCAGCGCCTCATTGCTGCAAAGCAGGTAGATTAAACCATCGCGGTAGAAAAGGTAAAGCAGCTCCAAAAAGAAAGGAAGATCCTCCCTCCCGGCCATCGATTCGGCGATAGAAAGAAGCTCTCTTGAAGACTGATTGCCCGACGCCAGATTGCAGGCCAGCTCCGAGGCCTCTGAAAGCCGCTCTTCGAAAGTGGGATCTTCAGCCAGCTTTAAAGCCAGCCCCGGGAGTCCTTTACTCAGACGGGATAAAAGGATCGCCTTCCCGGGGGGAAGACCCTTTTGCTGCTTCAACAGCTCCAGGATCTCGGCACTGTTTAAAGGACGCAATGTAAAACGTTGGCAACGCGAGACTATCGTTCCGGGCAGCCCCTGGAGCCTGCTGGTGAGCAGAATAAAGTGAAGGCCGGGCGGCGGCTCCTCCAGTATTTTCAAAAGTGAAGCGCAGGCTTCAGGGGTCATCTGGTTCGCTTCTTCGATGAGGCAGACCCGCCTGCCGCCTTCCAGGTAAAAGCCGCCCCGGATACTGCGAATCTGGTCGATCCCCAGGCGGCGGCCCCGCGGCTGGATATGGAACAGGTCCGGATGAGAGCCTGACTGGAGCAGGCGGCAGGAACGACAGTGTCCACAGGCCTTTGCATTTTCACGGCCGGAGCAGAGTAATACCCCGGCCAGGGCCAGGCTCCAGCTTCTTTTTCCGCTGCCCGGGGGGCCGCAAAGAAGCATGGCATGGCTGATCGTTCCGGCAGAAAGCATCCTGGTAAAAGTATGGCGCAGTTCCATCTGTCCGTACAGATTCTCAAATCCCATCTTTCTCTCCTTTCCCTGCAGGGGAAGAAAGAAGAGATTGCACTCTCAGCCAGACTGACCGGTGCTGCCGCTCTACCGGAGCGGCAGCGTCTATGAGCATCACTCGCGCAGGTTCAGCGGCGGCGATGGCCAGATAACCCCGCCGGACCCGCTGGTGATAGGAAAAATCCCGCTCTTCAATGCGATCGCCTCCGCTGCCGCGCCGTCGAAGCGCCTCCTCAACAGAGAGATCAAATAAAAAAGTCAGACGAGGCCGGAGTCCCCCCGTTACTCTCTCGTTCAGAGCATAGATCCAGTTCCGGTCACTGCCCCCGCCGTACCCCTGGTAGGCAACACTCGAATCTATATAGCGGTCGCAGATCACAACCCGCCCCGCAGCAAGCGCAGGCCTGATCTTGATATCAACAAGCTCCGCCCGGGCTGCCATGTATAGTAATATCTCAGTATCGGCGGTGAGAGAATGCTCCTTCTGCAGCAACAGCCGGCGGATCTTCTCCCCGGCAGTAGTGCCGCCGGGCTCGCGAGTCAACAGATGGGGAATCGCTTCCTGCGCCATCCGTTCCGCCAGCAGGCGGGACTGGGTGGTCTTACCGCACCCGTCAATTCCCTCCAGCGATATTAGAAAACCGCTCAATGCCCGTCCCTTCCTTCGGCCAATGCTTCACAGATCAATTATAGCATAAATAAATTGCTGCATTTTCAGACCAGTTATAGCCTGTGTTTTACAGTTGGCAAAGGGAAAACCCCGATAAAACATAGTCATCGGGGTTTTCCACTCCTGATCATATCAGAAACTTGTTATGCCTTTTTCCCGCCCAGATGCGGCTGGAACTTTTGTCTAAGACACCCTTAAACATTCTGTTAAAGCCTGCTGTTGCAGGTAGGCTATCGATCAAGCGAAGAACACCGCCTGCATGATCTGCCTTGTTCAGCCAGTTCCCGCCTTGAAGATGCTCCCCCAAAAAGAAACGGGTAGACTTAGAACCTAGAAACTATAGTTTGGCGCCTCCTTGGTAATCTGGACCCCGTGGGGATGGCTCTCAATGAGGCCCGGCCCGGTGATGCGGATAAACTTTGTTTTTCGCTGCAGCTCGTCGATGTTTTTTGCACCGCAGTAGCCCATGCCCGCCCGCAGACCGCCGGTGAGCTGGTAAACCATGTCGCCAACAGTACCCCTGAAAGGTACCCGCCCTTCAATCCCCTCCGGAACCGGTTTCTGCTCTTGCTCCTGAAAATAGCGGTCATGGGAACCCTCTTTCATCGCTCCCAGCGAACCCATGCCCCGGTATACCTTGTAGCTGCGCCCCTGGTAGATTTCGAACTCGCCCGGGCTCTCCTCGGTTCCCGCCAGGAGGCTGCCGATCATAACGACATCGGCACCTGCGGCGATAGCCTTGGTGATATCCCCCGAATATTTGATCCCCCCATCGGCGATAACCGGAACTTTAGCCTCATGGCAAACCCTGGCGGCTTCGTAGATAGCTGTTACCTGGGGAACCCCGATACCGGCGATCACCCTGGTGGTGCAGATGGAACCGGGTCCCACACCGACCTTGACCGCATCTGCACCCGCTTTAATCAAATCTCGGGCCCCCGCGGCAGTGGCCACATTGCCTGCAACGAGCTGCAATTCCGGGAAGCGCTGTTTCAGGCTGCGGACCATATCAACTACCGGCTGGGCGTGCCCGTGAGCCGAGTCAACCACTATCAGATCTACCCCCGCCTCCACAAGCGCCTCCGTCCGTAGAACATCGCCGCTGCCTGCCCCCACGGCCGCCGCCGCCAGGAGGCGGCCGCCGCCGTCCTTGGCAGAGCGGGGATACTGAATTGTCTTTTCGATATCTTTGATCGTAATGAGTCCTTTAAGGTGATAATCTGCATCAACAATGGGCAGCTTCTCCACTTTATGGCGGCGCAAAATTTCCTGGGCCTGCTGCAGAGTAGTGCCTTCAGGAGCTGTAACCAGCCCTTTCTTTGTCATCACTTCTCCGATAGGCCGGGAAAAATCGTTTTCGAAACGCAGATCACGGTTGGTGATTATTCCCACAAGCAGTTCCCCTACCGTTACGGGAACTCCGGAGATGCGGTAGCGCTCCATCAAGGCTGCGGCGTCGTTCAGTGTATGTTCCGGGGTCAGATGAAAAGGATCGGTGATCACACCATGCTCGGAACGCTTCACCCTGTCCACCTCTTCAGCCTGTTTCTCCACGGACATGTTCCGGTGAATGACTCCGATGCCGCCTTCCCGGGCTATAGCGATAGCCATCCGACATTCCGTTACTGTATCCATACCCGCCGACATGAGCGGCAGGTTCAGCTTGATCCCGCGGGTAACCGCAGTGGCAACATCCACATCCCGCGGCAGTACCCTAGACTTTGCCGGGATCAGCAGCACATCGTCAAAGGTCAACCCCTCTCTGACAAACTTATCATCTTGCATGTTTCGCCCTCCCGGGATTCCCACCCCCGTTTAATTGAAATTATGATAGCAACTACCCCCGCCGGTGTCAACTAAAAGCACTTAGACGCCCTGATGATACTTTTTCAAGGACGCGTTCTATTGAAACATCCATTCTTACATTCAAAAGCAACGCCCGTTATAATTTATCATGCCAATCACCTGCCTCTTTGCAGCACCTCCTCCAGCAATTGGACTGCAGTAACTAACATTTGCTCATTTGAAGGATTTTTCTCCAGCAGGACGAATTAAGAAACCGCAAGGGAGGCGATAGATTTGCCCCGGATTGAGATCAAGGGTGAAACGTATTTCTATGCCGGCAGCGCTGCAGAAAAAGGTCCGCCACTTCTTCTCTGCCATGGTGCCGGGGGCAGCCACCGGCACTGGCTTAACCAGGTAGAGGGGCTTAAAGGGCAGGCCGCAGCGGTGGCCGTGGACCTGCCGGGGCATGGCGCCTCGGGCGGAAAGCCTGCTGCTGATATTGCCTCTTACCGCGATTTTTTACGCGATTTCAGCAAAACCCTGGGCCTGGAAAATTTCGTGCTGGCCGGACACTCCATGGGCGGAGCCGTCGCCCTCGATTACGCTCTTCATTACAGCGATGACTTAAGCGGACTCATTCTTGCATCCAGTGGAGCACGCCTGCGGGTAACACCGCTTTTTATTGAGGCCTTCCGCTCAGGAAATGTGCCGCCGGAGCTTTCTGGGTTTGCCTACGGGCCGGCCGCTCCGGCGGAGCTCCTGGAGAGTGCACGGCAGGAAATGGCCGCGGTTCCGCCGCAGACCTATCTGGCAGACTTCACCGCCTGTAACAATTTTGATTGCACGGAGAAACTGGCTGAAATCGAACTGCCGGCGCTGGTCATTTGCGGCGAGGCTGATAGAATGACGCCGCCCAGGTACAGCCGCTACCTTGCTGAGAAGCTGCCCCGGGCGGAGCTGGTGGAGGTGGCAGTTGCCGGGCATATGGTCATGCTGGAGGCGCCGCGCTGGGTCAACGAAGCCATCGCCTCTTTCCTGAAGATAAGCGGCGCCGGCTGACGCTTTTAGCCGGAGTTACAAAGTTTTCATTGCACACCGGAATACCGTGACGCTTCAGCAGAGCTGCGGTGATGCCGTCCCCCGTCCGGTAGCGGCCTGAAAAAGAACCGTCATGAATACGGCCCGCTCCGCAGGAGGGACTGCCTGATTTGAGAACGGCTCCGTCTACCCCGAACAGCCGCGCCAGCCGCATAGAGGCGGCAGCGCCGCGTAGGAATTGCAGCGTCACGTCCTTTCCGGTTTTGTCGATCACCCGGGCCTTTCCCCGCAGCACGGCATAACCGTCCCCACCGCAGATCTCCGCCGGCTCCCGCGGTGTGGGCAATCCCCCCAGCTGCTCCGGGCAGAGGGGAATCATCCGGCAGCGGCGGCATAGATACTGCAGCGCAGTATTGCGGTTGTGGCCGCCATGGTAACATGTAGACAACCCTAGAAGACAGGCGCTAACAAGATAGGTTTTTCTGGACATTCTTCTCTCCCATCGGCTTGATGATTTTTAATACAATCAGGAGGTGCTTTTTGATGAAACCGAGCCCGCATAAAGGCGGTTTCCTCAACCTGGAAGTGACCCGCAGCCAGGCAGTGGATAAATTTGCCGCCCTCAGTCCCGAAGCCGTCTCCCGCGATGCAGACGTAATCTATCTGGAACAGGATAGCTGCTTCGAGGTAAAATTTATCGGCCAGTCATACAGGGTCACCTATCCAGGCGGCATAATCACCGGTCCCGGGGGGGAAACCCCGCTCTATCACTCCATTTTCATCTTGCATTATCTCGTAACCGCAGATGGAAGCCCGCTCAGCGGCGAGTGGATCGCTTACCGCCATCTTCCAGGCGGTGATATATACACAGAGCCTTTCCGGCGCCGCGCTGTTCTTCCCTTTTTAAGGGCTTTCGGATCCAATGCGGAGGCATTCGTCCGCGCCGCTGCCGCTCTTGGCGGCAACAGGCTTGAGGGGAGCGGCACCGGCATGGCTATTCCTGTTTTCCCGCGGGTGCCTCTTAATTTCACCCTCTGGCCGGGAGACGAGGAGCTGCCGGCCTCTGCAACGATCCTTTTTGACGCCCGGGCCGCCTCCTACCTGCCAACGGAGGATTATGCCCATCTCCCCGCTCTGCTTGTCGAAGCAATGAAGCGGCATCGGGGTTAACCCGGCGGCAAAGAGACCCTGTCAATGACTACTTTTTAAATTCGAGGGGGTCCTTGTCTTTTCCTTTCGCAGAATATCGATAGCGGCATCGGGACAGAAGAGTTGGCAGAGGCGGCAACCAGTGCACCGCTCCATCCTCTTCGGTTCAACAATGGGGGTGCCGTATACACCGATATGGGTGGACCAGTCGATGACCTGGGAGGGGCATTTTTCTAGGCAAAGACCGCAGCCCTTGCACAGATCAGGAGAAATATAGAAGTATGCCTTTTCATTGGCTGCTTCAAATCGGGTAAAAGTTTTGTTCATTTTCTCTCCTAAGCCTGAACTGTATTTGTCACGGCGGCGGCGCCCAGTTCCAGCGCCGCATAGTTGTGATCTTTCAACTGCGGATCATTTCTGAAACGGCGGTTCAGCTTCTCCTCCAAGGCATCCTTGACCTGCTCCAGTGTCACCACGCCGGTAATAGCCACAATTGCACCCAGGATGATCATGTTAAAAACACGGGGATGGAGACGGCGCCTGGCCAGATCCGAAGCGGCCACAGCGATAAGGCGCCCCGGGGGCGTCTCCACCACCGTGCGCCTGTCGCGGTAGCTGATCCTCTCGGCAAAGGCTTCCGGGGCGATGGTGTTGTAGGTCTGCCGTCCCACCACCATATCGGAGATCTGCGGCGCGTCGACGAGGGAATTGTCATAGAGAATAATGGTGTTTTCACCCAGGTACTGTTCGCTGCGGCGCAGGGAACGCGGGCTCAAAGCGGCCACCAGGTCGGCTTGCAAAAATTTGGGGGAACCGATCGCCTCCGGCGAGATCTGAACAAAGGCCAGGGAGACGCCGCCGCGCTGCTCGATCCCAAAATTGGGGATATAAAGAGCATTCAAGCCGGCCCGGTATGCCGCCAAGGCCAATGTCTCAGCCAGCGCCTGAACCCCCTGCCCGCCCTCACCGGCGGCGGCTATCTTCCAATAACGCATCTCACCTCTCCTCCCGGGACAGCACGGCAATCTCACCGGGCCGGTAGTAAGCGCTCATCTCCTGCTCCAAGAACGACCAGGTGGCGGCGGCGTTCGTCCGCCAGTTTGTGGGACAAGTTGAGAGTGCCTCGATAAAAGAGAAATGCCCGGCAATCTGCCTTTCCAGCCCTCGCTTGAGCTCGTTTTTCAGGCGGAGCACCTGAGCCACCGTCCCCCGGGCCAGGTAGGCCTCGGGATGAGCCACCGCAGCCAGGGTCTCCGGTCCTTTGAAGGGCCGGCCCGTTTCTATTTCCTCGCGCCCGAAAGGCGTTGTCTCCGTTTTCTGCCCCGGCAGGGTGGTAGGGGCCATCTGCCCCCCTGTCATGGCATAAACAGTATTGTTTACCAGGACAGCGGTGATAGGGTCGTCGCGCAGCGCCGTGCTGATCAGATGCTGCAGACCGATGGCATAGCCGCCCCCGTCGCCCATGTAGGCGACGGCAATTAATTTGGGGCTGGCCCTTTTAAGTCCCACCATTACAGGGATGGTGCGCCCGTGATGCGTCTGCATGCAGGGAAAGGTAAAGAAATCCCAGGCCAGAAGAGAACAGCCGATGTCGCAGGCAAAAATAACCCTGTCTCCAAGACGTAGTTCATCAACGGCCAGCCCCAGGGCTTTTAAAACCAGGCCGTGACCGCAGCCGGGGCAAAAGCGGTGCGGCTTACTGTCGCGATTCCAGCAGAGCGGCATGGAAAGTTCACTCATTTCAGCACCGCCTCCCTGATCTCCTCCGCGGTGATCCCCACCCCGGGGCGGTAATAACCGCTGAAATCGGACAAACCCTGACTACCTGCTGCAAGTCGGACCTGATTTCCGAGCTGCCCCTCTGCTGATTCGACCACAAGCACAGACCCGCCGCTCATCCGCAGCGCCTCCCGGAAAGCCGCTTCAGGAAAAGGGCGCAGTGTAATGGGGCGGAAAAAGTTAATATTCTTGCCGGCGCGGCGCAGCTCCTGAACCGCCTGGCGGGCCGCCCGCCCCACAATGCCGTGCGCAACGATAAGCAGCTCACCGCAGGCCCCCCCCATATATTCATGTTCTACCAGTTCCGGCGCTGCCCGCGCATAGTCCTCCAGATGCCTGCCCAGCACCTCGCTCAGTTCCTCCTCCACGCTGAAAGAGTTGCGCAGGTGCAGCAGCGGGCCCTCTCCGCCCGCCCGCACAGAGCCGAAGATCGGTTCCTTGGGGATGGGGCCGAAACCCAGTTCCGCGGGGTCATAAAGCTGCAGCGGCTCCCTCATCTTCGCCTGGTAGCCGTCGCCCAGAATAAAGGTGGGAAAACGATAACGCCAGGCCCTGTGAAAAGCCTTGATCGTATAATCGTAGAGCTCCTGGTGGCTGCAGGTCGAGTAGACCAGGCGCAGTCCCTCCCCGTTACCGCCAAAGCAGGTCAAGTTGAGCTCCTGCTGTGAATAGATCACCGTGGCCGTGGAGGGGCCGCCGCGCTGCTGTACAATCACCACTATGGGCAGTCGCATCATCTCGGCCATGGAAAGAGGCTCCTGGAAAAGCACCGTACCCGGACCGGCGGTGGCAGAAAAAGCCGCCTTCCCGCTGATGATCGCCCCGATGGCGGCAAAGCCTGCAGAGAGCTCATCCTCGGTCTGCAGGAAGCCCCGCCCCTGCTGCGGCGCCAGGCGGCGCCAGTGGTGCATGATCTCGTTTTGCGGCGTGATGGGATAGCCGAACATGTAGTCCGCCCCGGCGGCCAGCGCCGCCCGGGCAATGACCTCATTCCCGGTCATAAAAGCACTGCGCTCCTCGACGGCTGCTTTCTTCATGGAATCGGCTCACCCCTGACACAAAGATGCTGCTTTTTTGATTTTTTCCTGATCGGTAGATAAAATACATAAAAAAAGTCAGGGACTTCCCTGACCAGGGTAATAACAGGTAAAAAC
>CAZQEV010000002.1:0-40858 GCA_964592135.1 uncultured Syntrophomonadaceae bacterium
CGAAGAGACAGAAGATCTTGAAGCCGATATTTCCGTCTCCGCCTCGGGCATGGATCTGTCGGCCCTGGGCGGCAGCGGGATCGAGGTTGTGATCAAGGGCGAAAACCTGGATACCCTGGCTGCCGCCGCCGAAGAGGTGGCGGGGCTGCTTAGAGAAACAGAGGGCGCGGTGGATATTCTAACGGGGACTGAGGGCGGCTCCACCGAGACCCGCATCGCCATCAACCGGGATGCGGCCATGCGGGAGGGGTTGACGGTGGCGCAGATCTATCAGGAGGTCGCCGCACGGCTGGCGGACAAAACAGAGTCCACCAGGCTGCAGGCCGGTGACGAAGAGTACCCCATCATCGTGACCAGCGCGGCACAGGGCGCAACCACCCGGGAGAACATCGGCGAATTGACATTCACCGCCGCCGGACCGGAGGGGAACGAAAAAGAAGTGATTCTGGGCGATATCGCCGAGATCACTGAGGCGAACACCCCTTTCGCCATTGAACGGGATAATCAGTCGCGCCGCGTCAGTGTGAAAGCCTCTATCGCCGAAGGTTACAATATCGGCCTCGTCAGCCGCGACCTGGAAAAAACCCTGGCCTCCTACACCCCTCCCGCAGGGATTACCGTGGAGCCGGCCGGTGAAAATGAAATGATCACCAGCGCCGTACATGATATCACCCTGATGATCATCCTGGCGGTGATCTTTATCTACCTGATCATGGTGGCCCAGTTCCAGAGTCTGCTCTCCCCCTTCATCATCCTCTTTACCCTGCCCCTGGCTTTTACCGGCGGTTTGCTGCTGCTCTGGGTCAGCGGCCTGGATCTCTCCGTCACCGCGCTGCTGGGTTTCCTGGTTTTAGCCGGTATCGTGGTGAACAACGGCATTGTCTATGTGGATTATGTCAACCAGCTCCGCCTGGCAGGCATGGATAAAGGGGAGGCCCTGCTCGAAGCCGGCAGCGCCCGGCTCCGGCCCATCATCATGACCGCTTTGACCACGATCCTGGCCATGAGTACCATCGCCCTGGGCATCGGCAGCGGCGCGGAGATGACCCAGCCCATGGCAGTGGTGACCATCGGGGGGCTCACCTATGCCACCCTCCTGACGCTGCTCGTGGTGCCGCTGATGTACGATTTTCTGCACCGCCGGCCCCTGCGCAAGATCGAAATTGAGGAGTAGGCAGGCGGATAGTGTACCCGGTTCTCGTTATTTAGCAGCACTTTTTTCAGGGCAGCTTACGGGTATGGTAACTTTAAACGTCGAACCGGCGCCCGGCTCGCTGTCTACGGCGATACTGCCTCCCAAAAGGTCAATAATCCCTTTAGCCAGGGCCAGTCCCAGGCCGTTGCCCTGGCCGGAACGGGAGCAGTCACCCTGGTAGAAGCGCTCGAATACCCGTTCCCGCGTCGCCTCGTCCATCCCGATGCCGTTATCCGCGATCTCCACGTTGACCGCGCCCTCGCCGGAGCACATCCGCACACTGATAACACCCATTTCACCGGCAAACTTAACAGCATTGTCCAGGATATTGCTCCATACCTGTGCGAGGAGATCTTCGTTCCCCGAATAGTTTATTTCAGGCAGATCCACATCCAGTCGAATGCCTTTGGCCCGCCACTGCGGTTCAAGGGAGAGCACCGCCTGGCGAATCTGTTCATCTAAAGAAAAGAGCTTGGGCTGCGCCTGGATCTTCCGGTTATCGAGCCTGGAGAGATTCAGGATATTGGAGACAAGCTTGGTCAGCCGCTCTGTTTCGCTCTGTATTTTCAGGATATAGTCGCGGCGTTCCCCTTTCGCGATCTCATCGCTGTCAAGCAGTTCCGTATATCCGGAAATGATTGAGAGCGGCGTCCTGAATTCATGGGAGACATTGGTGATGAAATCCCTGGCCAGATACTCGTTTGTCTTCAGCTCCCGGGCCATGAGCATAAAATTACGGGTAAGCTGTCCAAGCTCATCCTTTCTTTCCGCATAATTGATGGTGATATCAAAATTCCCTGAGGCGATCTCTTTTGTTGCATTGGAAAGCTCGACAACAGGCGATACCGCTTTTTTTGAGATGGCGGCGACGATCATCACCGCTATGAGAACGGTAAAAACCGGGCTCAGGATCTCTTTGAGGGCAAAACCGAGGTAAAAAGCAGCGGGGTTCCCTCTTGCAATCAGGATGCCGCTGATGCCGATGGAGAGCAGTGCGGCCAAAACCGAAGAGGCTACCACGGTGAGGATCATAAACAGAGCGAACTTCGTCTGGACACGTTTCACCGCTTGATCACCCCCCGGTAACCCAGCCCCCTGACCGTCTCGATTTCAAAATCGGGCGAATGGGAAAACTTCTCCCGGAGCCGCTTGATGTGGACATCTACCGTACGCGGGTCTGTTTCACTCCCATAGCCCCAGATTTCATCCATGAGCACATGGCGGGTGAATATTTTATGGGGGTAGGATAAGAGCATATGCAGAAGCTGAAATTCCTTCTGCGGAAGGACGATCGAATCCCCGCCGCGGGCAACCATCAGCGATTCCGAATTCAGGGTCGAGGCGCCGGCGCTGAGGATATGCCGCCCCGACAGGTTGGATCGCCGGACCAGCGCCTCGACCCTGAGCAGCATCTCCTCCATGTCGATGGGCTTGACCATGTAGTCGTCGGCGCCCGCTTTGAAACCCCTTCGCTTATCCTCCAGAGTTTCCTTTGCGGTGACCATAAGGACAGGAATGGTTATATTTGCGCCCCTGAGTTCGCCCGTCAATTCATATCCGTCCATCCTGGGCATCATAATGTCGAGTATAATCAGGTGAATCGCCACCTGCTCGATAATCTGCAGCGCTTCAACACCGCTGCCCGCCTCGAAAACGTTATACCCCGCACGTTTCAAGTGAATGGATATAAGCTGCCTCAGCTTTTCGTTATCTTCCACGACCAATATGTTTAACAAAGGATTTCCCCCTATTCCACCCGTTAAATCAGCAATCCCCCATACTATTGTTTATACCCCGACTATGAACTCAATATGAACTATGTCATTCGATGTTTTACCTGGGGGTTCCTTCCGGGCAGGGCTGGTTGAAAAAGGCGTCCTGAAAGATCTTGCTTTTATGGCTCAATACAAAAAGCTGTTACCTATGTTATCGTATATGATCACATAGAGATTGAACGGGCGCTACGCTATAAAGCGGATTACGGGGGCGTGATAATGAATAAAGCAGGGGCCAAATCGTCCGAAGTAAAAGAGCTTTTCATGAAAGATGGAGAATTTGAAACGGAATATGAGAAGCTAAAGCCTCGCTATGATGTGATTTCTCAAATTATCGAAGCGCGGATCAGCCAAAATATGACGCAGGAAGAGTTGGCGCTCCGTGTCGGGACGCAGAAATCCAACATCAGCCGTCTGGAAAGCGGAACGTACAACCCTTCCCTGGACTTTCTATCCAGGGTTGCCCGCTCTCTTGGGAAAGAAGTTCAGATCACATTAAAATAAAGGTCTATGAAAAACCATGGTCAATTGAACGGCAGTGAAGGAAGTGCTGACGCATGAAATTGCTTTTCTGTCCCCGTCGTCCAAAATTACCGTTTTTCCGGCCCCAACGTACTATAAAGATTTTTACCTGGAGCGGGACATGGAATTTCTTTTCGGTATCAATGTATCATCGAACAACTTTAACGACGATGTTTTGGGCACACCCTGAATAAAAGATATGCAGCGCCTCCTGCCCGAAAAAGAGGCTTGAGATCAATCGCCCGAAAAACTAGCAATTCAAGACCTGACCCCCTTTAGGCCAGCAGGGCGCGCGCGAAGTCGGCGGCGTCGAAGGGAAGCAGATCGTCGAGTTTCTCACCAACCCCCACATAGCAGACAGGTACTTTCAGGATATCCTGGATGCCGACGACAATGCCGCCGCGGGCGGTCCCGTCAAGCTTTGTCAGCACCAGGCCCGTTACCGGCACCGCCTCGTTGAAATGAAGCGCCTGGGCAATGCCGTTATGGCCCGTGGTGGCGTCGATGACCAGAAGCACGCGGTGCGGCGCCCCCGGCTGAACCTGTCCGATGACGCGGTTGATTTTTTTCAGCTCTTCCATGAGGTTGACCCTGGTATGCAGCCTCCCGGCGGTATCGCCGATGACCACATCGACCTGCCGCGCCCGGGCGGCATGGAGGGCATCGTAGAAGACTGCCGAAGGATCGGAACCGGGCTGCTGCTTGATCAGCGCTACTCCAGCCCTCTCGGCCCAGATCTGCAGCTGCTCGATGGCGGCGGCCCGGAAGGTGTCTCCGGCAACAAGGAGCACTTCACGGCCCTCCTGACGGCAGCGGTGGGCCAGCTTCGCCGCGGTAGTCGTTTTCCCGGAGCCGTTTACCCCCACCAGCAGTATGACCAGGGGATCCTGATCGTACTTGACCCACTTTTCGGGCAGGCTGAGCATGGCGGTAATTTCCTGAATGAGCAGCTCCCTGGCCTCGTCACGGCGGCGCAGCTTAAGCCGCCCGGCCTCGCGGCGCAGCTGTTCCACAAGCTTCAGGACAGCCTCAACACCCACATCGCCCAGGATGAGGGCCTCCTCCAGCTCCTCGTAGAATTCCTCGTTCAGCTCTCCTTCGCGGAAAAGATGGTCGAGGCGCCGCAAAAAACCCTCTTTGCTTCTGGCCAGGCCGGCCTTGAATCGTTCTACAAGGTTCAAATCAATGCTCTCCTTATCCGACTTTCTGGTCCAGCTTCAGGGATACAAGCGTGGAGACGCCCTCTTCGGGCATGGTCACACCGTACAGAAGATCGGCCTCTTCCATCGTCCGGCGCCGGTGTGTGATCAGGATAAATTGCGCCTCCCGGGATACTTTTTTCACGTAGCCCGTAAAGCGAGAAAGGTTGACATCATCGAGGGAGGATTCCACCTCATCGAGGAGGTAAAAAGGCGCCGGCTTGTAACGCAAAATGGCGAAGATCACCGCTACTGCAGCCAGCGACTTCTCCCCTGTGGAAAGAAGCGAGATGTTCTGCAGCCTCTTTCCCGGCGGTTGAGCCACAATTTCTATTCCCGCTTCCAGCAGGTTGTCAGGATCCGTCAATCTGAGATCCACCCTGCCTCCCTGAAATAGTTCGCTGAAAACATCCTGCAGGTTGTTCCTTATTCCTGTGAAAGCCTCGTTAAAAAAGTGGGCCATCCTCTCATCAATCTCACCGATGATGCGATGAAGCGACAGTTCGCCCTGCCTCAGATCATCCTGCTGCTCTGTCAAGAAGCTGATCCTTTCCTGCAGTCTGGCCAGTTCGTCGATAGCGCCGAGGTTGATCACACCGAGCACTTCAATGTCTTCATTCAAGGTCCCGATAAGCCCTTCGCATTCCGCCGCATCAAAATCAGGTGCCGGGTCTACCGGTTCGTCGGAGCCGAAAAGCTCGCTGAAGCGGCCCAGCTGGTACTGAATCTCTGTCTGAAGCCTGCTCTGCTCCACGGCCAGATGTCTTTCCCTTTTTTCATGGCGAGCCTGTCTGCTCCTGTTCTGCCGCTGCTGCTCTTCAAGATCCAGCAGAGCCGCAGTGGACAATCCGGCCGCCTTTTTATGCTCCTGAAGCTCCAGCGTCAGGGCGGCGCTCTCTTCGCGCAACTGCTGCAGCAGGGTGGAGACATTTTCCCGGGCGCCGCCTATTTCCGCCAGGGCTTCTGCACATCCGGCGGCTTCACGCCGCCTTTCCGCCTGCTCCTGCAGCGGCCCGTCAAGGTCGGCAGAGATCCGCTCCAGGTTATTTTGCAAAGACTGCTCCTGTTCCTGCAAAGAATTGAGCCTGATCAAAGCTGCCGTTAAAGACTCATCAAGTCCCTTCTTTTCTGAAAGTCCGCGCTGGTAAATCTCTTTTGATCCTTCCAGCTCCCTTTCAGCCAGGACAATCTCTTCAGCGCAGCTTTGTTCCTTCAGTGTAAGGGCTTCACGACGTTCAAGCAGTTCTTCCACCTCTCTATCCAGCTCCTGTAGAGCCGTCGCCGTGTCCTCCCGGCGCTGCTCCAGGACTCGGACAGCGGAACTGCTCTCCTCAAGGGACTTTTCAGCAGCCCGGAGTGCTCCAGCCAGTTCCTCCTGCTTCCGCCGCAATGCGGCCGATTCTGAGGCAGTCTCCCCGATCTCCCCTTTGCGCTCTGCAATCTTCTCTTCCCATGCGTCTTTTGTTTTATGCAGCGATTCCAGTTCCCGCTCAAGCTCTTCGATTTCACGGCGCCGTCCCAGGGGAAGAGCAGCGCTGCGCCTGGGCATACTGCCTCCTCTGATCGCCCCCCCGGGGTTGATCAGATCACCTTCCAGGGATATTATGCGGCAGCTGTAGTTGATCAGGCGCGCCGCCTCTGTAGCCACCTTCAGGTCGCTGCAAATAAGGATTTGCCCCAGAAGGTAGTGAACCACCTTTTCATAGGCCGGGTCTGTCTCCACCAGATCCGACGCTTTGCCGAAAACTCCCTTCAACCGGCGCCACTCCGCAAACCGTTCCAGCCCCGATTCGGAAGGACGGATCGTATCCAGGGGTAAAAAAGTGCACCAGCCCAGGTTTTTCTCCTTGAGAAAGCGGATCGCCTCCAAAGCGGTGGCTTCGGTTTCGACAACAATGTACTGCAGCGCCGGCCCCAGGGCAGCCTCAATGGCCCGCAGAAAGCGATTCTCCACAGAGATCAAATCGACTACCGGGCCGATAACGCCGGCTAGGTTGGCCCTGTTCTGAATTATTTCCCGCACTCCCCGGTAATAACCGCCCAGCCCGGCTTCCTGATCCCGGAGCAGCTGTAAACGGCTTTTCACTCCGCCGATATCCACATGGCAGCGCTGCTCCTCCTGCAGCAGGGCGGCAAGCTCCTCCTTTAGCTTTTCCATGCGGCGATCCGCAGCGGCCGCCTGCGCCGCCGCTGCCGCCGCCCGCTTTTCCGCCGTAGCGGCAGCGCTAGAGAGCTCCTCCTGTCCGGAGCTGAGAAGCGCCGCCTCCCCGTCAAGGGCAGCCTTTTCCCGTAACAGCGCTTCGTGGCGCCTTTTCAACCGCTCTTCCTGCTGCCGGAGTTCCTCCAGGGCGGCAATAATCCCTTTCTGCCCGGCCGCCGCCCGGTACAGCTTCTGCTGCCGCGCCTCCACATCTCCGGTCAAAAAACCTTTCTCAAACTGCTCCATCTTTTGCCGGAGCAGGTCATAACTCTCTTTTTCCTTGGCCAGAGCCTCTCTTTTCGAATGCAGCTCCAGGGTGCTGCTCTCTTCTTCCCCATTCAGCCTGTTGATCACAGCAGCAAGCTGCTCGAGACGCCTTTCACCCTGGGTGATCTGCTCCCGGTAGCGGCTCTCTCGTTCTTCAAGCAAGCGCAGTTCGTTTTCCTGACGCTCCATCTCCCTTGAAGTCCGGTTCGCCCCTTGCTCCAGTTCAATAAGGCGTCGTCCCTCCTCCTGCTGCCGCATTTTCAGCTCTTGGAACTCTTTTTCCTGCAGCCCGCTGCGCGCCGCCATGGCACTCAGTGAATCTGTGATGTTCTGCTGCCGCCGCTCCACTCCTGCCAGTTCTTTTCGGGAGAGGTGGAGCCTGTGGGAGAGAAGCTCCTTCTGAGCCGCATCGAGCCGGCCCTTAAGATCGCGGTAACGCTGAGCCGTCTCCGCCTGCCCGGTAACGGGGTCAATCTGCGCCTCCAGCTCGACAATCAGATCCTGAACGCGGACGAGATTCTCCCGGGTCTCTTCCAGCCGCCGCCGCGCTTCGTTTTTCCGCAGTTTATATTTCAAGATACCGGCGGCTTCCTCAAATATCTCCCTTCTCTCCTCGGGCTTGCTGTTAATGATCTCTTCAACACGGCCCTGGCTGATAACAGAATAGATCTCCCGGCCGATCCCCGTGTCCAGGAACAGCCCGGTAATATCTTTGAGCCGGCACGGCGTATTGTTGATCAGATATTCGCTTTCACCGGAGCGGTAAATCCGACGGGCCACGGTGATCTCCTCGTAATCGAGATTCAGGGCGGACCCGGCCCCGCCGAAGGTCAACGATACCTCGGCGTAATTAAGGGCTTTTCTCCCGGCACTGCCCGAAAAAATTACCTCCTCCATCCGGTTGCCGCGCAGCGCCTTTACGCTCTGCTCGCCCAGGGCCCAGCGGACGGCATCGACAATGTTGCTTTTACCGCAGCCGTTGGGACCGATCACTGCGGTTATGCCCCTGTCCAGCTCCAGCTCCGTTCTGTCGGCAAATGATTTAAAGCCAAAGAGTTCAATTCGTTTCAAGTGCATCGCATATCTCCCCGGGCAAAAATAAACCTGCCTGTTCAGAGCAGGTCAAAGTAACGGGGCCGGCTAAAAACTATCTCGGCTCCACGATAAATTTAAGCGCCGTTCTCTCTTCATTGTTGATCTCGATCTCCACAAATGCCGGGATGACGACAAGATTGATTCCATTGGGAGCAAGAAACCCCCGGGCAATGGCAATTGCTTTGATCGCCTGGTTCACCGCGCCCGCACCCACCGCCTGTAGTTGGACTGACCCTTCGCCCCTGATTACCGCTGCTACAGCTCCTGCAACTGCTTTTGGTTTCGAGTCTGCTGATACCCTTAAGATCTCCATCCTCTAGAGCAGCTCTCCTTCCCTGAATGGTTGGGTTTAAGGCAAGCAATGTTGTTCTATTCTTCATTTATTCAGAAAATACCTGCTCTGTGAGGTTTTAATTTACAGCTTAGACTTTCCCTCTCTCTCAGGCCAATTCCAACCAGGCCTTTTTGGCGGCAGCCTGCTCCGCCTCTTTTTTGCTCCGGCCCCGGCCCCGGCCCGCGCCGCCCCGGCCGCTGATAATTACCTCCGCTTCAAACATTTTATCATGATCGGGCCCGCTTTCCCGGATAATTCGATATTCGGGAGTAACTCCGTCACGGGCCTGGAGCAGCTCCTGAAGCAGAGTTTTGTAGTCGCGGTACAGGAATCCCCCGGCAAGATTTTCCAGGGCCGGGCGATAGAGTTGAATAATATACCTGCTGCACTTTTCCAGGCCCAGGTCGAGAAATAGAGCGCCGAAAAGCGCTTCCAGGGCATCGGCCAGCAGCGAGGGGCGGGCGGCGCCGCCGCCCGCCGCTTCACCCTTGCCGAGACGCAAATAAGGACCCAGCCCGAGCATTTCAGCCAGGCCCGCCAGTGTTGCTTCACAGACAAGGTCGGCGCGCAGCCTGGTCAGTTTTCCTTCAGGCAGATGAGGGTATAAAAAGTAAAGATGATCGCTGATTACCAGCTGTAATACGGCATCCCCTAAAAATTCCAGACGCTCGTTGTGAACCTCGGCAGGGTCCTGTTCATGCGCAAAGGAGGAATGCGTCAGCGCCTGCTCAAAGAGTTTGTCCTCCCTGATCTCCCATTGGAGAGAGCGAAAATAATTCCTGACCCGGTCCGACCAGGAAACCTGCTCTTTCACATTATCCGTCGACACAGCGCTTCACCGCCAGGGTAGTGTTCATCCCGCCGAAACCAGAGGAGTTATGCAGACACTCTCCCAATACCGCTTCGTTTCGCTGTCGGTCTCTGCCGGAATTCGTTTTTACTGGAACCGGTGGAACTTATCATTCTCATACCGGCAACCGCACTCTGCGCAAATTCTCGCCCAGAGGCTCAGATCTTCGATTCAATGTAGCTGATAATGTCGCCGATGGTCTTGATATTTTCGATCTCCTGGTCTGAAATCTCCAGATCGAACTCTTCCTCCAGCGCCATCACCAGCTCTACGATATCGAGAGAGTCGGCATCGATCTCTTCGAAGGTGGTCTCTGCCGTGAGATTATTCAGGTCCACCTCAAGCTGTTCGGAGACGATTGCTTTAACCTTCGCTTCGACACTCACCCGAAACACCTCCTTCCCCGCTTATTAGTATTTACATCACAATACCGCCGTCAACAGAGATCACCTGCCAGGTAATATAGCTGCCGGCGACAGCCAGGAACAGAATTTTTTCGGCAACCTCTTTGCGTTTTCCGAAGCGGGCCAGATAATATTCTGCAAAACCTGCTGCAACAGGCCGCCCGTAGGATTTCCCAGGGAATAAGGTTCCCTGCTGCCGGAGCAGCGTTCTTCTGATCGCAGCCGGATTGTTTTAAAGCAGCCGCCAGGTTGGCACCCCCGTAATGGTGGAGGGGCAAGCTTCTGTACCGGGCGGAATTCAACGGGGCTCACCGGGAAGCTTTGAAAATGTGCGCTCCTCAGAAGCCCGGTCATAACAGTATTATATTTCATCACGCCTGGATTCCCCTTCTTTGACCGGCAGGGGGGCTTCGCGTAAAGCTTTCTCAAAAAGGGCTTCAAGGCCAGATTGAACAAAAGGATAAGCCTGGTTCAGGATAGCCCGCTCGATGGATTTTGCCTGCGAAGAGCCGTGACATTTTATGCAGAGACCCTTGACCCCCACAAGTGGAGCACCGCCATACTCGGTGCTGTTAATCTGACCGCTCAGCTCGGATAGAGCCGGCCTCAGCAGAAAAGCTCCGGCTCGATTGCGAGATGTAAGCGTCAGCTCCTCTTTCAACCGGCCCATAATCCCCCGGGACAGCCCCTCTGTAATTTTCAGCAGGACATTTCCCACAAAACCGTCACAGACCACCACATCGGCGGCATTATAAAAAATGTCCGTGCCTTCAATATTACCACAAAAATCGGAAACATATTCCTGAAAGAGAGGTAAAGCTTTTTTAACCTGGCTGTTACCCTTGTTCATCTCTGCGCCCACATTGAGCAGGGCAACCCGGGGTGAAGCGCATCCCAGCAGCTGCTGCGAGTAGATCCGGCCCATGAAGGCGTATTGGACCAGTTGCTCGGGCCGGGCGTCCATGTTCGCACCCACATCTATAACCACAAAGGGAGCACCGCTCAAACCGGGCATTACTGCAAGCAGGGCCGGCCGTCTTATCTGCGGCAGGCGGCCCAGAAAAAGAAGCGCCCCCGCCATCAGCGCGCCCGTATTGCCGGCGCTCAGGATGACGTCCGCCTCCCCTGCCCGCACCAGCTGCAGGGCAGTCACCATGGATGAATTCCTTTTGCGGCGGATAGCCAGGCCCGGGTTATCGCTTCCATGGATAACCTCATCGGCATGGATCAGCTCCAGCCTCTCTGCCGGGTAAGTCATCCCGGCAAGGATGCCGGCGATCTGCTCCCGGCGCCCGACCAGAAAAATCTTCAAATCCGGCCTTGCCTGCAGGGCGGCCGCAGCTCCGAGGACAATTTCCTGCGGTGCATGATCACCGCCCATGGCGTCGACTGCCAGTCTGACCAATCTGATAACCCCTTCCCCAGCGGCGACTGATAGAAATACGCCCCTTCGACCATATAAAAGGGGCGCCTCACTCGATAAAATCCTTTATTCTACCTTGACGGCCTCGCGGTTTTTGTAGTAGCCACACTTCAAGCAAACCCGGTGGGCCGGCTTAAGCTCGTGGCACTGCGGGCAGGGAACCAAATGCGGCGCCTTCAATTTCCAGTGACTCCGCCTCTGATCCCGCCTGGCGCGAGAAGTTCTTCTTTTGGGAACAGCCATGAATCTGCCTCCTTAATAGTATCAGGCCCCATCGCCCCGACGGAGCTCTTTCAGCTTCAGCAAACGGAGATCAATCTGGGCCTCATCCTCGCAGCTGCAGCTACCATTGTTCAGATCGGCGCCGCAGCTCGCACAAAGACCCCGGCAGTCCGGTTTGCAAAGCGGGTTGTAGACCTGGCAGAGGTAAAACAGCTGGCGAATATATTCATTGAGGTAAAGATAATCACCGCTCACTGTCAGATCATTCGCCGTCTTCAGAGCCAGCTCTTCAGGGGAGCTTTTCTTATCCAGCAGGGGCGTTGCTGTAAAAACCTCGTCGAAATTAGAATTTGTTTTCTGTCTAAAAGTCTGCAGACAGCGGCTGCAGTTTACCTCGATCTCCGCTTGAAAATCACCCTTGACCATGATTTTATCGCCACTTCTGCTGAGGCGTAGATCAAGGATAAAGCTGCCTTCGTCGTCCGTTCCAGCATCAAAGTAGTCCTTGACATGGCCCTCAAAGTGGTATTGGGGCGCCCCGCCCCTGTCCTGTTTTATTTCGGGCAGATAAATCCTCATTTTTTTCCATCCTTTGAAAAACTAAAACAATTATACTGACCTTCATTTTCTTTGTCAACAAAACCGGGAGGTTTCCATCGATGAGGTTTCCATCGATGTTGTCTGCCTGTCTGCCTGTTATCTGCCCGCGCTAGTCGTCCCCATCCGGCTGCGCACTCCGTAAAGAAATATTTCTATTTGCTCAGGGCAGATCGGGGGTGCGCTGCGCAAACCCTTTCAGGCTCGTTATAACTGTAAAACAGAATGCCGCTGCAGAGAAGCGGAGGCACGCTGCATTTTCACCTAGAAGGTGATGCTGTCAATGTCGCTGTCATGATCCGGCGAAGTATGAGAAAAGACAACCATGATCCGGTTTGGCAGGCAAACAATGCTTTCGTAGGAGAGGGCGATCCATCCCGTGTGGGAGCAGATACCCCGGGGACAGAGTTCCTGGGGCAGGGGGAGCATCCTGACCCGGCCGCCTTCGATCTCCAGAACCGCCTCATGCCGCCCTTGATCGTAGGGAAATGAATAGGTGAAATGATCAGCGGAGGCAAAGGATAGTTCCGCCACTGCTCTGTTGTCCACATAGATGGTCAGGTATTTCTGTGGCGAAGCGCTGCTGCGCTGAAGGTTCTGCCACAGGCCTGCGCATCCAGCCAGGAGCAGGACGGCGATTATAATATAATCGGCCGCTTTCAGCCGGAGTTTCTCCATCGTTCCGCCTCCCGTAAGATTATAACACGAAAAAAGCGCCGGATCAGCAAGGCGGCCCACCCAACGGGCAGACCGCCTGCAAATCGCCAGCCGAAAAATAAATGCAACCGTGCATCTAGTGGTGGGTTGCAATTACTCCTGCAAATCAAGTTGAAGTCTCCGAAGCTCCCCTATCCTATTGTTTCCTTGTTCATCGGCACCTTGTACCAGCCCTGATCCTGCATATAGCGGAAAACTTTATCCTGTGAGGCGAGGCACTGGTTCTGGTAATCAACAAAAGTCTGGCGAATACTCGGATCCTGCGCCTCCATAACGGCGTGCAAATAGCCGCCGGCGTTAAATTTGATACTGGAGAGAATATCACAGGCAATGTCTTTTTCGGTTAACTGCGTCACCATTCAAGAACAGCCTCCTTATGAAGTGATATACTGTGCACCGCCGGCTTCGCTCAATGTCGTTGAAAGCCATTGCACGCGCTGCCGGCATTGATTATTGAGCTCATTGATCAGGTTCCGCAGGCGCGGATCCTGGACCTGGGCGGAATAGGACTGCAGCTTTTTGCAGCACAGCGATTCCGCCTGATGTTGCGCAAACAGAGACATGAACTCCGCTTTGCCCACATTGCGCATGGTTGTTGCTTGCATCGAAGAACCTCCCTTGGTGTAATTTCAAACATTTTATTTTTCCCTGCTTGAAGGAAGCTATTCGCAATATGGTCGGGGGTCAAGGATGATGAGGGCGTCTGCAGCGACGGCGCCTTCTCCCTCGGGATAGAGAATGAGGGGGTTGATATCCAGTTCGGCGACATGATCCTCCAGCTCTACCGCCATCCTGGAAAGCCGCATTAGAATGGAAATGAGGGCCTGCCGGTCCCGGGGGGGCTCTCCCCGCACCCCGTCGAGGAGAGCCTTCCCCTGGATCTCTTCCAGCATCTCCCGGGCATCTTCCTCTCTTAAAGGAGCGGTCCGCAGCGCCACATCCTTGAGCAGCTCAACATAGATCCCGCCCAGGCCAAAGAGTATGGTGGGACCAAAAATAGGATCCTTTTTTAATCCCAAAATAATTTCCAGCCCCGGCGGAAGCATCTCCTGGACCAGGACCCCCTCCAGACGGGCAGCGGGATTGTAGCTCCGCGCCCTCTCCATGATCAGAACATAAGCTTCCTCTATAGAGCCCCCGTCTTTGAGATTCAAGATCACCCCGCCCGCCTCTGTCTTGTGGAGTATATCAGGCGATTCGATCTTTAAAACAACGGGACAGCCCATCTCCCGGGCCGCCGCCGCAGCCTCCGGGGCGGAATGAACCAGGATCTCTCTGGTAACGGGGATTCCGTAAGCCTTGAGGATCTCCTTGGAGCGGGATTCGGTGAGGTTGTGGGTCTTGGAAAGCCCGATTGTTTCCAGTGCCTGCTCCCGTTCAGCACCGGGATGATCTGCCGGGAAAGAGCCCACATTTTCCGCTTTTTTAACCCAGTCCGCCAGAGCAGAAATGGCCCAGAGGCCGCTGGGGACATGTTCGATTACCGGCACGCCCGCCGTGATCATCTTCTCCCTGGACTCAACGGCAAAATCCTGACCCGTGGGCCAGGTAAAAATCACCAGCGGCTTATCAACAGAGTAGTAGACGTCGATAATTTTCTGCGCCGCCTCGGCATCGGGCATCTGCAAATTGTAGAAAAATGCGCCGACATCGACAAGGGGATCTTCCATGACCGTGCGGATGGCCCGCTGGAAAAGGGCCTCGTCCACGAATATGGCCGAGGTCAGGTCCACGGGGTTGCCGACGGCCCCATAGGAGGGGAAAAATTCACGCAGGCGGTCTTGCGTCTTTTCGGTCAGCCGGACTACATCCAGGCCGAATTGCGGACATTTATCGGCCACCACGACCCCGCCGCCGCCGGAGATGGTGATCACACCGATGTTTTTCCCGCGGGGCAGGCGCCCGGTGGCATGCAGGGCGATGAGCGCATTCATCTGCTCCACATCATCGGCACGCACGGCTCCAAACTGTTTAAACACCCCATCGTAAACCCGGTCCTCGCCTACCAGGGCGCCGGTATGTGACGCCGCCGCCGTAGCGCCGACAGCGGTACGGCCTACTTTTTGAAAGGTCACCAGCTTGCGCCTCTGCAGCGCCCTGTGGCAGGCATCCATGAACAGGCGCCCGTCCCGCTGCAGACCTTCGATATAGCCTCCGATGATCCCTACTTCCTCCCTGCCGGCCAGGTAACTTAAAATTTCGGCAAACCCGATATCGGCTTCGTTGCCGGTGCTTACAAAATAGTTGAATCCCACGGAGTGCTGCAAAACCATCTGGTATATAATCGCGCCAAGGCCGCCGCTTTGGGTGATATAGGACAACTTTTCCGGGTAGTAGAGCCCCACAGGTTTTTCATGAAACATGAAACTGGGCACACTGCCGTTGTAAAGATTCAACACCCCCAGGCAATTGGGCCCCAAAATACGCATGCCCCTGTCCAGGGCCAGACGGCGCATCCCCTCCTGGACTTGCCTGCCGCTTTCATCGACTTCCGCAAATCCCGAAGTGAAGACAATGGCGGTCTTGACCCCGCCGGCGGCGCACTGCTGCAGCGCCTCCATGGTGATTGCCGCAGGCACCGCGATAATCGCCAGATCCACCGGTCCGGGCACATCCATTATAGTAGGAAAGCACTTCCACCCGCCCAACTGGTCGTACTTGGGATTAATGGGATAGATCTCGCCTTCATAATCAAAAAGAGTTAACAGGGCCAGCGGAATGCCGCTCGGTTTGACAATGTTCCGGCTGGCTCCCACGATGGCAATAGAGGACGGGTAAAACAGGGGATTCAGCTCTTGCTGCAAGTGCCGATGCACATCCTGCATCAACGGAGCAGTCATGCTATGACCTCCTTTATCATGAACCTAATAAAAATCGCATGATGATCAATATTATAAACATTTTACCCGATCAGACCCCTTTTGGGTATCTTTTTTCAGTAAAACTGTCAATATAAAACGCAAACATCCATTAATTACCGAAATAATTGATAAAATTGTTATTAATTTAACATAATATAACATTCAGGGTGGGTGCTCTTAAATGTTAAATTCAGTTATAATTGTACTTGGAGCAAAATTATTGTGCTATAATGTTCTTATTATAGCGTCCCAGGTGAGAGGAGGCTTTCCAGAGGTGGCTGAAAAAAAAGTCCCGCTGGGTGATTTTCAGAAAAGCACCCCTAAAAAAAGCAAAGAGATTCGTCTGTTTAATTTAAAAATTAACCGTAAAACTATCAAGGTTACTTTTCTGCCGATCCTGATCCTCATTGCAGTTGTCGGGCTCGTTGGCGCAGGCATCCTGATCAGCTACGCCGCTTCGGCACCCCCCCTGGATCCGGCAGCACTGGAGACTGTAGAAGCATCATACATTATCGATAGGGAAGACCGGGAGATAGCTCAGCTGCATGCTGCGGAAAACCGGGTGATCATCCCCATCGATGAAATCCCGGAACAGCTTCAGAAGGCTTTTATCGCCATAGAGGACGAGCGTTTTGAAAAACACAGCGGAATCGACATAATGGGGTTCGGCCGCGCCATTCTGGTCAATATCCGTGACCGCAGTTTCTCACAGGGCGCCAGCACGATTACCCAGCAGCTGATCCGTAATACCATACTGGGCAAGGAAAAAAGGATCAAGCGCAAGGTGCAGGAAATGTGGCTGGCCCTGAAACTGGAGATGAAGTACAGCAAGCCGGAGATCCTGGAGATGTATCTCAACCGGATCTGCTTCGGCCATGCCGTCTACGGGGTGGAGGCGGCTGCCCGCTACTACCTGGACAAGAGCGTGGGCGAGCTAAACCTGGCCGAGTCAGCCCTGCTGGCGGGAGTCGTGCGGCTGCCCGCATATGACAACCCCTTCGACAACGAAGAGGGCGCCGTCAACCGGATGAAGCTGGTGCTCGCCAATATGAGGCGCCTCAATTATATCAATAAGACCGAATACGAAGAGGCCCTTGCGGCGGAGCTTGTTTTTGCCGAACCGAGAACCTTCGCCTATCCCTACCCCTATTTCATCGACTACGTCGTCCACTACGAACTCGTTGATATTCTAAAGAACATGCCCGAATTCGGATCCGTCGAAGAAGCCTACGAGGCTATCTATAACGGCGGGTTCAAAGTTTACACCACGCTGAATACGGATTACCAGTCACAGGTGGAAGAGGTGCTCAACCGCGCCGATCTTTACCCCAGGACCATCTATATCGATATAATGAAACTCCGTGAGGCAGTCAGCGCCAACAACGGGCAGCTGCCCTCCGATTATCCCGACGCCTATATCGACGAGGAAAAGGGGATCCCCCAACCGCAGTCGGCGCTGGTTCTGGCCGATCCGAAAAGCGGAGAACTCCTGGCCCTGGGCGGCGGCCGGGAGTACAGCAAAAATCGCAATGAACTGCTGCGCTACCTCAGCGCCCGTCAGCCCGGCTCAGCCATCAAACCGATAATCGCCTATGCACCCTCTTTTGAGGAAGGGCTTTTAGGCGCCGGATCTGCTCTTGATGACGCGCCGCTGATCGGTCCGCAGGGCTGGCGCCCGGAAAACTACGCCAGGAATTTCCTGGGGATGGTCACCGCCCGCCAGGCTCTCTCCTGGTCCTACAACATTCCGGCGATCAGGGCTTACACGGAGCATATCGGCCTGGAAAAGGGAGCGGAGAAAGCTTACCAGATGGGCATCTCCACCTACAACCCCCGGGAAAGCACACCGGTGCCGAGCTGGGCGATAGGCTCCCGCGAGGTAACCGCACTGGACATGGCCCAGGCTTTCGGCGTCCTCGCCAACAATGGGGTCAAGATAAAGGTTCATACCGTGCGGAGAATCGAGGATCGCAACGGGAAATCAATCTATGAATACCAGGCCGAACCGGAACAGGTTCTTTCCCCCGAAGCGGCCTTCATCACCACCAGCATTCTCCAGGATGTCGTCACCTCGACTACAGCGAGAGGCCTCTCGGGGATGGGCCGTCCCCTGGCCGCCAAGACCGGGACCACCGATGATGCCCGTGACATCTACCTGGCAACCTATGCACCCAACCTGGTCGCTACATTCTGGATGGGCTATGACATCAAGGATATGGGGAAAATTGTTAATGGGTGGAATTACTCCTCAGGCCTGATGAAAGTGGTTTTCAACGAGGTCTTCAAGACGCTGCCCCAGGAAAGTTTTCCCCCACCCCCACCGGGCGTGGTCCGGGTGGAGGTATGCACAAAATCAGGGCTTCTGCCTACCGATGAATGCCGGGCGGCGGGAACGGTGAAATCCGATTACTTCCTGAAGAACCATGTGCCCCGGCTGCCCTGCGATATGCATGTCCTCGTCGATATCTGCCAGGTATCGGGGCTGCTGGCAGGAGAATTCTGTCCCGAAGATCAGGTGACGCAGGTACCCTATTTTAACAGGCCGGAGTACATTATCACCGACGGGGGCTGGAGTGGTGGAGCCGGAAGGGGGCCGCTGGACGCTGCGGAGTCGCCGCCGGAAGAAGTGTGCAATGTGCATACTGAGCATGCGGGAACCTTTACCTCCTTTAGCGCCGCTCTCAGTAAGAATAATGAGGTAAAACTGACCTGGAGCTACAGCGGCGGTCTGCTCAAGGAGTTCGAGCTGTACCGCCAGGTTATTAACGGCAATGGGAATGAAGCGCAGTTTGTCGCCACGCTGGGCAGCGGGGCGACCACTTACACGGACAAAAATGTGCAGGCAGGCTCAACCTATGTTTACACCATCTACGCAGTGGGCGAACATGATCTCCGCACAGGACCGGCTACATCGGGAGAGATTACCGTGCCTGATTCGAAGTCTAAACTCGGCGCACCGAAGAATTTACAGGCGGAGGATCCTGTGAAGATCGCTGAGGGCCAGTACAGGGTTAAACTCACCTGGCAGGCTGCGGACTGGAAATTTGGAGACCCGGCGCCAACACATTACAAAATATATCGCAACGGCAGTTCCATTGCCGAAACCCTGCTTACGAAAACATCCTATGAAGATGAAAAGCTGGAGCACGGAGGGACTTACGAATATTATGTCACAGCATACAGTTCCCTCACAGGTGAAGAGTCGGCTAAGAGCAATACTGTTAAATTTACCGTAAACGATGGAGAACCCGGCGAAGAGACTGAAGGAAGAGCACCGGGCATCACCGGGTGGCTGCGCAATATTCTTGCAGCCTGCTTTTTTCGCCTGACCGTCATGCTGCAGGGGGTGCACTAAGATACCGCTGCGCCTCTTGCACCGCGGTGAGGAGGATGGATGAAGCGTCTGATGCTTGGAGGAGATAGAATATGGCTGAACAGGTTGCTGCAGAAGAGATTGCCGCCCTGGTGACCCCCTCTCCCGGACTCTCCCCGGAAAAACCCCTTTATCTCACCGGCAACGAATACCTCTCCCTGCCCGAGATCGGCGCCGGGGGCGAGATCAAGTCGATCAATGTGCTGCATATGGGCGCCCGCGGTCTGCTCGAGTTCAGAGGCACGGCGGATCAACCGCTGCTGGCCCCCTTTATCACCGTTGACGGTAAAGAGGCGCTTTGCCCGGGCAGCCTCTCCTGGAGCTACTGCCATGACTGGATTCCCTGCTTTGAAGTGTACGCCGCCGGCCGCTACACCATCGAAGGCGACATTTTTGCCCCGCCGGGGCATCGCGGCTGCTGCTGCCGGCTGCGCCTGACCAACCTTTCGAACATCCCCCTTGTAGTCGAGATGGGCTGGCGCGGCTGTTGGAGTGAGTTCAACCACCTCATCTTCAGCAGCAGGCCGGTAACGGGCGAACGGGTCGTTGAATATAACAGTTGGACAGGCAGCCTGGTTCTGGAGGCGCGCAGCGGCCTCCCCCTGGCCGCGCTGGCACTGGCCCTCACTGCGGAGCATGAAAAAGAGGAACGCCCTTCCTGGGATTTCCGGAGCCCTCCCCGAAAGCCTGCTTCCTATCAAGGAACGATCCGGATGGAGGCGACTCCCGGCAGCAGCTGTCTCCTGACCCTTTATGCAGCCGTCAACCTCGAAGCCGACGGCGCCGGAACCACCGCCATGGATTTGAAACGGCACGGCGGCGCAGCGCTGGCCCTGGAAACAGAGCGGCAGCTGGCGGAGCGGCGGATTGATCTGCCCGACAGCGCTGCAGCCGCGGCCCTGAACCGCAACCTTTTCTTTAACTATTTTTACGCTCTGGGCCGTGCGCTGGACGATGACTCCCTTGTTCCCGTAACCTCGCGCAGTCCCCGCTACTACGTCAGCGCCGCCTACTGGAGCCGGGACACTCTATTGTGGAGTTTCCCCGGGCTGCTGCTGGCGGACAAAGCCGCCTCCCGTGAGCTGCTGCTGACTGTATTCCACCGCCACCTGGCCCGGGCCGGCGAGCATGCCCACTATATCAACGGCGTCCTGCTCTATCCAGGTTTCGAGATGGACCAGCTGGCCGCCCACTTCCTGGCCCTTGAGCGCTACGAAAGCGTTACCGGCGACCTGACACTTCTCGATGAGAAGATCATCTGCCGCGGTCTGAAGCTGCTGACTGAAAAAGCACTGGAACAGTTTGATCCCGCGAGCGGACTGTACCGCACCTTTCTCGATCCCTCCGACGACCCCGTGCTCTATCCTTTTCTGATCTACGACAACGCTCTTCTGCAGTGTGCCTTCGCTTACCTTGCGGATCTGCAGTCGGCAGGGCGCTGGGATAACCCCGCAGATTTTGCCGGGCTGGCTCTGGCGCTGCAGCAGGAGATCTACCGGCACGGCACTGTCAAGGGGCCCGGCGGGATTATGTTCGCCTGGGCGGTGGACGGTAAAGGGCGGTTCCAGCTATATGACAACCCACCCGGCAGCCTGCAGCTGCTTGCTTTTTACGGTTTTTGCTCTCTCAAAGAGCGGATTTTCCGGAATACTGTGGCCTGGATCCGTTCCCCGAACAACCCCCATTTTCATAGAGATAGCCCCTTTTCCGAAGCAGGGTCTCTCCATGCCCCGAATCCGTGGCCGCTGGCCGCATGTAACGATATCCTTGCCTGCAACGAGGGCGGCAATGATTTTCTGCTGCGCGCATCCATGGACAACGGTTTTTGCTGCGAGACCGTTGACCCCGAAACCGGAGAGGCCGCCACAGGAGCGGCTTTCGCCTCGGCAGCCGGTTTTCTGGCCCATGCTCTCTGGTGGAGCAACTGTAAAATATCCGCCGCCGGCTTTGCAGAGGCCGGTCCCGATGAAAAGCCGTCACTCTAAAAAAGGAAAAAAAGGAAAAGCGGACTTTTTCACGAAAAGGAAGAAGTGAAGAGACTTTAATCTATTTTTAAGAAAGGGGATCTGATAGATGGTTAAGAAACTGCCTGGCTGGGGCAAGCTGGCCTACGGCATCGGCGCCGGAGGCTTCAGTCTCATCGACCGGGTTATGATCAGCTTCTTGATGCATTACTATCTGATCAAACCCATAAGGGGAGAGGAACCTCTGGTCGCCCCCCTTGCTTTCGGTGTTGTCATGTTTCTGGGCCGCGTTGTTGATGCTGTCGCCGACCCTGTCATCGCCCGCTGGTCCGACAACCACGGCGGTCGGCTGGGCCGCCGCATCCCTTTCATGCTTTACAGCGGCGTCCTCTATGTCGCGGTCTTTATCGCTCTCTTCTATCCTCCTGTAGCGGGCGAATCAACACTTAACAGCGTCTACCTGACCCTGATGCTGGGACTCTATTTTGCCTTATTCACAGTTTATGTCTGTCCATACCTGGCCCTGCTGCCCGAAGTGGCCCGCACAAACAAGGACCGCGTTGATCTGGCCACCTGGAAAGCTGTCTTCAGCATTGTCGGCGTTGCTGTCGCTCTTGTTGCGGGAGGTATGCTCATTGATGCTGCAGGTGTTTACAGCATGATCTGGATCATGGGCGGAATCGGCCTGGTCATGCTCTACATTCCCATGTTCATCCGGGAGAAGGACTATGCCGAATCCGAACCGGCCACATTAGGGCTGCTGGATGCCCTGAAGACCACTTTTCAGAACCGCCCTTTCTTGATCTACCTGGCCGGCAATGTCACCTTCTGGCTCGGCTTCAACATCGTTACCCTGAATATCGCCCCCTACGTCACAGTTCTGCTGGGGGAGGATGAGGGCGCTGTGGCCATTTATTTTGGTCTGGCCATGGGTATTGCCCTGCTCTGCTTCCCCCTGGTGAACATCTTCTCGAAGAAGTTCGGCCTGAAAGCAGTGATGCTTTTCTCATTAATTCTTTTTGCTATCCTGCTGCCGGGGATCTACTTCCTGGGCCAGTCTCCCTTCGGACTGAGTCCGCAGATCTTCGCCTATGTTCTGATGGGGCTCATAGGAATCCCGGTGTCATCCATTTTCGTGGTTCCTGACGCCATAGTCGCCGCCGTCTCCGATCTGGAAGAAAAGCTCTCGGGACAGCGCCGTGAGGCCATGTATTTCGGCGCCCAGGGCTTTATCCTGAAACTGGCGTTGGGACTGTCCACGGTGATCACCACGGCTCTTCTGCATTTCTTCGGCGGCAGTATGGCACAGCCCCTGGGCGTTCAGCTAACAGGACCTGTAGCCGCTCTTTTCATTGTTATCGGGGTGATCATCTTCTCCCGCTATCCCGAAAGAGAAGTAACCTCCTACGAGCAGAGAACAATCGGGGCCTGACGCTTTTCAGTTAAGCGGAAAGTTACTTACATCGGCGCCTGGCACCGATGTAAGTAACTTTGGGACTAATTGGCAGAGCCGCGGTACACAGCGGGAAAATAGCGCCGGTAGAGGGCGAGGTTGCTGTCGCGCCAGGGATGATCGCGGCGCAATTCTCGCAGCGCCTCCAGGTCGATCTCGGCCAGGGCGATCCCCTCTTTTAGCGGCGACTCCACTTCGGCCAGCACGCCGCTGTTGTCGAAAGTAAGCTCCACAGGCGCGTAAATCCCCGCCCGGCCTGTGAATTCAAAGCCCAGCAGGCTTCCCACCAGTGCGCTTTTGATCCCGTAAAGAGGGCATTCCTGGACCCGCGGCCAGATCCCGCGCAAGGCCAGCCAGTAATTGTAGGGTTCAGGATTGGCAATGGGAAGAACTGCGATCTCCGCTCCTTTAAGTTCAAGGATGCGGAAAGTCTCGTAATAGGTTGCATCCATGCACACCGGTGCGGCGATCATGCCCGCGCCGGTCTCGAAAACGTTGAATTCCCTGCCGGCGGATATTCCCCACTCTACCTCGATAGGCATGAGGTGCACCTTGTCCTGTGTCCCGATAAGGCTGCCGTCGGGACCGTAAAGAAAAGAGCGGTTAACCACTTTGTCGCCCTCGGGCAGCAGAAAACTGCCGGCCATGATGTAGAGGCCGTAAGCGGCGGCCAGAGTTGAATATAGAGTCTGCAGGAACGGGGCCATCACCGGGCCGGCATAGCGGATCACATCGGCAACGCTGATCTCCGGAGCACCGCCTCCGGCAGGCGGCTTTCCCCCTTCTTCAACAGAAACAGCGCCCCCCATCTCCTCCACCCCCGGGAGCATACCCAGCAGAGAAAGGTTGTTGTCTTCGGGAAAGGCCACGAGCTGCGCCCCGGCAGAAAAGGCCTCTTCAACGCGGCGGTGCGCCTCCACCGCATAGTCCAGGGGCTCTTTGAAAAGCCTGATCTCCACCTGCAGCGCAGCAACTTTAAGACGGCGGCCTGCGGGCGGAGGAGCGGCTTTTCCTTCATTGATCAGAGTGGAGAGCTTTTTTCTGAGCCGCGCCGGCCGGCAGATCCAGTAAAGATAGCGCCGGTAAAGTCTTTCTTTCCATCCGTCAAGCGCCATATTTAAACCTCCTTCTTTTCCCGACCCTGTAACCCGGACCGCAGTTTTAGCGGTAGAGCTCCGGCAAGAGACCCCGGTAGGCTTCCGGCTGAAGTAGTCCCAGCAAAGGGTAATCGCTTTTGATTCTCCGGCGGTCCGCTTCAACAAGTTCCGCCAGGGCATAGGGTTTTGCGGCAGCTTCGCGATCCAGGTAACCTGTCAAGCCGGCGGTCACCTCGCAGGGGCCGACAACAGCACACTGCGCACCGAAAGAACGGCTGCAGATGCTCCCCTTGAGCTGGGCCTCAACAGCCCAAAACTGGTTCTGCTGCACCTGGGCCCAGATCCCCGCCGGCTGGGCCGCACCTTCAGGGCCGGCTGTAAGAGCACCGCAATGAGCGATGAGATCGGCGCCTTCCAGAGCCAGAATGCGCCCCACCTCGGGATGGCGGGCGTCGGCGCCCACAATGAGTCCTGTTTTCATCCCCTCCACATCGAAAAGATGCAGCTCTTGGCCCCTGCTCAGACCCAGAGCGCGCTCTTCGCGGCTGAGATGGGTCTGGCGCTGCCGGCCGCAGATCGCGCCCTCCGGTCCGAAACAGTAGGATGTATGGAAGAACCGTCCGCCCTCCTCCTCCACCGTTGTCCCCGCCACCAGGTACAGCTTATTTTCCCGGGCCAGGGTCCTGTGCAGATGCAGGTATTTTTCATTCCATCCAGCGGACTCTTTCAAGAAAAGTCTGTAGCAGCGGAGAAAATCACCTCTTTCTTCAACAGGACGCCCCGCTGTGTAAAGAAGAAAAGAGGAATAAGCCGGTAAAACAGCCAGCCCGATCTGCAGCTTCTCGAAGAGCGTAGTCAGAGCGGCGGTGTAATCCCCGGGGGACACCACCGCTATTCCGTCAAGAGAAAATGCAGCAACCCTCATTAAAGATCCGCCTCCCTGTCATGTTCTAACTTCCAAACGCAGCCCGCTTTCCTGCTGTTAATTTCTTCATTCCGCCCCTAATTCCTTTAGGGGATCAGGGCCGGCAGCTGCACAAAAAGCGGTTGGGAGCAGAATGCAGAATGGGGCGGATCATTTCCCGGGAAAGTATAAAAAGAGGATCAAAAAAGGCCTCTTCACTACCGCACAGAGGCCCCGGGTTCTTTTCTAATCAGATTGACGAATTTTCAGGATTGCACATCTACGTGCCTGTGAGCAAACAGGTAATAAACATTGTAGCCGGCAACAATCAATCCCAGAACCAGGTTGTTCCAGGCCAGTGTAGACGACGTCAGGATGTTGGTCACATTAGCCAGGGCCAGCCAGAGGCCGACCACAATATGGATAACGTGAAAGGTGGTCATCATCTTTTCCACCCTCCTTTCATGGCGGCTGCCCGGTCCCCTGCAGGGGCTTGAATCTGCATCGCTCCTTAAAAAAGGGACTGGATAAAGGGGAAAAGGTAGCGGGAAAGAAAAAACAGGACCACGATGAGCCCGATGAGCCAGACCCCGTATTTGATCGCCGCATATCCCAGACCCATAAGTTTACTTTCATCAACCTCATTCATATTCTTACACCTCCATACTTTTTATCTTTAGTTTGCAAAGTGATGGCTCTATTTATACGTCTCCGGGGGATAAGAGAATGGTCCTAAGCAAAAAATAAAGCAGGAAGACGAAAGGGGTGATAACAGTGGCTAAAAAGTACAATCGGGGAAGACAGCAGAAGCGGAATGTCGATCAGAGCAAGCTGGAGAAATACCGCACAGAGGTGTCGCGGGAGCTGGGCACAGAGCAGCCGGAAAAAAGCAAGAGGACGGTTCCCCGGGGGAATACGTCTACTTATAAGACGGACGACGCAGAAAAGCTATCTTAAGCCCAGACAAAGGAAGTCAGTCTCCGCCAATCCCGGGTCCGGGAGACTGACTTTCTCTTTTCCCAGCAGGGTAACCGCTATACTTTTTCAGCAATGGCAAGGGCCATCGCCGCGGTTCCGGCGCTGCCTTTTAAATCCGGTGTTACAGTCTTCCCTTCCTGGAGCACCGCGGCCACCGCGTGCTCCACCCGGTGCGCCGCCTCATCTTCACCCAGATGGCGCAGCATGAGCGCGGCGGCCAGGATCATCGCAACAGGGTTGGCCCTGTCCAGCCCCCTGTATTTCGGAACGCTGCCGTGAACAGCTTCGAAGAAAGCCGCCTCATGACCGATATTGGCTGAGGGAACCATTCCCAGCCCTCCCACCAGACCCGCACAGAGATCTGAAAGGATGTCGCCGTACAGGTTCGGCATGACCATAACATCGTACTGATGCGGTTTTTGCACCAGCTGCATGGCCATATTGTCCACGATCCTCTCCTCATATTCGATATCGGAATAGAGCGCCGCCACCTCGCGGGCTGCTTCCAGAAAAAGACCGTCGCTCAGTTTCATGATATTTGCCTTATGCACAGCTGTAACCTTGCGGCGGCTGTTTTGCCGCGCGTACCTGAAAGCAAAACGGACAATCCGCTCCGAAGCGCGGCGGGTGATTATTTTAATACTCTCTGCGGCATCAAGACCGACCATATGTTCCACGCCGCTGTAAAGGTCTTCCGTATTTTCACGGACTACGACAAGGTCAATATCCCTGTATAGAGAGTTCACCCGGGGATAGCTCACAGCAGGGCGCAGATTGGCATAAAGATCAAGCTTCCGGCGCAAAGCCACATTGATGCTGCGGTAACCCGAGCCCACCCCCGTGGTCAGCGGCCCTTTCAGGCCGACCTTGTTTTTGCGCAGCGAAGCGATGGTCTCCTCCGGCAGGGGGGTTCCGTACTTCTCCAGAGCCTCCTCCCCGGCCGCAACCTCCTCCCAGGCAATCTTTACCTCCGTCGCCTCCAGCACTTTCAGCGCGGCGTCAATAATTTCCGGGCCGATTCCATCGCCGCGAATTAAAGTAACTTCATGCATTGTTTTACCTCCTGGAATACATTTACCAACATATTTTTAAAATTTTCTCCTGCGTCTTGTATATAAGGGAGGCAGAAGCGCTGCTGCGAAGCAAAACCTCCGCTGCCGCTTTCCCTGCTATACAGATCCCGGTAATTGCGATAATTTTTCAGGACCCGCTGCACAAAAGCGCGCGTCTCGCTGAAGGGAATCTGGCTCAGGTGGGCTTCACTGCCGTCCCATGTTCCCTCTTCAAGCCACCGCTGCACATGGCCCCTTCCCCCGTTATAGGCGGCCAGGGCGATGACCTTGCTCCCGCCAAACTGCCGCAGCAGATCGGCAAGATACCAGGTGCCGGCGGTGATGTTGTAGCGCGGCTCAAAAAGCCTGTCGGGGTGATAGTCACTCTCCCCCTTTTTTTCAGCGATCCACCGGGCCGTGGAAGGCATGATCTGCATCAGGCCGCAGGCCCCCTCCGGTGAGACCGCCTCCTCCTGAAAGCCGCTCTCCGTATGAATCACTGCGGCGATGAGCAAAGGATCGATCTGCTGCTCCGCTGCCGCCGCCATGATCTCCTCCCGAAAGCGAAAAGGGTAGAACATCTGCCCCAGCCGGGGACTCCCCAGAAGAAAGCAGACGAGGCCAAAAAATATGATAAAAGCGATGAGGCTTATCAACCGGCGCAGCTTTCCCGTCACCACCATTTTTTTCGCTAATTACCGTGATTGCCGGCAGAGCTCCGGAAGCTTTTCCCAGAAGCCTTCAACCTGCCGCCGCGTTTCGGCAAGGCTGCCGCTATTATCGATGATCACAGCGGCATGGTTCCTCTTCTCCGCCAGGGGCATCTGTGCCCGCACCCTGGAGAGCGCCTCTGCGGGCGTAAGGTTGTCCCGGCTCTGCAGACGCTCAAGCTGGATCTCCCCGGAGACATAGACCAGCACAACCAGATCCACGAGCCGCTCCATCCCCGCCTCGATCAAAAGCGGCACATCGTAAACCACAACCGCATCGGGCCGGCGCCGCCTGATCTCCTCTGTGCGGGCGGTAAATGCTTCCGCAACCCGCGGATGGACGATTCTGTTAAGCCTCTGCCGGGCAGCAAAATCACCAAAGACCAGCTCCCCCAGCCGGACCCGGTCAATGGAGCCGTCCGGACCCGCAATGGAAGGCCCGAGCCATTCTCTGATCTCATGCCAGGCCCGTTTCCCGGGAAGCACTACTTCCCGGGCGATCTTGTCGGCATCGAGAAGGAGAGCTCCTCTTTCGACAAGCATATCCGCCACTGTGCTTTTTCCGGAAGCGATCCCGCCGGTCAAACCGATGATGATCATGATTTTCTTTCACCCTGAGCTAGAATAGATTCATTATACCAAGAAAAATAAGAATTGCACCCCCCAGCAGCGGAATATATCCCGGGGCAACCTTGCGGCCGGCGGCTTTCCCGGCGACAACGCCCAGGGGAAGCAGAAGCATCTTTGTCGATCCCACGGCAAGGACAGTGGGCAGAAGCGGCGAGCCGATCAAAGCGGCGCCAAAACCTGCGGCAAAGGCGTCGGCGGCGAGAGCCGAACCGAGCAACAGCGCCTCGGCAGCACTCAGAGTGCCTGAACGATCCAGGTCTGCCGCCTCGGGCCGCCGCAGCAGAGTGCTGATGTTTCTGGGGTGCGCTGAAGATTCTTCTTCCCCCTGCTCCGGGGAATGGGAAAGCCGGGCCTCCCCCTCCTTGTTCCCGGGACTATGCTGCCGCATCACCACAAGGCCGAAGATGACCAAAACAGCCCCTCCCAGGGCGGAGATCCACCGGTGCGGCACAATGTATGCAAAGCCGCTGCCGGCCAGCATGGATAGGGCTATTGCTCCGGCCGAGAGCGAAGCGATGACCAGCAGAGAGGTGAAGGGAATCGTCAGTTTGCGAAGGCCGCAGGAGAAACCTGCACTGAAACCGTCAATGCTCACCGCCAGGGCCAGCAGCAAAGGCACCCCCCATTCCGCTTGCAGCCTCATCTCCCCCTTACCTTTTCACTCTCCTATCATATGAACAGAGCGGTAAAGGGGTGAAAAAGCTAGTGACTATTGGCGCCTGAGTTCACTAACTCTGGCAGTGTGGGCAGTAGTAGGTGCCGCGGCCGGCGGTGACGGTGCGCTCTATGAGGCGGCCGCAGCGGGGGCAGGGCTCCCCTTTGCATCCGTACACGGCAAGCTGCTCCTGAAACAGACCGGCAGCACCGCGGGCGTCGCGATAATCGCGAATGGTGGTTCCGCCGCAGGCAATTCCCCGGGCCAACACTTCACGGATAGCCCGGTAAAGACAGCGGCTCTCTTTTTTTGTTAAAGATGAAACCGGGCGGCAGGGGTGGATCCCGCTGCGAAAAAGACTTTCATCGGTGTAGATGTTCCCCATCCCGGCCACGAAACCCTGATCGAGAAGCAGTGGCTTGATCCGGGCGCGGGGCCTTGACTGGAGCAGTTTCAAAAAAGTGGTCTCATCCGCCTCCTCCCAGATGTCGGGACCGAGGCGGGGCAATCCGGCGCCATCCCACTCCTCCTCCTTTTCAAGGAGCCGGAATCCGCCAAATTTGCGCTGATCATAAAAACAAAGAGCGCCGCCGCCGGTAAAGGGCAGCTCCAATCTCAGGTGCTCCACCCGCCGGCCGCAGCCGCCGTCTCTTTCGCCGGGACAGCGGTAAATCAGCATGCCCGTCATCCGGAGATGCGCCAGCAGCAATCCCCGGTCAAGCAGGAAAAGCAGGTGCTTGCCTTTTCTGCCCACTTCCCTGATCCGGCGTCTCCTGAGAAGGCGGCAAAACTGCTCCGGTTCGGGATAGTGTACCGCGCCGGGAAAGTGGATCAGGGGCGTTGTAAATTCTTTACCTATGACCAGCGGTGCCAGGCCCCGCCGGATGACCTCGACTTCCGGCAGTTCAGGCATAGTGTCGCCTCCGCTCAGCAGATTTTGATCTGTTATGTTTTAAGGACAGCCCCAGGGTTTCAGTTCAGCCCAGTTGATACCGTACTTGAGATCAACCTTCAAAGGGATCTCCATGGGGCAGGCCTGCTCCATGTCTTTCCGGATCACCGGGGCAAAGAATTCCAGCTCATTTTCATCAATCTCAAAGAGAAGTTCATCATGAATTTGCAGCAGCAGCTGCGCCCCAAAGCCGCCGCCGCGAATAGTCCCGGCCACGCGCAGCATGGCCAGCTTGATAATGTCGGCCGCCGTGCCCTGCACGGGAGTGTTGCGGGCCGTCCTCTCGGCAAAGCTGCGCCGGCCAAAATGAGAAGAGCGAATTTCAGGCAGGTAACGCCGCCGCCCCAGCAGGGTGGTGACATAGCCAGACTCGCGAGCCTCCTCGATGACCCGCTGCATATATTCTCTCACACCCTGGTAGCGATCAAAATAGCTCTCGATATAGCGCTGCGCCTCCTGGCGGGAGACTCCTATTCCCCGCGCCAGTCCGTAATCGCTGATCCCGTAGATGATCCCGAAATTGACCGCCTTCGCTTTCCCGCGCATCGTCTCAGTGACCTCCGCAGGATCTGCCTGAAAAACTTCGGCGGCGGTGCGGCGGTGAATGTCCTCATCCTTGCGGAAGGCATCAAGCAGGATGGGATCGCGTGAAAGGTGCGCCAGCACCCGCAGCTCGATCTGCGAGTAATCCGCCGACAGAAAGACTCTGCCGTGAGAGGAAGGAATAAAGGCGAGGCGAATCCTCCTTCCCTCCTCCAGGCGGATGGGGATGTTCTGCAAGTTCGGATCACTGCTGCTGAGACGCCCCGTTGCCGTAACGGTCTGGTTAAAAGTAGTGTAGATCTTTTTAGCGGCACCGTCCACCAGGGGCAGCAGCCCCGAGAGATAAGTGCCCTCAAGCTTGATCAGCTGGCGGTAATTCAAGATCTCGGCAACAATCTCATGCTGCGGCGCCAGCTCCGAAAGCACCGCCGCATCGGTAGAGTAACCGGTTTTGGTCTTGCGCACCACCGGCAGTTTCAACCTCTCAAAAAGGACCTCCGCCAGCTGCTGAGGTGAGTTCAGGTTGAAATTCTCCCCGGCAAGGGTGTATATCTTCCTCTCGAGACGATCAATGCGGCTGCGGATCTCGGAGGCAAGATCATGGAGCAGGGGCAGATCAACAGCGATCCCTTTGCGCTCCATCGCAGCGAGCACCGCCGCCAGAGGCAGTTCGAGGTCATAGTAGAGTTTCTCCAGCGAACGCTCCGCCAGGCAGGCGGCCAGTTTCTCTTGAAGGCGAAAAAGAGATGCGGCCCCTGAGGCCAGGATGCGGCCGCGCTGCTCCGGAGAAAGCGGCTCCCTCCGGCGCCCCCGGCCGGCAGTCTCCGGCGCCGGCAGATCGAGATAATCGCACAAAAGCATTCCCAGCTCGTAACGGTTGCGGCCGGGATCGAGAATGTATGCCGCCAGCCGGCAATCAAAATTAAAAGGCGGTTCTTCCAGGCCGTTATGACAGAAAAAGCTGTATAAGTACTTGATTTCATGGCCGATGAGACCGCCGGTACATCTCTCAAAGGCCTGTGCAAAGAGTTTCCATAGTTTTGCCTGGGGATCAAAATCCGCGGGTTGCAGATAATAACAGCGCTCTTCATCAAAAGCAAAGGCCAGCAATTCGGGAGGGCGGCGCCAGTACGGGCGCCCGGGCGCCGGCTCAGCGAGCAGGGACATTTTCGCTCCCCTTTCGATCCCCTCCAAAAGCAGCGAAAGTTTTGCAAAATCTGTTACCGCTTCGCCGCGCAGCGGCGGAAGAGAGTCCTCACCTGCTGCCGCCCCGGTAGATGCCGCAGCCGCCCTTTCGGCAAAACTCTTGAACTCAAGTTCGTGAAAAAGCGGTAAAAGTTTATCATGATCGGGTTCGACACGGCGACAGCAGTCGCGGGTAAAGTTAAGGGGGACATCACGCCGGATCGTGTTCAGATCCTGCCCTGTAAAAAGCAGTTCGCGATTCTCTTCCAGGTTCTGCCTCAACTTGCCTTTCAGCAGGGATAGCGATCCTATGATCCCTTCTATGGAGCCGAATTCTTCCAGCAAACGCCGGGCAGTCTTCTCACCAATGCCTGGAACGCCGGGAATGTTGTCGGAAGGATCACCCTTGAGCGCCTTGAAATCAACCCACTGCTCCGGGGCCAGGCCGAACCGCTCCTTCAGGTAAGCCCGGTTGCAGCGGTCAACCTGCGTAATCCCCCGCCGCGTCAGCAGAACATCCACGGTATCGTCCACCAGCTGCAGCAAGTCGGCATCGCCGGAGACAACTACTGCTTCGAGCTGCTCCTCAGCGGCCTTTTTCGCCAGGGTGCCGATGACATCATCGGCCTCGAAACCGGACACCTCAAAAACGCTGATTCGCATCGCCTCGAGAATTTCGCGGGCCCGGGCCATCTGCTCCCCCAGTTCGCGGGGGGTTTTTTCGCGATGTCCCTTGTAGTCGGCATAGATCTCCCGGCGGAAAGAAGGCCCGGGGGGATCCACCGCCACGGCGATATAATGAGGCTGCTCCTCTTCGAGAAGACGCAGCAGCATGCTCACAAATCCGTAAAGAGCGTTGGTATGCTCCCCCCTGGAAGTCTGCATCGTCGGCGGCAGTGCGTAGAAGGCACGGTAAATCAAGCTATTCCCATCAATAATCACAAACTTTTCTTTCTGTTGCTCCGCCAAATTTTATCTCCTTCTTCGTTAATTATTATCATCCGGTGGGGGCACAATAAACAGCAGGAAATGTTTTGGCATCATTTCAGAGGAGGATGCCTTTGAACGCGCGCGCCAAGGAATATCTTGATGAAAATTTTTTGCGGGGGAAAGAATTTCTTGCCGCCCAGGAGGCGCTGCTCCAGGAGCTGGCCTCCACCTTTGAAAGAGAGCTCTGGGAATGCCTGGGACGGCAGTCGCTTTTCAGTCTTGGACAGAAGATGGCTCTGCCCCATGAGCCGCCCCTTCAGGAGCTTCTCACCAGGCAGATCCTCTTTACCTGGGGTCTCGGTTTTGCCGTCGGCTCCGCCTCGCTCAAGCAGGAGCCTTCCCGCTAAGGTGTTTGCAGAGATCGGCCATCTCAATGGCGCTCAGCGCCGCGGCCCAGCCCTTGTTTCCCGCCTTGGTACCCGCCCGCTCTATGGCCTGCTCAAGAGTATCGCTGGTGATAATGCCGAAGATGGTGGGGATGCCGCTGTCCAGCCCCACCTTGGCCACCCCTTTGGCCACTTCTGAAGCGACATAATCAAAATGAGGGGTGCTGCCGCGGATGACCGCCCCGAGGCAGATCACGGCATCATAACGCCCGCTTTGCGCCGCTTTTTGAGCGATAGCCGGAATTTCAAAGGCGCCGGGAACCCAGATCACAGCGATCTTTTCTTCATCGGCTTCGTGACGTTTCAGGCAATCAATAGCCCCATCAAGCAGCCGGTTGGAGATAAATTCGTTGAAGCGGCTCACAACCAGGGCAAAACGGTATTCACGGGCAATGAGCTGTCCTTCGTAAGTTTTCATTTAAAAGCGCCTCCTTGGATTTCATTGTTTACACCCACGGGCGGGGATGGAACCCCGCCCCTACTCGGCCAGGTGAAGCAGGTGCCCCAGTTTATGCTTCTTCGTAGCCAGGTATTTGGAATTGTAGCATCCCGGCGGGATCTCCAGGGGAACCCGCTCTACAATATTCAAGCCGTAACCCTCCAGGCCCTTCACCTTGCGGGGATTATTGGTCAAGAGGCGAATCCGGCGCACTCCCAGATCGACAAGGATCTGCGCACCCACACCGTAATCGCGCAGGTCTGCCGGAAATCCCAGCGCTTCATTGGCCTCCACTGTATCCTTGTCCTGCTCATCCTGGATCTCATATGCACGCACCTTGTTCAGCAGGCCGATCCCCCGCCCCTCCTGGCGCATGTAGAGCAGCACACCGCTGCCATTCTCATCGATCTGCTTCATCGCCTGGCGCAGCTGATTGCCGCAATCGCAGCGCAGCGAGCAGAGAACATCTCCGGTAAGACACTGGGAATGAACCCGCACCAGGACAGGTGATTCGCTGTTAAACTCGCCCTTAACCAGTGCCAGGTGAGTCTGGTTGTCAACGCTGTTTTCATAAGCGATGAGGCGGAAGGCGCCGTAAGCGGTGGGTAAATTGGCGCTGGCTGAACGCCAGACCAGCTTCTCTTTCTTCATCCTGTAGTGGATCAGATCGGCAATCGTAATGAGTTTCAGGCCGTGCTCCCGGCAGAATTCCTGAAGCTGGGGCAGCCTGGCCATGGTCCCGTCCTCGTTTAATATTTCGCAGAGCACTCCAGCCGGCGAGAGCCCGGCCAGCTTCGCCAGATCCACCGCCGCCTCGGTATGGCCCGCCCTGCGAAGCACCCCTCCCTCCCTGGCCTGCAGGGGGAAGATATGCCCCGGACGGCGCAGATCCGCAGGATTCGTTGCCGGATCGATGAGCGTGCGGACTGTTTCCGCCCGCTCAAAAGCGGAGATACCGGTGGTCACGGCGAAGGCATCCACGGAAACGGTAAAGGCAGTCTGGTGAGAGTCGGTATTTTGGGAGACCATCTGGGGCAGATCAAGCTGCTCCAGCCGTTCGGCAGTTAAAGGAACACAGACAAGACCGCGCCCCTGGCGGACCATGAAATTGATCGCTTCAGGCGAGATTTTTTCGGCGGCCATGATCAGATCGCCTTCATTTTCGCGATCTTCATCATCAACCACCACGATCATCTTCCCCGCCTGCAAATCGACGAGCGCTTCTTCAATTTTATTGAATTGCTGCATTGGGCATCTCCTCCTATAGCTGCTAGATGAAGCCTTTTTCTTTAAGAAAGCCGGCGGTCAGACCCGTTCTGCCATCCTCTTCGCCCTTGACATAGGGCCGCAACAGTTGATCCACGTATTTTCCGATGAGGTCAACTTCCAGGTTGACTGCAGCACCGATCTTTTTTTGCCCCAGGGTAGTCCTCTCCGCAGTAAGCGGAATGAGGGAGACAGTAAAATCATCTCTTCCCAGGCCGGCAATGGTCAGGCTAACCCCCTCCACGGCAATGGAGCCCCCGGGGATCAGATATTTCATCAGCTCTGCCGGCATCTTAAAGCACAGAATGAGCGCATTCCCCTCGGGGTAGCGCTGGATGAGTGTTCCAGTGGCATCTATATGACCGCTGACCAGGTGCCCTCCCAGGCGTCCGCCCAGGGGCAGAGCCCGCTCCAGGTTCACCGGCTCGCCGGGGGAAACCACCCCCAGATTGCTTTTGCGCAGCGTCTCCGGCATCGCCACGGCGCCGAAGCTCTTTCCGGTCATCCCCGTCACCGTCAGGCAGACCCCGTTCACGGCAACACTGTCCCCTTCTTTCAGACCCTCCAAAAGCTCCCGCCCTGCGGATATCATCAACCGCACACCGCCGCGATAATTCTCACGGGCCTGCATGCGCCCTATCTCCTCCACCAAACCGGTAAACACAGATGCAAACCTCCCGGGACAATCAGTTGTTCATCTTACGGCGCCTCGGGATAACCGATAAGCAGCAGGTCGCCGTCATACTGCTTGATCTCCAGATCCTTCAGGCGCCATGCCTCATCGAGTTCCGCCACGCCCCGTCCCTCAAAAGAGGTAGGGCTATCCCGCCCCCCCACAATGAGCGGGGCGATGAATAACATGAGCTTGTCGACAAGCCCCGCCTCCAGAAGGCTGTAGTTCAGGTTGCCGCCGCCTTCCACCAGGAGCTGGCAAATCCCCCGTTTTCCCAGTGCGCTCATCAGGGCCGCCGGATCGACCCGCCCCTCCCGCTCCGGCAGCTGCAGTGTCTCCACCCCTTTTTCCTTCAGAGCTTGCAGTTTTTCCGGCGGCGCAGCAGCTGTTGTGGCCAGAAGAGCGGCGGCTCGCGAGGCGGAATTGATCACATGAGCATCGAGCGGCAGCCGGGCTCTGCTGTCCACGATCACGCGCAGCGGATCCCTGCCGCCGCCCCCTGCCAGGCGGGCTGTAAGGCGGGGATCGTCCCGCAGCACCGTATCGATGCCCACGGCAATGGCATCGCTGTTGTGCCGCAGGCGGTGAACAAAGGAGCGGGCTTTCTCACCGCTGATCCAGCGGGATTGTCCCTCCCTTGTGGCCGTCTTTCCGTCCGCAGTAACGGCGGTCTTGACAATGACAAAGGGGCATCCCGTTGTGATAAATTTTACATATACCTCATTCAGACGCAAGGCTTTCTCTTCCAGGACGCCGCTCTTCACCCTGATCCCCGCCTCTTCAAGCCTCCGGAAGCCCTTACCGGCCACAAGGGGGTTGGGATCCTCCATTGCCGCCACCACCTTGCCGATTCCCGCGCGGATAATGGCTTCAACGCAGGGACCGGTCCGGCCCTGGTGGGCACAGGGCTCCAGGTTAACATAAAGCACAGCACCGCGGGCCTCTTCGCCGGCTTTGCGCAGTGCAGCAGCCTCGGCATGGGGCGATCCTGCAGCCTGGTGATAGCCCGTTGCCACTATTTTGCCGTCGCGTACCACAACCGCACCCACCATGGGATTGGGATTTGTTGCACCCCTGCCCCGCCGGGCCAGATCCAGGGCTGCCCACATAAACCGTTCATCAACATCCAAAAGATTTCACCTCGTATAGCAGTATTGGAGCAAAGAAAAACCCTGTTCAAAGAACTTCAGGGTCTATTCGGGGGTAAAGATTGCGCTTTGATCCGTTCCTTCTCCCCTCCAGACTTTACTGTCGGCCCCGGAATCGCACCGGGTCAGCCTTACGGTTCGCGGGCTAACCCCTGACAGGGTATTACCGCCGGTTCGGAATTGGCGGGATCGCTCCCCCCTCACCAGACCCCGAAGAAAACGGTTTCGTTCAATTCATTATAGCATAACCGGCGAATCCTTTAAACCCGGTAACGCGGCCCCCCGATCGTCTTAAAAGCCTGGATCAGCCCCAGGCCGCCCGGATCCTTGAATACAGCCGACCCCGCCACCAGCACCGTGGCGCCGGCAGCGGCAACCTGCGACGCCGTATCTTCGTTAATCCCGCCGTCCACAGAGAGCTCCACCGTCCTGCCGCAGTCGCGGATGCGACCGGCCAGGATCTCGATCTTGGGCAGCACTGCCGGAATAAAAGCCTGGCCCCCGGCGCCCGGGTTCACGCTCATCACCAGAACAAGGTCGAGCAAAGGCCAGACATAATCGAGGTGGTGGTGAGACGTAGCCGGATTAAGTGCTGCGCCGGCCTTCAGACCGCTCTTTTTGATCCGGCGCAGGACACGATCCAGATGTGCCGTGGCTTCGACATGGACGGTGATCATATCGGCGCCGGCCCGGATAAAGGAGTCCAGATGGGCTTCGGGATTGTCGATCATGAGATGGGTGTCGAAGATCAGGGAAGTATGAGGGCGCAGCGCCTCCAGGACCAGGGGTCCCATGGTAATCGCCGGAACAAAGCTGCCGTCCATGATATCCAGGTGAATCCAGTCGGCGCCGGCGCTCTCGATCCGCTGCACCTCTTCACGGAGCCGGCCGAAGTCGGCGGCGAGCAAAGATGGCGCTACTTTAAGAGGCATCTTTATTTATCTCTCCTTGTCGGTCAGTTCTTGCCAGAAAAGCCGGTAGTGCTCGTAGCGGCAGCGATTTATTGCCCCCGCTGAGGCCGCCTCACGCACAGCGCAGCCCGGCTCATGGATATGGTTGCAATCCCGAAAAGAACAGCGGCCGACATGATCGTTGAATTCCGGAAAAAGATCCCCAAGCCGACCGGGAACCAGGCCGCTTAAAGAAACCCTGGAGAATCCAGGTGTGTCAACGACAAAACCGCCAAGATTAAGCCTCAGCAGCTCGGCATGGCGGGTAGTGTGGCGGCCGCGCCCGATCTTGCTGCTGACTGCGCCTGTCTTCAAGGAGAGACCGGGCTGGACCGCATTGAGCAGGGACGATTTTCCGGCGCCCGAGGGTCCGGCAAAAGCAGAAGACCTGCCCTGCAGTTTTTCGTCGAGCCGGGCGATACCTGCACCGGTCTTCGCACTGCTCCAGATCAGAGTATAGGGAAACTGTTCCAGCAGTCTGGAATAAGAATCCAGCTCCGCTTCGGTAACCAGGTCAATCTTGTTCAGGCATAAGAATACATCTATATTTTCCCGGCCTGCCATAACCAGGACCCGCCCCGCCAGTTGCCAGTCGGGTTCCGGTTCCCGCAGCGACAGCACAAGGACCAGCTGCTCAACATTGGCTACCGGGGGTCGTGTAAGGACTGTTTTGCGGGGTAGAAGCTCCTCAATGATCCATGATCCTGCCTCTCCGCCGCCGCGCCGTTTCTCTTGCTCTCTTTCCCCCGCCGGCTGAAAAACCACCCTGTCACCAACGAGGATTTCATCGTCCAGCCGCTTCAACTTGCCGCGTGCGCGGCAGAGGTAGCTCCGTCCCTCCCCGTCGTGGACGGTAAAAAACCCGCCCGCAATCCTGACTATTGTCCCCTTCAGAAAATATAGGCCCCCTTTGGCCGGTTAATCACCGGTCTCTCCTTCATCGACGATCTCTCCTCCATCCACAGCCTCTTCTCCACCGCCTGTATCCCGCCGGCCCGTCAACCCCTCCGGCCCACTGCTGATCACCAGATCTATCGACTGTCCCGGCTGCACGGAGCTGCCCGGCTCGGGAAACTGGGCCATAACGGTTCCCGCCGGCTGTTCGCCGGGCTCGTACCGGTAACGGGGTTTCAGCCCCTCCTGTTCCAGATAGGCGGCAGCCTGATCCCTTGTCAATCCGATCACCGAGCTCAGTTTGAAAGGCCTCCCCCCCAGGCTGACATAAACAACCATTTCCTCTTCGGGGGATACGGGAAGATCGGCGCGGGGCACCTGTTTGAATACTTTTCCTTCAGGAACATCGTCATTGTATTCACGCACCCAGTTCACCTTCATCAGTCCAACCTCACGCAGCATGATCCGGGATTCTTCTTCCGTGTGCAGGTAGAGATCGGGGGCAAGAATATTCTCCGGTCCCCTGCTGATAAAAAGCTGGACCGGGCGCCTTTTTCGGACTGTCCGCCCCTGAAATGGCACTGTCTTGACCACATAACCTTCGGGAATAATATCGTCATGGACAAACTGGATCTCCGGATCGGGGGTCAATCCGTGCTCTTTTAAAATGGCAATGGCATTCTCATAGCTGAGGTTCCTCACTTCCGGGACCGTGACCTCGGGGACAAAAAGATAGCCCCGGGTAAAAAAGATCGTTCCCGTGATCATCGCTCCAAGTAGAAAAAGAAGAGCCAGCACCAGCGGCCAATTCTTTTTAATAGCATCCAGGCCGCGGTTTCTTTTTTTTAACCGCAGCGGCTTCATCACCCTGGTGTCCTGCTCATCGTCGTTCAGCACAGAGGGCGGGAGAGCGCGCGATTTCCCTTCTTCCTGGAAATAAAGCAGATCGTCGAGGAATTCCCTGGCATTGAGATAGCGGCGAGCCGGATCTTTTTCCATAGCCTTTAAAATAATCCGCTCCAGCGGCTCGGGTATATCTCCGTCCAGTTTTCTAGGCGGAACCGCCTGTTCCTGAACATGCTTCATGGCCACGGAAACAGGACTTTCCCCGTTAAAGGGGACCTGCCCGGTAACCATTTCGTAGAGAATCACACCGAGCGAGTAGAGATCGGAACGTTTTTCCGCCAGGCTCCCCCGGGCCTGTTCGGGAGAAAAATAGTGAACTGAGCCCACAATCTTGTCCGAGCAGGTGAGCGTGCTTCCATCTGCCGCAATGGCGATCCCGAAATCAGCCACTTTGATCTGGCCGTTATGGGAAAAAATGATGTTTTGAGGCTTAATATCGCGGTGAATCACCCCTGCGGCATGGGCCTGGGCCAGTGCCTCGACAATCCGGGAAGCAATGGTCACCGCTTCATCGGCGGGAATACGCCTTTTCTCACGGATATATTCCTTCAGGGTCTTGCCGTGAAGATATTCCATCACGAAAAAGTGAGTGTTCTCCTCTTCACCGACATCATATATGTTCACAATGTTGGGGTGAGACAATCCCGCGGCCGCCTGTGCTTCGCGCCGGAAACGCTGCACAAAAGCGCTGTCACCGGTCATCTGGTCCTTGAGCACCTTGATCGCCACCGTCCGGCGCAGCAAACTGTCCCAACCGCGGTAGACATGGGCCATCCCGCCCTCTCCGATCTTTTCAAGCAATTCATAGCGGCCTGCCAGGTTTTTCCCGATCATCAATCCGACCGCCCTCCGATATCAGTAGCATAAACTACCGTAATATTGTCACAGCCGCCCCGCTCATTGGCCAGCCCAATGAGTGCCTGGGCTGCCGAAAGCGGATCGGGATGCTTCACGGCAATCCGGCGGATCTCTTCATCCCTCACCATTGAGGTCAGCCCATCGCTGCAAAAAAGAAGCGCTGCACCCTGATCAAGCTCAACACTGATGAGATCAGCCTTCATATCGGCGGATGTTCCCAGAGCTCTGACCAGGATATGGCGCTTGGGATGGTCCTCGGCCTCCTCCGGGGTCATCCGACCGGTCTGAATGAGGTGCTCCACAAGGGAGTGATCCTCTGTCAGCAGCGTCAGGGCGCCCTTTGACAGCAGATAAGCCCTGCTGTCGCCGATATGTCCGATCACCAGGTTGCTGCCGTGGATCAGGCCGGCTGTGAGGGTGGTCCCCATCCCCTCCTTGTTTGCATCGCGGGCCGCTTCATCTAGAATCATACTATTAGCCTTGATGATTAAATTTTCGATTACTTCGGCAAAGGAATCGGGGGCAGGCAAACTTTCGGGGTAAACCTCATCCCAGTAGCGTTCAAAGACCTCAATGGCCAGGGCGCTGGCCACATCTCCCGCCACGTGACCGCCCATACCATCCGCCACCGCCAGAATGGAGAAATCGTCCCCTGCTTTCACCAGGTAACTGTCCTCATTGCGTGAACGCTCCCGGCCGATATGCGTTAGACCGGCAACCCGCAAGGCGCCACCTCCAGAATAATAAAAGAATCCCAGATCAGTATAGCAAAAAACCTCTGAAATAACAATGTCACAGGCTGCCGCCAGCCGCCGTCACTGTGTCACTGTGTCACGTGTCAATACCTCAATACCAGGCCACTTTGCAAAAACCATCCTTTGAAGATTTATCTGATGCTGCAGCATGGTATGAGGCACAGCGATCGGGCCTGGGGCACCAGAACCCACACACCATCTGTCTCTCACCTCACCAATATAAACACCTGTCCACTTTCGACCGGGGAATGTTGAACAGGACATTACATTGACGCCGGGAAAAAGATAATTCCGGACAACAGGGACAGAAAAACAATTTCATGCGTCAGCTCTGAAAAGAACATGTCTCTGCAGGAGGAATAAACGCTTCAACATAGAATGATAAATGATTGCCCGGAGAGGCATATTGGAGGAAGGGGATGCTTCAATGAACCAG
>CAZQEV010000003.1:0-3741 GCA_964592135.1 uncultured Syntrophomonadaceae bacterium
GTAATATGGCCGAAATGGGGCGGGATAAGCACCTTGTCACCCGGTTTTGCCGCTATCAGAATAACAGTGTCCAGCTGCCCGGGCTGCTCCGGGTGTGGGCGCTGCAGCAGATAATGAGCCCGCCCGTGGAGCACCTCATACACTTCAGGATAGGTCAACCCCGTACCCGGCTTTTCCGGATGATAATGCCCCGCGGTTTTAACATATTCCAACCCCAGGGTACCGGGAACGATAACCGTTATATCGTAGCGCAGCCCCTTCTGCCGGATTAAATCGCGATCATGGTCAAGCGCTATATCCCGGTACATGTAATAGAGCTCGTCAATTCCCGCAGCCTGGCGATCAAGAAGGAGACCGCGCATATCCTGCAGGCGGCGGATGCCCGGTTGGGGAGAAATATTTCCGGCCGCCTCCTCTTTAAAAACGATCTGTTTCGTTGCCCGATCCCACAGCATCTGCAGACCGCTTTGCTTTTCAAGATCAATCACCTTAACTCTGCTCCTTTTTATCCGAACAACGCCGGTTCAAGGCCGCTGCGGATCGCTAGAAGAAAGTAGATCTCTTCTTCTCATTATATGACTGGACCGGGTAGTTAGACTGCCTTTAGCCTCGTTCCGCAATAAGAGCGGCCAGATCCACAACACGGCAAGAGTAGGCCCATTCATTATCATACCAGGCCACAACGCGCACAAGATTACCGCCGACAACCATGGTTGAAAGTCCGTCAACATTGGAAGAGTAAGCGTTCGCCCTGTAATCCGATGAGACAAGCGGTTCATCACTGAAAGCCAGGTATTTGGACCCCGCTGCAGCCTGCTGCAGCGCTTCATTAACTTGTGCGGGAGTTACCTCCTGTCCCAATTCAGCAACCAGGTCCACAAGAGAGACGGTTGCCGTAGGCACTCTAACAGAAAAACCATCTATTTTGCCCTTCAATTCAGGGAGAACCAGTCCTACCGCCTTCGCCGCACCTGTAGATGTGGGAATCATGGATAGCGCCGCAGCACGCGCCCGCCGCAGATCGGGGTGGGGCAGATCAAGAAGCATCTGGTCATTGGTATATGAATGGGTCGTGTTCATCAAGCCTTTGCGCAACCCGAATTTTTCATGCAGCACTTTGACCACCGGCGCCAGGGCATTGGTGGTACAGGAGGCGTTGGAAATCAGAAAATGCTCCTGGGAATTGTAACGTTCTTCATTTACGCCGAGGACGATCATAATATCCGCCTCGCCGGGAGCGGTAATGATCACCCGATGCGCTCCCGCTTTGAGGTGAGCGGAAGCAGTTTCCCGGGTTCGAAAACGCCCCGTTGACTCCACGACAAGATCAACGCCGCTTTCTTTCCAGGGAATTTGCGCCGGATCCCTTTCCGAGTAAACCCTCACAAGTTCTTTACCGATCAGCAGCCCGCCGGCCTCCGCCTTTACCGGAACATCAAGTTTCCCGTAGATCGAATCATACCGCAACAGATGAGCCAGCGTGGAGCTGTCAACGAGATCGTTGATTGCCACCACCTTGACTCTATCCTGCTCCAGCGAAGCGCGCATGGTCAACCGGCCGATTCGCCCAAACCCGTTGATGCCTACCTTTAACACCAGTGAAACCTCCCTGTAACTTTTATTTATGGTTATTTTCCAGTAACAGCAGCAGATTATGTATCTGCGCCACGAGGGAAATGCGATCCACCGCCAACTCCCTTAGTTCTCGCTGCTTATAGTATAACATTTTCTCCCCCTTCGCAAGCCGCGGGTCCGCCGCCTTTTCCCGGGGTGAAGAGAGGAAACCTCAACCGCTTGCAGGCGAATAATAATCACATAACAAGCAAAAATATTACAGCACATGATAACCTGGAGGAGATAGGTGAACATGGAGATACCCTTTGTAGCTCTTATCATCGCAGCCGCAGCAGGTATAGCCATGGCCCTGCAAGGTTCCCTTAACGCAGCCCTTGGCAAGGTCATTGGGACACTGGAAGCAACGCTAATGGTGCATGTTATCGGAATCGCTGTGATCGTCGCCGCCCTTTTTCTTTTCAGACTTGGGTCGGGGCACCTGGCCCTGATCAAAGAAGCTCCCTGGTACACTTACCTGGGGGGAGCGCTGGGCGTGCTGATTATTTTTGGTGTTGTGGTGAGCATCCCCCGTGCAGGCGTAGCCAACGCCACAACCTCCATTATCACCGGTCAGCTGATTACCGCCCTTATTATTGATCAGTGCGGCCTCTTCGGCCTGGAAAGGATCCCCTTTACACTATGGAAAGGGCTGGGACTGGTCCTCCTCGCTGCGGGCGGTTACTTTATGCTCTGCCGGTAGGGGGATGCTTGCTTGACTGCGAAAATAGATGGGGTTGGCATAGATCCAGGGGCGGGCTCTTCCCCAGAAAGAGCGGTAATACACTTCAGCACGGTAGACGCCCGGTTCGGATAACCTGTACTTTAATTCCGGTCCGCTGCAACGGTAGACCAGGCTTCCATTTTTGATGATCCGGATTTCTGATCGCCCGGTGGGACAGCAAACCATGAGATGCAGACCTTCTCTCCAGTCTATTTCTTCACCCATGACCGCCGCTGCCTCTCCTGAAGCGTCGCAGTTAGCTGTAAAGGTGAAACCTCTACCTGAATGCAGTTGATCGAAGGAGAGATAACAACAACCCTCGCGCAAAGCACTGTAAATTTGCTCCTTCGCCTCTCCAAAATTGCAGCTCATCTTTTCCCTGAGGCAAATGTAGGTGTTGATCGCCCGAAAGAGAAAGGGATAAGGGAAAATAACCAACGGTATGAGCGCAACCCTGACCCTGGCGGCGTGGGCATCTGAACTGCCGATAGCGGTTACCTTGGAGCCGCGGCAGGTGCATTTATCCCAAAAAGCCAACCCTTCCGGCGGAGGCCGGTCCACTGCCGCTTTGCGGTTAAAGAAAAACCAGTAGATCGTTCTGGGAATAGATGTAACCCTGCCCCGCCAGTAGGAGGTGTAATTCCAGATTTCCAGCCCGGTAAACCCGCTTTCCGGCAGATAAGTCCAGTGATATGTTTTACCTTTATCGATGTAGGGCGAACCCTTTTCAAAGGGATGAGCCAGGAACCCCAGTCCACCGGCAGCGCTGACCCGGTCAATCATTTCCTGGGGGTCTTCCTCGTTCCCCGCAAGAAGCCGCTCCAGGTCCATAGCCAGGTAATGATGGCTTTCTTTATTCAACTCAGCACCGACCAGAACAACAACACCGTGGCGGATCCCCTGTTCGGGCCATCCGGCCAGTGTCTCATGATCGGTAATAATGATATAGCTCAAGCCGGCAGCGGCAGCATGAGCTGCAATTTCATCTAAAGTCCCTGTCCCGTCAGAATAGCTGGTGTGAATGTGGATGTTGCCGGCATAAGTATACATGATCAATAAGCCGTACTTATTTTTCGGCTCGAAATAAGAGTTCCTCCGAACCTGTTGATATTTTCAAAAGCCAGGGCGGTTCCCTTCACCACACAGCTGATGGGGTCCTCAGCCAGATAGAAGGGCACCCCTGTTTCCTGGCTTAAGAATTGGGTAAATCCATCGAGCAGGGCGCCGCCCCCGGAAAGAATGATCCCTTTATTAATTATATCCCCAGCCAGTTCGGGAGGCGTTCTCTCCAGCACATGTTTGATTCCCCCAAGAATAGCCCGGATGGGATCTTCGAGAGCCTGCACTACCTGCTCTGTAGTCAGGCTCGCCGGACGGGGCAGCCCGGTGACAAGATCGCGTCCCCG
>CAZQEV010000003.1:3841-20386 GCA_964592135.1 uncultured Syntrophomonadaceae bacterium
GCTCTGTAGTCAGGCTCGCCGGACGGGGCAGCCCGGTGACAAGATCGCGTCCCCGCACATCGGCTTTCAGATGGCGGCTCCCGATGTGCGCCGAACCGATGGCAATTTTCAACGATTCCGCAGTCCGTTCGCCGATCAGAATATTGTATTTTGTTTTAATATACCGGATGATCGCCTCATCAAACTTATCTCCGCCGATACGCACGCTGGCACTTTCGACTATTTCACCCATGGAGAGAACAGCCATATCGGTTGTCCCCCCACCGATGTCGACCACCATATTTCCGGCGGGTTCAAATATATCAAGACCGGCGCCCAGCGCCGCGGCCCGGGGTTCTTCAATCAAGAATATTTCCCGGGCTCCTGTGCGGGCAACCGCCTCAAGAACCGCTTTCTGCTCCACAGGAGTAATCCCTGCCGGAATACATACAACCACGCGGGGACGTAAAAGACGCCTTCTCTCGATGGCCATGGAGAGGTAATGCCTTAACATCACCTCGGTGATGTCGAAATCGGCAATGACCCCTTCGCGTAACGGCCGGATGGCCGCGATGTTGCCGGGAGTCCGGCCGATCATCTTCTGTGCCGCCGTCCCTACCGCCAGAACCTTCTCCAAATTCTGCTCAACGGCGACCACCGCCGGCTCATTTAGAACGATGCCCTTGCCGCGGACATAGACAAGAATTGTCGCCGTACCCAGATCTATGCCGATGTCCGCAGAAAACATCATCGCCCATCCTCCCCCGCCGGTTTTTAATGGCATTGACGCTCCGATGCTGTTCCTCTCTCTTATTAAAAAGTTCAACATAATCTATCTTTATCCTTTTCTTTTAGCCATATTTACAGAACCTTTTCTCTAAGTGAAAGATATTTGCGACGGGTAGCCTCTCCGCCTCGCAGGTGGCGTTCGGCTTTGTTTTTTTCAAGGATTTTCTTTATCTGGCGTGCCAGATGGCGGTTTATAAGTGGTAAACGCTCGGTAACATCTTTGTGGACAGTGCTTTTGCTTACCCCGAAGTTTCGTGCAACCTGCCTGACAGTTGCTTCCGTCTTGAGAATATAGTCGCTGATCTCCAGAACCCGCTGATAAATATAATCATGCACTGCGCAGGGCCCCCTTTTGTCTTCAACTCCGCTAAATTATATGTGGGGCGCCCCTAAAAAATAACCAGGCTGTGAGTAGACTTAAAGAGCAGGTAAAATATCCAGAGGGTTAACGGGTCGTCCATTTTCCTGTATTTCGAGATATAAATACGTCTCTTTTCCTTCTTTATTTTGTTCCACGGTGGCAATGAACTCGTCAAGCGCTACCTGATCACCCTTTTTTACATATACCTGGTCCAGCGCTCCGTAGTATACTTTCAAGTTGTCCGCGTGCTCAATTACTACCATTTTTCCGTACGGAAAACCCGGATCCAGGATCGCCTTTACCGTTCCTTCAGAGATGGAATGCACCTTTTCTGCCGGCAGCGCTTTAATGCCTATCCCGCCAAGGTATATATGGGAAGAGCTTATGGCCATGCAGGAATCTTTTGCCAAAACATCTTTATATCCATATACCAGTTCACCGCCCTGAAGCGGCCATCTTTTAGGAGGAGACAGGGGCGTCTCTCCCGGATCCGCCGGGACAGGAACAGGCGAGGCTAATACAGGTTCGCCCTGTTTTTCCTGATCCTGATTTTTATCATTCTTTTCGTTTTCCAACAGGTAGTCATTTTCCAATTCGGGAAATCTTAGTTTTTCAACATAGGGGTTGATCGTCCGCAATTGAGCCGAACGCCACGCAAATATTCCCCCAGCCAGAATCAGCACAATCAAGTAAATGGAGCCTGCCTGCACCAGCCTCGGCCAATGCAGAAATGTTTCCCTCATTTTTTTTAATGGAATGGCCAGGTTGAGAAAAAGGCGCTTTCCCTTACCGGCCAGGGGCTGCATCTTTTGGATGAGCCTTGTCCAGAAATTTTTGATCGATAATTTCTCTTTTTGGGGAGATACCATTAGTGCTCACCTCTAATGGTATTATCTCCATTTAAGGCAGGATTATACGATTTAAGGAAAGAATTTGGTCACTTCAACACCCGGATAGTAGAACATGATAATCTGGCGGTAGTCTTTGCCCTTCCTGGCAGCTCCGTCAGCGCCGTACTGGCAAAGACCAACGCCATGCCCTCGTCCGCGGGTGTGGAATAGTAAGCCTTTTTCTGTAACCGCCGCGGTGAAAGCGGTAGAGGGCAACTCCAAAAGACGCCGCAGATCCTTTCCTTCGATTACGACTCCGCCCAGTTCCAACGCCGCAACGCGTTCCCCCGGTGTATTTGAAACAGTTTTCAGCGACACCGGCTCGCCCGCGGCAGCGGGCAGGGAAAGATTTTGCGGTAGGGCGTTTGCCAATTGCGTGAAAGGGATTAACAGTTCCCCCCGATAATGCGGCGAATGATCGCAATATGGACAGTTGACGCTTTGCAGGTAGGGGAGGGCGCTACCGCTCCAGACAGCGGATGACGCTTCAGTCTTGCCCCCGCAGGTGGAGTGATAAACCGCTTCAATCAATCCGCCCTGGTAGAGAGCCACTTCGCCCCTGGTCTCTGCAATTGCTTCTTTAATCCGGCCCAGGGAGATTTCACTTTCAGGCCCCCACTCCACCGCGGTTTCCACCGGATCAAGCCAGGCCTGGCAGTGGCTGCTATCCGAACAGATATCCGCAGGCTGGGGGGATCTGCCGCAACCGCTGCCTCCGAGAGCACGCATCTTGTTCAGAGTGTAGGTGCGGGCGATAACCGCCTGAGCTTTAAGCGCCTCCATCTCAAAAGATGAAGGCATCTCGGCAAGGAGCACTCCGGCAAGATACTCTTCCAGATCCATGACCACAATTTCTTCTCGATCAGCCCGGTAAAGGTGGAGCTGCAGATCAGTGCTGTTTTTGGTCTCCTTCTCCAAGCCGTCACTGTCGCAGCCGCTATCCTGCGGCGGTCTTACCGGAAAAGGGCCCAAAGAGACAACTGCGGCAGGCAGCAGGATCACTACCAGAACAATGGTGAAAAATAATAAGGCGGCTTTGCGGGGCATTGCAACCCTCCGGCGTGCAGATTTCACCATAGTATATGAAAAACAATATTTTTTATGATAGCCAATCAACGCCGCAGTATAATTAGTATCGCAGAAAAAAGTAGATAAATTTCAGCAGATCAGGCTATTTTCGCGGCTGATGGCTTAGAAACTGCTCCCGGATCGCGGCCGGGGATGTAAAAAGAATGATAAAGGGGGTTTTTCGAAAAGCATGTGCACAAGGCAGCGAGTGCCTAGGGCTTGATCGGCAAATAAGACTTTGAATTCTGAGAGGAACCGGGACTTGCTGCAAAAACATGGATTTTCGGGCGAAATTGTCCACGCGCCCGGCATTCGGACGACAGCGTCAGCCTCTATCCCACCCGCAGCAGCGCCTATGCTGACCCGGCGGATTTGATCTTAGCTTCCAGTTTTAAGCGCCCGCTCAGGCTCCCCTGCCACAAGCCTGATCTGTGCGCCCAGCAGTCTCAGCCTTTCTTCAAGTCCGCCATAGCCGCGCCAGAGATGACTTACACCAAAAAGTTCTGTTTCTCCGCGGGCTGCCAGCGCTGCCAGCAACAGTGCTGCGGCGCCTCTAAGATCTGGAGCAATCACGGGAGCACCGGTGAGATAGGGACTGCCCTGCACGACAGCGTGACGGCCTTCAACCCGGATCTGTGCTCCCATGCTGTTCAGTCCCTCGACATGGCGAAAGCGGTTTTCAAAGACCGTCTCGACGACCAGGGAAGTCCCCTCAGAGAGGGCCAGCAGAGTCATGAATTGCGGCTGAAGATCAGTGGAGAAGCCCGGATAAGGCATCGTTTTCAGATCAACGGCGAGGGAGCGGGCGCCTGCTGCGGCCCTCACGGCAAAGGGGCCAACCTCTTCTACAAAAGCGCCGGCCTCCAATAATTTGGCCAGGAGTGATTTCAAATGATCGGGCAAAACAGGCTCCACGACCACATCGCCCCCGGTGATTACGCCGGCCAGAAGCAGCGTCCCCGCCTCTATTCGATCGGGGACAACAACATGATGGGTTCCACCCAGTGCAGCAACTCCCTCGATCCTGATTCGCGCTGTCCCGGCGCCAACAATCTGTGCCCCCATGCTGTTCAAGCAGCCGGCCATATCAACGATCTCCGGTTCGGTAGCTGCATTTTCTATTATTGTCGTCCCCCTGGCCAGCGTCGCTGCCATGATAATGTTTTCTGTGGCGCCGACACTGGGAAAGTCGAGATAAATTCGCGCACCCCGCAGATTGCCGGCAATTCCCTCGACACAGCCATTGACAACATTAAAATGTGCTCCCATGGCCGCAAAACCTTTCAGGTGCAGATCAACCGGCCGGGTCCCGATGGCACAGCCGCCCGGCAAAGGTAAACACACTTTCTTTTTCCGGGCCAGCAGGGGCCCCAGAACCAGGAATGATGCTCTCATCCGCCCGACAATCTCTGCAGGCAGAGAAGTCAGCGGCAAATCACCCGCTGTTATGCACAGAAGCCCCTGATCCTGGCGGTAATCAACAGAGGCCCCCAGGCCTTCGAGAACCGCGATCATCGTTCTGACATCGAGAAGATCTGGAACCCCTTCTATGACAACACTTTCACTGGTGAGAAGCGCAGAAGCAATAATGGGGAGACAGGCATTTTTTGAACCGTTAACCCGCACTTTCCCCCGCAGGGGGATCCCCCCCCGGATTAAAAGCTGATCCATGGGGCTGTTCCTTTCCATAAACCTATTTTAAAAAACTGTGGGATGCAATACCGGTATGCCCAGGCGTATTCGAATCTTTTCGGTGCCTGCAACCCTGTAAAGCTCCAGCTGAAGGTTAACCGCGCCTTCATCCAGCGAAAATCCTTCTCCCGCCCAGGGTAGATAGGCCAGCAACTGCACCATCCTGGGACCGGCGTAGGTACTTCGCAAGCGGGCGCCGGTGGTCTCAAGCAACCGGCCCCCCAGGGTCATCAGATCCTCATCGCCGCTTTGATACGCCTCCACGCTCCAGCTGCGGCCGCTGCTCGCTGCGCTGAAGCCAGCGGCTCTCTCTAGACGCCGCCATAGTTCGCAACAGGCTCCCCGGTCGCCGCCGCAGACCTGCAGGAGAGTCTCCCCGTTTTCATATCCGGGCTCCATTGACCAGCCGCAATCTAGAGCTGCCGGCAAACCCTGTTCAATGGGACCAATTTCGGATCGAAGAAATCGCTCCCCTTCATTCCCTTTGATAAAACAAGATGTCCGGTAGGTGATATTTTCAACACCGCAAAGGCGTAACCCTTTTTCCATTTCCGCCCAGGGTTCCTTTTTTAATCCTGATCCTTGCAGCGGCGTGCTTACCATGACCAGAATCAACAACCCCAATATTAAAACACGCCAGGACACCGGGAGACGCCTCCCTTCTGTTGCAGGAAACTAAGGGATATTATGGCCCCGGCATCTCTAGATTATCCCAATTGATATTGGATGTTCAGTCCAGGATGCGGCAGCGGCCGGGCTGTCGCACCATAGAATAAAATCGTCCCGGCCGCTATTTTTATGCTGCAAAATTAAAATCTGGGTAAATCATGGTATAAAATCAATAAGGACACCAGCCTCAAGCAAAAGCTCTTTGGACAGATCATCAGGATAGTTTTCAGCCATGCAGACCCGGCGGATACCCGCATTGATCAGCATCTTGGCACAGACAACGCAAGGAAAATGAGTGCAGTAAAGAGAAGCTCCTTTGATGGCGACGCCGTCCACAGCCGCCTGAATGATCGCATTTTGCTCGGCGTGAAGGCCGCGGCAAAGTTCATGTCTTTCGCCGGCGGGGATGTTCAGCTTCTCTCTAAGACAACCGGTTTCGTCGCAATGTTTCAGCCCCGTGGGAGCCCCGTTATAACCTGTAGAGAGGATGCGCTTCTCCAGAACCAGGAGCGCGCCGACACGGCGGCGCAAACAGGTAGAACGGGAGGCTACCACCCGGGCTATCTCCAAAAAATAGCGGTCCCACTCCGGTCTTTTGGACAACAGCCACTCACTCCTTTCACCGGGATTTGCAGGTAAAATATGGGTAAAGCCGGCATTTCCCGGTCCGGGTTTAATACAGCTCTTTTCATTCAACCTCTCGTCTTCAGCAGCCAGGTGGACAGGAGCACCGCGGTGATATATCGATGCGATAGCGGGATAACCGTTTATTCCGATGCAGGGGGCGGTTGATGAGATAAATCGTCCTTTGCAACGGCAAACCTGCCTTCCCTGTAACATGCGATGGGAAACTCCCGGCAGAGTATATCCACCCGCCGCTTCAACTTTGCAAGGGCCGCCTCATTGGAACGATGGACAATGGCTCCATCGATGATCTGAGCAATCTCCCGGATCTGCTCCGGCCCCATCCCCCTGGTGGTAATCGCAGGCGTACCCAGCCGCAAGCCGCTGGTTACCCGGGGGTTGCGCGGATCAAAGGGAATGGAATTTTTGTTTGCGGTAATCCCGATCCTCTCCAGCAACTGCTCAGCTTCCAACCCGGTAATCTTTTTCGTCCTCAGATCCACCAAAACCAGGTGAGTATCGCTGCCCCCGGTCACCAGGGTAAATCCCGCTTCATGCAAGCTCTCAGCGAGCACCCGGGCATTCTCCACGACCCGGACCTGGTAAGCCGCAAACTCAGGCGACTGCGCCTCTTTCAAAGATACCGCCTTGGCTGCAATAACATGCATGAGAGGTCCGCCCTGCATGCCGGGAAAAACTGTCCGATCAATCAATGAAGCATACTCCCGGCGGCAGAGGATCATCCCGCCGCGCGGCCCGCGCAGCGTTTTATGTGTCGTCGTCGTAACCACGGCAGCATGGGGTACAGGATTGGGATGCAAACCGGCGGCTACAAGGCCGGCGATATGGGCCATATCCGCCATTAAAACCGCTCCGATTTCCCGGGCAATATCCTGAAAAGCGGCAAAGTTTATCAAACGCGGATAAGCGGTGGCGCCGGCAATGATCAGCTTGGGCCTGACATTAATCGCCTTTCCCCGGATTTCAGCCATATCTAGCAGGCCGCTCTCTTTATCGACCCCGTATGAATGAGCCTCAAAGTAGCTTCCGGTTATATTTACCGGACTGCCGTGTGTCAAATGTCCCCCGTGGGCCAGATCCATCCCCAGAATGCGATCGCCCGGCTTAAGAAAGGCAAAGAAAACCGCCAGGTTAGCCGAAGAACCGGAATGAGGCTGGACGTTGGCATGTTCAGCCTGAAAAAGCGCCTGCGCCCGGGAGCGGGCCAGCTGCTCAACCCTGTCCGCGTAACGGCAGCCCCCGTAATAACGGGCTCCGGGGTAGCCCTCGGCATACTTGTCCGTCAGCACTGAACCCTGGACCTGCAAAACAGCCCGTCCGGCCAGGTTTTCCGAGGCAATCAATTCAAGGTTCTCCTGCTGTCGCCTCTCTTCAGCCTCCACCGCCTCCGCAATTTCCGGATCAACACGAAACACCTCGTTCAGGTAACCTCTTCTATTCATTATGGCAGTCCTCCATTAGCCCTTCAGTCAGTTACGCGTCCCCTGCCCAGCCTCTCGATAAGGGTGACTTTACCGAGCCGGCGGTTGTGCCGCCCCTCTTGAAACCGGCTTTTCAAAAATACATCCACAATCTCCAGTGCCGGGCCGGGCCCGATCACCCGCGCCCCCAGTGTTAAAATGTTGGCATTATTGTGTTCGCGGGCACAGCGGGCAGAAAATGTATCGCCGCAAAGAGCGGCTCTGATCCCGGGGTATTTGTTGGCGGCAATGGTCATCCCGATACCGGTCCCGCATACAAGAATTCCATAAGACAGCTCGCCGGAGGCTACCGCTTCCACAAGCGGTAAGGCGATATCGGGGTAATCGACGCTGCTTTCGCAAAAAGTACCAAAGTCTGCAAGCTCAATCTGCACCGCTCCAAGATGTTCTTTGATCAGCTCTTTCAAGAAGAACCCGGCGTGATCACTACCCAGAGCTACCTTCATGGCCCATGCCCCTTTCCAATATCTCAATGATTTCTTTAGTCGCGGCATGAATCTCTCCGCAGGTCTGCCGATAATCATCCAGGGAGCCGCCATAAGGATCGGCTACATCCGGGTTTCCAGCCGTACCGGCAAATTCCTTCAGGAGAAATATTTTTGCAGCGGCTGCAGGGAAGAGGTGCAGCAACTGCTTCCTTTGTTGTCTGCTCATAACCAGGATCAGGGAGGCCTTCACGACCATTTCCTCATCCAGCAGCCGAGAAGTGTGCGCCGCCAGGTCAATCCCGATGGAGCGCATTACTGTGCGGGCATGTTCAGAAGCTTTTTCGCCATCAATCGCCGCCAGCCCTGCAGAAGCCGTCTCCAGAGCGCAGGTGCAGGAGCTGCTCTCACACTCACGTCGCAGCAGCGCCGCCGCCATGGGACTGCGGCAGGTATTTCCAGTGCACACAAATAGTATGCGGATTTTCTCTGCTGTCATCACTATCACCTGACCCCTTAAACCCTGATTGTTCGTATGGCGGCTTTGTGCAGCCGGTTCATCACTGCAGCCCCGAGGCCCTGCGGGGGAATACCCTCCGCCAGGATCAATTCCACTCCCTGCGCATCGAAGCGGCGCAGCGCCGGGAAAAGACCTTTCGCCGCCAGCGCCAATCCACCCGTCCCGGGGGAAACCTGCAAAATTCCCACCCTGCGTCCCTTTCCCTGGTATGCCGCAGCCAGTGTCCTGATAAGAGCCCGCCTTCTGACAGCGCCGCCGGTAACCAGGATCAGGGGGGCACGGGGGGCATAATGGCGATATTTCATTCCCGGGGAAGGGGGAGACCCTGCTTTACCGCTCTGCAGCTCCACCACCGCGGTGCCGAGAGCAGTCTCCAGCTGCTCCCTGGTGATCCCTCCCGGGCGCAGAATCGTCGGCCGGCTGCCGCTCAAATCGAGAACTGTTGATTCCAGGCCTACGCGGCAGCTGCCTCCATCAAGGATGGCATCGATCCTACCAGCCAGATCCTCAAGCACATGGCTGAGAGCGGTCGGACTGGGGCGCCCGGAACGATTGGCGCTTGGGGCTGCTATGGGAACACCCGCCGCCCGGATCAGATCCAAAGCCAGGGGATGCGCGGGCATGCGCACCGCCACTGTGGACAGACCCGCACTGATCTCCGGCGGCAGCAGGGCGGAACGGGGCAGCACCAGGCTGAGAGGTCCGGGCCAGAAGCAGCTCATCAGCTTTAAAGCCTCCGGGGGAATGAAAGATGCAACCTCTTTAACCTGCTCCAGGCGGGCCACATGGACGATCAGGGGGTTATCCGCCGGACGCCCTTTGACTTTGAAGATATTCCTTACCGCCCGCCTGTTCACAGTGGATGCTCCCAAACCATATACTGTTTCCGTGGGAAAAGCCACCAGCCCGCCACGGCGGATGATCCGGGCGGCAGCGGCAACTGTCTCGCATCCCGGCGGAAGGACAAGAGTCTGGTTGACGCGGAGCACTCCGGATAACCTTTTGCCACCACAGGAGAGGCGGCGCATCAAAAATCCTCGACAACAAGCTGTGCGATGTTGGTGGCATGATCGGCAATCCGCTCCATATTGCTCAAAATATCGAGGTAGATCACCCCTGAAGGGGGATAGCATTTTTTCGTATTGATTCTCTCGATATGCGCTTTGCGTAAAACCTTCTCCATCAGATCTATCTCGTCATCCTCCACGATAACCATGCGGGCCAAGGGTTTGTTTTCCGTATCGAAAGCCTGGGTAGCCCGCTCCAGCATGATATTAATCTTTTCATAGATCATACAGAGCTCCTCAAGCGCCTGCTCGGTAAAAGGCAGCCTGTCCTCGACCTTGAGCTCGGCCAGCTGTTTGATGTTTATGGCATGATCGCCAATCCTCTCCAGATCATTTGCCGCAGACATGAAGCTGGCAACCATCTTGGACTGGGCTTCAGTAAGCGGGTTTTGAGAGAGCTCGGCCAGATAAATATTGATCCCCTCCTCGAGACTGTCCAGAAGATCTTCCATCTGATCGATATGCGCCCCTTTTTTTAAATCATTCTTGACAAAAGCATTTATGGCCTCGCCGGTGATCTCCCGGGCGATCATGGCCATGCGCAGCAGCTCTTTTTTGGATCCCTGGATGGCTGCCGCCGGTGTGGGCAGCATCCGCTTGTCCAAATAATTCGGACCAATCCCTACACTCACCTCTTCACCGGGAACAATGTAGCTGATAAACCTGGCAAAGTACGGCAGAATTAAAATGAAGAGCAGGGAGTTGAGAACATTGAAAATAGAATGAGCGTTGGCGATTTGACGGGTTACGGTTGATGCTGTTTTTAAAACGAGGCTTGCAAAGGGCGTCAGCAGAAGGAGGCAGATGACCACGCCGATGACGTTGAAAAAAAGATGAGCCATGGCGGCACGGCGGGCTGTCAGATTGGTCCCTGCGCTGGCGATAAAAGCAATCACGCAGGTGCCGATGTTCGAACCAAGGATCAGGGGTATAGATTCACCCAAAGTGATCATCCCCTGCATGCTCAACGCAATAATAACACCCGTAAAGGCACTGCTGCTCTGAAGTACTGCTGTGAACAGGGCCCCGCCGATCACTCCCAGCAGGGGAAATGTGCCGAATTTAGCCAGCAGCCCTTGGAAGGCGGGCAGATCTTTCAGCGGACCCAGACCGGCAGCCATAGTGCTAATGCCGAGAAAGAGCAGCCCCATCCCCAGGATGGCTTCACCAAGGTAGCGATACTGCCTGCGCCTGCTGAAAAATATTGTCAACGCACCGATTCCGATGATCGGAAAGGCGATATCCTCGATCTTGAAAGCAATAATCTGTGCAGTTACAGTGGTGCCGATATTTGCGCCAATAATCACGCTGATCGCCTGAGAAAGGGTGATCAGGCCGGCGTTGGCAAAGCCGACGACCATGACCGTCGTGGCGCCGCTGCTCTGAATGAGCATGGTAATCAGTAGTCCTGTGAGCACGCCGATGATTGGACGGGTTGTCAACACCTCGAGGATCCGGCGCAGCCTGTCGCCTGCCGCATTCTGCATCCCCGTAGCCATCATCTGAATGCCGAACAAAAAAAGACCCAGCCCGCCCACTGAAATGAAGACGATTTGCAGATATTCCCGCCAGGACACTCCCAAACCTCCTATGTACCGACAAATTTATCTATATATCAAAACTACACTAATTATAGAAGATCTGCCCTGCTTTTTCAATTATTTGTTGGCCCGGGAGCCTGACAAATTCCCAGACCTTGACCCGCCATCTGCCTGAACCGGCAGGTTCCTTTACTTTTTCCCTTTTGCTGCAGGTGTCGCTATCCCGCGGTTCCGTGCGCCAGGTACGTAGAGATTTTGTTTCTTCCTTTTCCGGATGATTCTTCATTATTTTTGCCGGTGGTAAGCAAAGCGAGGGATAAAGGAGACACCACCAATTTTCACCGGCCCCCTCACCCACAGTTACCGTCAAGGCGGTATATTCTCCTGCAGGGAAGATGCGGCGGCCATAGGTTCTTAAGGGGAAGTGCTCCCGCCCAAGCTGCACGAAGATTTGCGGCCCGGCTGTTTCGGAGGCATATTCCTGAAGCGATCTTTCTAATTCAGGTAAATACTTTTCTAAAAAAGAAACATAGCCGGCATAGCCGCCGTTTTGAGGCCATTCACCTGTAGAAAGCAATTGCCGTACCTGCAAAACGAGATCCATTTTGAAACGCTGCTCGTCAGGACTGTCCCCCGCTGCGCGCACATGCAGCCGGACTACGGGTTCATCACCCTGTAACTGCCAGGCGGACGCTCTTTCATGCCGAAAATTAGAGTACCAAATCGATCCCAGCAGGAAAAGGGTGACCGCTAAAAGTAACAACAGAAAAACAGCGCTTCTAAAGTCATCTATCCTTCTTTTCATTGCCTCTTTCCTCCGGGTTTGATTCCTGCTTGTAGTGGCGCCGGATCATCTCCAGAGCCGCTTTTTCAATTCTTGAAACCTGCGCCTGTGATATCCCGATCTGACCTGCAATTTCGACCTGAGTTTTTCCTTCAAAGAATCGTGCTTCGATGATCTGTTTTTCCCTGGGGTCGAGCTTATCCAGTGCCTCCTGCAAGGCCAGGTTTTCCAGCCACTTCTCAGTACTGTCGGACTGGTCACTGATGAGATCCATCACATAAACCGGATCGGTGCTATCCCGGAAAACCGGATCGTAGAGCGAAACCGGCTCCTGGGCGGCATTGTAGGCGAAAATCACCTCTTCAACAGTCATCCCCATGGCCCCGGCGATTTCACCAACACTGGGCTCGCGATGATTTGTTTTTAAAAGTTCCTCCCGGGTTTGCAGAACCCGGTGGGAGAGATTTTTGATGGAGCGGCTGATATGGATACTGTTGTTGTCACGGAGGTAACGCTTGATCTCACCCATCACCATGGGAACAGCATAGGTTGAAAAATTGACTTCATGTTCCAGTTGAAAGTTGTCAATAGCCTTGAGCAAACCGATACAGCCAACCTGGAAGAGGTCGTCCAACGATTCACCCCGGTTTTTAAAACGCTGCAGGATGCTTAGAACAAGACGCAGGTTGCCCCTGACCAGGGCTTCGCGGGCTTCGCTATCTCCTCTTTTAACCCGGACAAAAAGCTCTTTCATCTTTTCCGCCGACAGGGTGGCCAGTTTAAAAGTGTTAACCCCGCTGAGTTTTACCTTATTCGGAAGCACAACTCTTCCCCCTCTCACCCTTATTCTTGCCATTATCTGTCTCTATTAGACATTCTTGTGGAATTGTTCCGGGGAAAAGATGTATAATTATTTTAGCTTAACAAGAACGCCGGCTCCAGGCCGGCGTAACAAGTGAGGAGGAAACAAGAATGACCGGATTGATCCGTTTCGGAGTATCCATGGACCGGGAACTGCTTGAGTCTTTTGATCGGGAGATTGTGTTGAAGGGTTATGCCAATCGCTCGGAGGCAATCCGGGACCTGATCCGGAATCAACTGGTCGGGACGGAATGGTCCGATGATGATGCTGAGGTGGCGGGAACGATCACCCTGGTCTATGATCACCATGTCCGGGGCCTTAATGATCTATTGCTGGAGCTGCAGCATCGTTACGTAGAACTGATTGTTTCGACTATGCATGTTCATCTGGCACATGACCGCTGCCTGGAGGTGCTTTTAATCAAAGGGCCGGCAGGAGAAGCCAAGGAAATAGCCAACCAGCTGCTCTCAGTCAAAGGGGTGATCCACGGCCGTCTGACCGCCACCTCAACAGGGGAGAAGTTAAAATGACCCCAGCAGGACCCTGGGAAAATCGCGGTAATCACGAAGCAGGGTCAGCTTGTGGAAAAGTGAACTGCGCCGGCACAAAGAGATAATATCACCGCTCTGAAAGGATCCCATCTCCAGCGCCATCAATCCCGGACTTTGCATAAAACCGGACAGGGCGCTCAGAATAGTACGGTAGGCATCCAGCCCATCGGGGCCACCATCCAGGGCAAGCCGGGGTTCATAATTCCGGATGGTTGGGGGGAGAGCCTCCATTTCTGCAGTTGACAGGTAGGGTGGGTTCGCGGTAACAAGGTTAAAACGAGGGGGCGGCTTCACCCGGGAAAGAGCCGCAAAATAATCACCTTTACAAAAGCGGATTTGCCCGCTTACGCCGTGCCGGGCCGCATTCGCCGCCGCCAGCTGCAGCGCCCCCGTTGAAAGATCAACTGCGTAAAACAGAGCTTGCGGCAGGTGATAAGCAAGCGCTATCACCAGGTTGCCGCTGCCGCTGCCCAGGTCGATACCGGAAACGCCTCCCGCCCGGCCCCGGGCCCACTCCAGGATGGCATCAACAAGCAGCTCCGTTTCCGGACGGGGGATGAGTACCTCCCGGTTAACTGCAAATTCCAGTCCGTAGAACTCCTTGCTTCCGATAATATAAGCAGCCGGTTCACCCCCGGCCCGCCGTTCGACAACTTTCTCGAAAGCCGGCGCAAGATCTTTTCCCAAGGGGGAAAAGCGTTCCAGAAATAATTTTAGACGGTTCCATCCCATCAGGTTCGCCAGCAATATTTCAGCTTCATCGCGCGGCTGTTCTATCCCCGCCTCTGTGAAACGAGAAAAGGCCCTTCGCAGAGCCCCTTCGATTGTAACCTCTTTATCCCCCAGATCTTTCAATTACCCACATCCTGCAGCTGCTTTGCTTTGGCCGAAGCAACCAGGGCATCGATTATTTCTTCAAGATCCCCCTCCAGCACCAGATCAAGACGGTGCAGGGTCAGCCCGATGCGATGGTCGGTCACCCGGTTTTGGGGGAAATTGTAGGTCCGGATGCGCTCGCTGCGGTCACCGCTGCCAATCTGTGATCTCCGTTCCTCGGCAAGTTCAGCTTCCTGTTCGGTAACATACTTATCCATCAGCCTGCTGCGCAGAACCCGAAGCGCTTTAGCCCTGTTTTTTATCTGTGATTTTTCATCCTGGCAGGTCACCACCAGTCCGGTGGGCAGATGAGTCACCCTGACCGCCGACTGGGTGGTGTTCACACTCTGGCCTCCCGGGCCGGTAGAGCAAAAAGTGTCAATGCGCAGTTCCTGGGGATTGATCTCTATCTCCACCTCTTCGGCTTCGGGCAGCACAGCCACCGTGGCTGCTGAAGTGTGGATCCTCCCCCCCGACTCGGTAGCGGGAATACGCTGCACCCTGTGGACGCCGCTTTCATACTTCAAGCGGCTGTAAACACCCCGGCCCTCGATGCCGACGATGATCTCTTTGTACCCTCCGATATCAGTGGCATGGGCATCAACGATCTCCACTTTCCAGCCCTTCTGCTCGGCATAACGGCTGTACATCCTTAGAAGGTCGGCGGCAAATAGAGCTGCCTCTTCGCCGCCGGTGCCCGCCCGGATCTCCAGAAAAACGCTCTTTTCATCGCGGGGATCGCGCTGTAGCAGCAACTCTTTCAGTTTCCCGGTAGTCTCTTCAATAAACCCCTTTATCTTGCCAATTTCCTCTTGTAAAAAATCGGTAAGCTCTCCCCCGGTGTCATCCTGCAGAAGTTCGTGAGCCTCAGCCAGCTCCCGTTTCAAGCTGCGGTAATTGCGGTACAGTTCAACACCCGGAGCCAACTCAGCAAGTTCCCGGGAATATTGCTGCCATAGATCCATCCGGGCCAGCACTTCGGGATCACTGAGCAGCCGCTCCAGTTCACCATACCGCTCGTCAATCAACGCCATTTTTTCAAACACTGTCAGTCACCACAGGTTTTGAATTGCTTCCCGCCCTTTTTTCCGATGCACCCGGTTCCAGCACTGCTTTCAGCGCACAGAGAGCCACTTCTACTTGACCGTTGTCCGGCTCACTGGTAGTCAGATTCTGCAGCCATAAGCCGGGCAGTGAAATCAACTGGAACAGTGGTGAGCGGCTGCGTGCTGTCAGACGGATCGCTTCATAGGATATCCCTGCTACCAGAGGCAGCATAAGCAGGCGAATAATGATGCGCTGCCATAAAGAGACCCAGCCGAAAAAAGAAAATATCAGAATGCTGAGCACCATTACAATAAGCAGAAAACTTGTTCCGCAGCGGGGATGGTGAGTGCTGTATTGCTGCGCCTCTCCAACCTCTAAAGGGACCCCGGCCTCATAGCAAAATACGGCTTTATGCTCGGCGCCGTGGTACGCAAAAAAACGTTTCATTTCACTCCAGCGGGTCACCAGGTAAAGATAGGCCAAGAATATGGCCAGACGGAGCAGCCCTTCCGCCAGATTCAAAACTATCGGATGCAAGTGCGGCGGCAAGAAACCGGCAACCCATGTGGGTAAAATGAAAAAAAGCCCCACTCCCAGCGCCAGACCGAGCAGAACGACCAAAAATGTCTGCCAGCCTTGCATTTCCTCTCCCTCTTCCTCAAGGACCTCCGCTGCTGACAAATTAAGGGCGCGCACGCCGATAATCAGCGATTCAAAAAAAGAAACCATGCCTCGCAGAATCGGCCAACCCAGAGGAGGAAAACGCCGGGCCAGGGGGATCTTTTCTTCAGAAATGAGACTGATACTGTTGTCGCCGCGCCGGCAGGCGATTGCCACCCGGTCGCGATAACGCATCATCACCCCTTCAAGTACCGCCTGCCCACCAACCAATTGCGGCCTGGTCATTGTATTAACCCTCCCGAATTCATGCGGATCGGCCCGCGATTTATTCTAGGCCGTACTTCCGCTTGAACCGCTCCACCCTCCCGCCGGTATCAACAAACTTCTGCTTTCCGGTGAAAAAGGGATGACATTTTGAGCAGATCTCCACTTTCAGGTTCTCTTTTGTAGAACCTGTTTCAAAGGATTCCCCACAGGCGCAGGTAACCACAGTGCGAAAATAGCGGGGATGAATCTTCTCTTTCATAACAGTACAACCTCCCTGGTTCGCTTTCGGGATAAATTTTAGCACAACCGGAACCTTTACGCAATATCCCGACATGTGAGCATCGGACCGACAGGCGCGCCAACTCCATCCAGCCGCATGAGCAGTCCTTTTATTGCAAATAATTAAGGGG
>CAZQEV010000003.1:20486-38787 GCA_964592135.1 uncultured Syntrophomonadaceae bacterium
GCGCCAACTCCATCCAGCCGCATGAGCAGTCCTTTTATTGCAAATAATTAAGGGGGTTTACCTTTTCGCCATCAGCATGAATCTCAAAATGCAGGTGGGGTCCCGTGGTATTGCCGGTCAAACCGATATAACCCAGTAACTGCCCGGCCGAAACCAGCTGGCCCACTGACACAACCGCCTGGGAAGCGTGGGCATAACGGGTCAGGTAGCCGCCGCCATGGTCAAGTTCAATCATGATCCCGTAACTGCCCCGGTAACCGGTATGTGTGACTCGCCCCCCGGCCGCGGCACGGAAAGCGGTTCCGTAAGGAGCCGCGATGTCAATTCCGTAATGGAACTTCCCATCACGCCAGCCGTAACCGGAGGTGAGCCTGCCCTGCACAGGCCGGCAAAATGATATCCGCGGCGAACTGCGGGCGGCGATCCCCCCCGGGACAATAACTCTCTCGCCCCGGGGTAATACCGGTATCTCGCCGAGCTTATTTGCTTCCCTGATTGTGGTTTCATCAACCCCGTAGGCAACGGCAATTGCCGCCACCGTATCACCTTCTTCAACATCGTGAACACAGCCGACCACTGTCAATATTTCCAGAAGATCCCCGGGGTGGATCAGGCCGGGGTTGGTAATATTATTTAGCCTGACCAGCGTTTCCACGTCGGTCCCAAAGCGTGCCGCAATGTTATACAGGCAATCCATCGGCTCAACGGTATATTCAAATATCCTCGGCCTGCAGACCTCTGCTATCCTGCTTCTTTCTGCTGCAAAGTCCTGCAGTTGCAGGTAATATACAGGTAGCTCCCCTGATTCGCCATCTCCCTCCTTTAATTCCAGAGCAGATACTTGTGCCCCCAGACAGAAACAGGCCAATCCGGTAATAAGTGTTGCTGTTGCCGCCTTTAAAAGAGCTGACATGGCTTAACCCTCCTTCAAACAGCACAGTTTAGACCATATCTTGCTGTCCGGAAGGTTATTTTATGCATTTCATACCATGAGAGTAAAAATGATGGCTGGGGATTAGCCCTTCTCTTGCAGCGCAAAGGGGGCTAGAATGAATGCATGCTGCTCAAAAAGTCTTCATTGTCCCTGGTCTGTTTCAACTTGCCGAGCAGCATCTCGAGAAATTCGATGTTTTGCGTGTTCCCCATCGCCCGCCGCAATGCCCACATCAGTTCGATCTTGCCCTCATCAAGGAGCAGTTCTTCGCGGCGTGTCCCAGAACGTGAAATATCAATGGCCGGGAAGATGCGTCTTTCGGAAATCTTGCGGTCCAGGTGCAGCTCCATATTGCCCGTTCCTTTGAATTCCTCGTAAATAACATCGTCCATTCTGCTGCCGGTATCTATTAATGCGGTAGCAATGATGGTAAGGCTGCCGCCGCCGTCAATATTCCGCGCCGCACCAAAAAAGCGCTTTGGCTTATAAAATGCCGCCGGATCAATACCCCCCGAAAGGGTCCGTCCGCTGGGGGGGATCACCAGATTATAAGCCCGGGCCAGGCGGGTAATACTGTCCAGCAAAATGGCCACGTCATGGCCCTGTTCCACAAGTCGCTGCGCACGCTCCAGGACCAGCTCGGAGATACGAATATGGTTTTCCGGTTTCTGGTCGAAAGTGGAGCTGGCCACATCCGCCTTTACGCTGCGCTCCATGTCGGTAACCTCTTCCGGGCGTTCGTCAACGAGCAGGATGATCAGCGTGACCTCTGGATGATTGGTCGAGATGCTGTTGGCGATCTGCTTGAGCAGGATTGTTTTTCCCGCTTTCGGTGGAGAGACGATGAGTCCCCGCTGTCCTTTGCCGATGGGTATAAGGAGATCGATGATCCTGGTGGCAAGGATGTGAGACTCCGTCTCCATCTGCAGCGCTTCACGTGGATGCACCGGAACCAGCGATGTAAAGTTCGGCCGGCGCAGGAATGACTCGGGGTTTGCATCATTGATCGACTCAACCTGCAACAGCGCGTAATATCTTTCATTATCTTTCGGAGGCCTGATTTTTCCAGCCACCATGTCCCCGGTCCTCAGGTTGAAACGGCGGATCTGTGACGCAGAGATATAGATGTCGTCATCAGAATAGCGGTACCTGTAGCGGCGCAGGAATCCGAACCCATCGTTCATAATTTCAAGAAGCCCGGCAGCAGTATCCTGTGCTTTCTCTTCTGCGGCTACTGCTTCATTTTCCGATGTTCGATCATCTGAAGGGATCACACCGGTGAGCGCCTCAACCAGTTCCTGTTTGCGCATTGTTGAATGGCCCCTGATAGTCTTCTCTCTTGCCATCCGGCGCAGTTCATTCAATGTTAATTTCGTTAATTGGCCAGGATCCATTTTAAACACCACCTTAACTCTTCAATGAGAATCATAGTATGAAAATCTAGAAAAATTACTCCATCCAACTAAGTTCAACTTCCTTTCAGCAAGGGGAGAACCTCTTCCGTTAACGGGAAGGTGACAGGAAAAAAACTGAGGGACACCGTTTGACCGGGCGCCGACAAGAATTCGCCGCATTATCTTAGCTCAGCCCCATCGCCCCGCATTTTTCGGCTGTAAATAAATATGTGTTACTCTCCTCACTACTGCAACCGGTTGGGGGATGTTCCGGCAGAGATAGCTGTCACCGGAAATATATCCATGTTATCAGGATAAATGTAAGCCTGCCTTAATGGAGGTGTATTCAAAACCTTTCTCATGCAAAATTATGATCTTTTTTGGAAGAATTTATTCCAATCGCAGCGTTAAGAACCTGGGCGGCAGTCAAACAGGCTGCTTGTAATTATGCTTCGCTATTGTATCATTATTTCCTGCTTCTTGCAAAAATAATTATAGCCCATCTGTAATTATTTGCACAATTTTGTATCATACTATATCTTTAATTAAATTCGGGAGAGCGGATATTATGAACTACTTTCGCTGTTTTTTAATCATCGTGATCTTATTTATGCTGAGCATATCCGGAAGTTTCGGATATCTGGTCTACACTATTGGAGAAATGGAGCAGCTCCCAGAACCCTCACCTCCATTAACCACCCGGATCTATGATTGCCGGGATGAGCTGCTGGCGGTCCGGTATGAAGAAAATCGGGTGGAGGTACCCCTGGATCAGGTTTCCGAATATTTGATCAATGCCACGCTCGCTGTGGAGGACCGCCGGTTTTACCGGCATCACGGATTTGATCCTGCCGGACTGGCCCGGGCGGTGTTAAACAACCTTAAAGGGAGACAAACCTCTCAGGGAGGCAGCACCATAACCCAGCAGCTGGCCAAAAATTTGTTTCTATCACATGATCGTACCCTTGAACGCAAGTTTAAAGAGGCGCTGTACACTTTACACCTGGAACGCCGTTATGCAAAAGATGAAATCCTGGAAATGTATTTAAATACGATCTATTACGGCCACGCCGCTTATGGGGCCGAAAGCGCCGCTCAAACTTATTTTGGGAAAAGCGCCGCCGAGCTCGACCTCAGTGAGGCGGCGCTCCTGGCAGGCATCCCCAAAGGACCCGCTTACTACTCTCCTTATCTCAACATGGAAGCTGCCCGGCAGCGTCAGAGAACAGTCTTGAACCAGATGCTTTCCGGCAGCTATATTACCCCGGATGAGAGAGAAAGCGCTTTGGAGGAGCAGCTTAGTCTACGGGATCTGTCAGGCGAAGAAAGGGAAGCTTATATCCTGGATTATGTGATCAACAAAGATCTTGCCGAATTTTTTGACGGCGATTTGGATCCTCTTTACCGGGGCGGTTTAAACATTTACACCACCATTAACCCGGATATGCAGCATATCGCCCAGGAGATTATCGCCGGGATCCCCACACTGCGCATCGACGAGGATGGTAAAAATCAGCCCCAGGGGGCTCTGGTGGCCATCGAACCGGATACAGGTTATGTCAGAGCCATGGTGGGGGGGCGCGATTTCAAAGAGACAAGTCTCAACCGCGCCCTGGCCCTGCGCTCCCCCGGATCTGCTTTTAAACCTTTCGTTTATGCTGCAGCCTTGGAAGAGGGTTTTACAGCAGCGGATCTGGTGAGCTGTGAAGCAGTTACTTTTCATGAAAGCGGCCTGGCAGAAGCCTACGCACCCACAGATTTCGGCGGTAGTTTCCATAACCGGGAATTGACCATCCGCGAAGCGCTGGCAAAATCGTGCAACATTGCCGCAATAAAAGTACACGATCAAATTGGAAAAGAGAAGGCTGTGGAAATGGCCCACCGCCTGGGTATTTCCAGCTCCCTGGGCCCCTATTTTTCACTGGCCCTCGGTAGCAGTGAAGTGACCTTACTTGAGCTGACTGCCGCTTTCGCTGCCTTCGCCAATGGGGGTTTTCGCATCGAGCCCCTGGTCATACGAAAAATTGTTGATCCCCAGGGGAAGGTCCTCCTGGAAAATCTGCCGCATAAGGAACAGGTGCTTGATCCGGCCATCGCCTTCCTGATCACAGATATGCTTAAAGGTGTTCTTGCGGAGGGAGGCACCGCCTGTGCCGCCGGTTCGATTCTGGATCGTCCCGCTGCCGGCAAATCGGGCACATCCCAGGAGAGTAAAAATGCACATATGATCGGTTACACGCCCCAACTGGTAGCCGGCATCTATGTGGGTGACGATTATGAAAAATCCATTGATTTTTCAGGAGGAGGCGCTGCCGCCCCCCTGTGGGCCTGGTTTATGAAGCTATCGTTGCAGGATAGCGAAATCGTCGATTTCGAAATCCCGGAGGGGATTGTCCGCTGCTCCCTTTGCCCCGAATCAGGGCTGAAAAGAAGCCCTTACTGCCCGGATCCCGGTATTGATGAATACTTTGTCAGTGGAACAGAGCCGGTGGATGAGTGCCGTCTTTGCAGTCCTGCTTTCTGGTGGCCCTGGCTGCCCTCGCTAAAACGCGCACCTGCTTCTCCCTAACGGAGAAAGGGGTTGCTGCTCGCTTCTATTTCAATCGTGGTGGACGGTCCGTGTCCAGGATAGACCACGGTCTGCGGCGGCAGCACCAGCAACCTCTCTTTAATGCTGCGGATCAAGAGCGGGTAAGAACCGCCGGCCAGATCGGTCCTCCCCACGGATCCGGCAAAAAGGGTGTCCCCGGAAAAAACTACCCCGTCAGCATAGAGTGAAATACCGCCCTTAGTATGACCCGGGGTCTCGAGCACGGCCAGGGCCTCCCGGCCAAAGCTGATGGTCTCCCCATCCCTGATCAGGCAATCAGGTGCCGCGGGCTTGCCAAAGATGACTCCCAACCCGAAACCGGGGTTGCGGTATGTTTCCAGATCCTTCTCGGGCAGCAGGAGCGGAACCTTGAGCGCCTCTTTTAACCTGCCGTTGGCACCGGTATGATCGATATGGCCGTGAGTATTGACAATCCCCTTTATTTTTAGGCCGCTCTTCTCTATGTGCCGCAATATTTTCTTCCCTTCAGCGCCGGGATCGATAACAATCCCCTCCGAAGTCTTCGAGCAGCTGACGAGGTAACAATTTGTCGCAAACATGCTTACTACCAGTGTCTCTACACGCATTTAAATTCACCCCTCATCCAAAACTATGAAGCACTTCCCCCTATTTCCTTTCAAGCCTCCAACTTCTACTTTTCAACCTCCAGGACAGTGCGGACTGCCGAAAGGATATCGGCAAGATCGCAGAGCAAAGGAGTGATCTTCCGCCTTACAAGTTCCGCCCCCATCAACAGGACAGGAACTTCGTTGAATGTGTGTCTGCCATGGGACAGATCCTCGAGATTACCATGGTCGCTGGTCACAATAAGGAGCGTCTTTGCCGGATCAAGACATTCTGCCGCGGCGCCAAGGAAGCGATCCAGAATACTCACCACCTTGCCCGCCTGCTCTTTGCAGGCAAGGTGCCCGGCGCGATCTGATAAAAAATATTCGAAGAGGGAGAAATCAAATTTGCCGGCGATATCAACAAGCCTCTCGCCGGCTGCTTCCGGCGTAATCACCGGAACAGAGTAGCCCATGCCGTTCAACATCTCATTCGTAAGATCCATAAACAGGGCTTTGCCGGCCTTTATTTCCTCAAGACCGTAAAAAGGAAGCCCCCCATAATATGTGATCAGGGTTGAACAGGAATAGCGCCACCCCGGCAGACCCTCCTTCAATTTTTCGAAGAAAGAAGGGCGGTAGCCATTAACAAAAACGCACCTGTAGCCATCATCCTCCAGAGAGGCGAACATCCCCGCCTTTTTCAGGAGTTCCCGCAGGATCCTGTTGGGAAACCCATTCAGGTGGTAGCCGAGCCTGCGCGGCGCATTTGTCCCGGTAAAGATCGACGCCTGTCCGGTAGCGCTCTGCGGCAAACCCTCCACACCCAGCCGTGCATCAATTCCCCGCAATGTAACCTGCCCGTCGTGATATCCCTTAATCTCCCTGGTGAGAGGGTTCCCCCCGAACAGCCTCTTCAAGAAGGGTGTTTCGGTAAAGACAAAAGGATTCTCCGGAGCCAGTGCTCCAAGGCCGACTCCATCTATAAAGATAACAATGACCTGCAAAACTCTCCCTCATTTTCCAAACTGCAAGTTGTTTTCGGAGAACAGCATTCCCCGGAATAACCGCCGGCTCCCGATGCGTCTTCTCACTACTGTCAGGCAGCATTTGATCTGCCGCCGGCAGGATGGGCAAAAGTCGTGTGATCCTCGCATTTCTTCTGTTGATCAGTTTATCCATTTGTTTGGGATCTGTAAAGATCATCTATCCCCGCAAGTGGCGGATATCGTTAAATAACACGAGGCGGTGTTTCCCTCCGCCGGGATCTATCTTTACGATCGACAGAGATGCGGGGGATGGTGCATAGGGCCATTTCTGAAAGGCGGAATAACCCAAAGAGCCGGAGATAAAAGCATTGATCAACCGGCTGTGGCTAACAAAAAGAAGGCGATGAAGCCCCGAATATTTACAGCAGATCTTGCGACGCAAGATCCGGGTTCGCGCCAGCAGCTTTCGCTCGCTCTCCCCGCCGCAGCGCAGCGCCTTCAGCCGGCCATTTTTTGCGTGAAAAAGGAAGGGAAGACGGATCTCCACGACACTCCTTTTCATACCTTCAATATAACCCCAGGAGCATTCTCTAAGTAAGGGTTCGCTCAGCGGCAAAATCCCAATTTCCCGGGAAATGATTTCTGCTGTCCGCCAGGCCCGCCTCAGATCGCTGCTCAAAAGGAGATCAAAACCGCCTGCCGTGCTTAAGCGCCTGGTCAGTTGCACCACTTCCCCGATCCCCGCTCCGCTCAGTGGATAATCGCACCTGCCCTGGAAACGTCCCTCTGTGCCGGCCAGAGTACTGCCGTGCCTGACAAGCCAGAGCTCCATATCAGTCGAAATCCCGTACCTTCAGGCGGAAACTCTGCTCATGCAGCGGCCTCAGCTGCGCCCCCAAATCAGTAAGTTTTTCTTCAACATTTTCGTAACCCCGGTACACGTGCTCCACCTCACTGAGAACAGTGTCCCCTTTCGCTATCAAACCGGCCACGATTAACGCAGCGCCGGCCCGCAGATCGGTAGCGGCAACAGGAGCCCCCGAAAGAGGATTGCCCCCGTCGATCACCGCACTTCTCCCCTCAAGCTTGATCCGGGCGCCCATTTTTTTCAATTCATCGATATGCCGGAAACGCCCATCAAAAACATTTTCTGTTATAATGCTGGTTCCCTCAGCTGCAGTAAGCAAGACCATCCCCAGCGGTTGAAGATCTGTCGGGAATCCCGGATAGGGAAAGGTTTTTAAGTCGGAGGGATTGAGCGGTCCGCTCCTGCAGACCCTGATCTGCTCCGACTCTGCTTCCACCTCGGCACCCATCTCCCTAAGCTTGGCCGTTACAGCTTCCAGATGCTTCGGAATGACCTCCCCCACGACAACGTCGCCCCCTGTCGCCGCAGCGGCAACCATGAATGTGCCTGCTTCTATCCGGTCAGGAATAACTGCATGATCAGCGCCCCCAAAATCTTTGACCCCATCTATTTTGATCACATCGGTACCTGCGCCCTTGATTATTGCACCCATGGCGTTTAAAAAATTAGCCAGATCGACAATTTCCGGCTCTTTAGCCGCATTTTCCAGAACGGTCCGCCCCTCCGCGCCTGCCGCAGCCAGTATCAGGTTAACCGTAGCTCCCACACTGACTACATCAAGGTAGATCCGTGCTCCCCTGAGTTTCCCGGCATGCAGCTTGATCAAGCCGTGTTCAATTTCGCACCCGGCCCCCAGAGCGGCAAATCCCTTGAGATGCTGATCGATGGGACGCGGCCCCAGATCGCAGCCTCCCGGCACCGGCACCGTCGCCTTTCCAAAACGGGTTAAGAGGCTGCCCATAAGGTAAGAAGAGGCCCGTAATTTTTGCACCAAATTGAAAGGAGGCTCAAACCCGCGAAGCCCGGAAGGATAAAAATCTAATGCATTCCGCCCCCGCCGGCGGATGGTCAGCCCGAGATCCTCGAGGATGCGCAGCATTGTCCGGACATCGATAATATCAGGGACATTGCTTAAAGACACCTTCCTGGTGGCCAGCAGAAGTGCCGGCAAAATAGCCAGGGCTGCATTTTTTGAGCCGCTAATTTTTACCTGTCCTTTTAATTGATTTCCGCCGCGCACCATGATTTTATCCATTTCATCTTCTCCCGTCAGTTAGATGTTTCCAGCTCCAGGTTGCCGGTAAAGGCATTGATAAAGTAACTATCTCCGTTCTCAAACAAGAAGCGCCACACCGGAGGAACTTCCCATTCCTCTGCGTCGAAGTTGCGGCTGTAGAAGCCCAGATCTGCTTTGATAATGCGGCAGGTTCGCGGACTTGGTCCCAGTAACTCGATCAATCTCTGTAAAGCCTCCGTGACCGGGATCCCCTCCATCTCCCGTTCCTGAAAAGAGGTTTCCGCCTCAAGCCAGTAAATTTCCAAGGCCGCAAGAGTATTGTGTTCCAGGATTGCATCCAGATAACCGCTGTAAAGCGGCCTGCCCTCAAAGGTTTGGACATAATGCAGGACTGTCCTGCCGCCGGATCGTCTTATAAAATCGAAGCGTGCCGCCGGAAACGCCGGCCCTTTATCCCGGACAAAGCGCTCAAAAGCTGAAACAAGATCCTTCCCTTCCGCCGGCACAGTCTCTTCCAGTAGTTCCACCCGCGGCGTGTATTCTATCCGGGTCAGCCCCCCTGGATAAATTATTATACGGACTCCTTCCCCCTCGTATAGCCGCTCTCCTTCCGGTTCCATTGAAGTAGCTGCCGCAGCCTGAAAATGGCTCCGCAGCAACAGCTCCACATCCCGTGATGGGGTCACCGTCAGGAAAGTACTCTTCCTGATCCTGCGGTCTACCTTTGCTTCCAGCATGTAACCATATTCACCAAGGCGGTTTTCAACATAACGAAGATCACCTGGCGATACCGCAACCCAGGCCAGCCTTCGGAGCTCCCCACCAAAAAGATGATAGAAAAGTAAAAGGTTTAGCCCTAAAAATGCATAGATGAGAATTGTCTTCGCGCGTCCAATATTCACGACTCTGAGTCCTCCAGGGGAGTAAGATCTCCTGCTTTCAGAATAAGCTGCCTCCCATTCAGGCGGATGGACCAAACGGGAACTGCCTGCGGCTGCGTGGAATCTCCGGCAAGGTAATAGGCCAGATCCATCTCTTCAAGGCTGTAATGCTCCAGCCCTGCTCCGGCAAGTAAATCCACTGCCGCCGCCAGCGCCTCCAGGTAATCCCGCGCATGCACCTGTTCACTTGAAGGATGGAGCAAGAGATAGAGGTTGCGCCGGTAGCTTACCAACCCGCCGTGGTGAAAGATCATAGTAACACCGGCTTCCCCCAAAAGAGGGTATCCATTGTAATAGCTGCGCCACACTGCCTTGTAGGTAGCCGCTGGTCCGGCTCCTGTCCCATCATCCCGGGCCAGGTGTTCCAACCGCAGGTTTTCAGGCCAGCCGCCATAATACCCCAGCAGCTTTCCTGCAGACAGCAATGCTGATGTATAGGATAGAATGACCGGCTTTTGCTCCAGCCGGGGGTGAGAATATTCCAGGCCATTCCCCAGACGCAGCCCCTGCTCGCCATCTGTAAAGATCAGTTCGCCGCCTCTCTCCTTAATCTCTCTGACCAGACTCCTCTTGATGAAAATAGTGTTGAGAAGCAGTTCGCGGTCAAGGATTTCCATTTTCAAGGCCAGTTCTTCCATCTGGGGGTTGGGTGCCGGCACGTAAAGCGAGTAAGGCACAGCTATCACTGTCCCCTGAGAAAGATAAATTTCTCCGGCCTCAAGCTTCTCGTAAGTCGGCCTTACCCCAGGATTGAATTGATCGCAGAGTTCAGCCAGTTGTAATCCCCCCCTGGCCGGCAGCAGCAGCAACCCGGCGGAGTCTTCCTGATCTTGTAATACTCCCCAGAAGCGATCGTCAAGCCGCCAGATCTGCACTCCCTCCAGCTCTCCGGCAGGTGAGTTTTTAAACCAGGGGCTCTCCCAGCCCAGCGGTAGGGCCGGGTTAAATTGCAGGTCCAGACACAACCTTGCATCATCCGGCAGTCTTTCACCGTACTCATAGTTGGCCGGTTCAGCGATTTCTTGCAACATCTTGGAAATCTCTTCCCAAAGCAAGGTGAAATCGGAATCATCAGGGCGGACCTGGTAGCACAAATTCCCCTGGTAAATAAAAATCCGTTCGGGCATGAGCAACTGGTTCAGCGGCCGGGGTTCTTCGAAATAGATATTGTCGTAATCATTTTCTATGACCCGATCCTCCGGTTTACGTCCAAACCAGAGTTGGTACGTAAGAAAGATGCTCAAAGTCACCAGCAAAAGGAGTCCCGCGCTCCTGGCCTGCTCACTCAATATCCTTTCCTCCCTGCTCCACCACCACGGGAAGGGTAAACCAGACCCTGGTCCCTTTTCCCACAGCGCTTTCAAGCCAGATCCGGCCGCCGTGTGCTTCCACAATCCTGCGGGCAATCGGCAATCCAAGACCGGTGCCGCCGTAATCACGGCTCCGGGTCTTCTCTACCCTGTAGAAACGCTCAAATATTCTTTCCAGATCTTCGGCCGGGATTCCAAGCCCATTATCTTCAAGCAATACTTTCAAGCACCCCTCTTTGTCTTCCACTGCTGCTCCGATCTTTATCTTACCATCAGGCAGGGTATATTTGATGGCATTGTTGAGCAAATTCAAAAATACACGCATGATTTTCCCCTGATCGACCCAGACCTTGGGAAGCGCGAGGGGGATGGCAATCTCGATCTTGCGTTCTTTCAGCCCTGTTTTCAGCTGCATCTGCTCTACTGCATCTGTCACCAGATCAAAGAGCTCTACCTTTGTTTTATGCAACTCTACCTGTCTATAGTCAAGCTGGGATAGCACCAGCAGATCTTTGACCAGATCAACCATCCGGTCAGTTTCGCGTTTCAGAACATCCAGAAAGCGATTGCTGACCTCGGGATCAGCAGCTGCGCCGTCAAGCAGAGTCTCTACGTAACTTTTTATGGCCGTCAGGGGCGTTCGCAGCTCATGGGAAACATCGGCAACAAATTCCTGCTGACGCCTGACAAAATCTTTTTCCGCTGTAACGTCGTGGAACACTACAAGTGTGCCGTCCAATCTTTCCCCTTCCTCTTTGAAAGGAGCAATGGCCATTTTGAAGGTCACAGCCGGTTCTTCCCGGGTTATCTCAAGCATCAAAGGATCTCTTCCTCGCATAAACCGACGCAGTGTTTCCGGCCCCGCCAGTTTTTTTAGCAGGGGAAAACCGGAACTTCCCATGGATGGAGTGCTTTGAGAAAATTTCTTGAGAAGATCCTGCGCCGCCGGGTTCACATGAATCAGGCGCCCTTTTCCATCAAGAGCAATCACCCCGTTGCTCATATGGTTGATCATCGCCTCAACCTTGCTTTTTTCCGTGGAGATTTCCCTGATATTGCGGTGCAACCGTTCGGCAAGGTAGTTGAAAGTGGCGCCCAGACGGCCAATCTCATCGGCAGATGTCACCCTGATTTTCTGCGAAAAATCTCCCCGGGCCATTAACCCGGCCTGCCGGGTAACTCTCTGGATCGGCGCCGTGATCGTTCTCGCCAGAATAATCCCCAGCAATACACTGATGCCAAGGGCAAAAGCGGAGCCGCTAAGCAGTATGAGCTTGATCTGGTTCAATACCCTGTCCACATCGTTGAGCGAACTGCTCAGGTAAAGCACACCGTTTATATTCCGCTGATCTTTCAGGGGAAGGGCAAGATAGTAGCGCCTCTCTCCGGAAAGGGGATCGTAACGAATTGCTTCGCTGATCTCTCCTGCCAGCGCCCTGGTGATCTCATCGCGGATCAGGCGCCCGCCGACCACAGCCCGGCTCGTCGACGTACCGATAACATGCGCATAGGAATCCAGCACAGCGATCTCCATGTCGCGCAGTCCGCTGAATTCACGAACGAGGTGAGCAATATCTTCCTCGGCTTCATGACCTTTGTTTAGTGAAGGCGTCAGGAAAGCCGACAGCAATTGAGCCTGATATTCCAGGCTGTTTTTGAAGTTGTGGAGATAATACTGCTCCAGAGATTGCACCAGATAGACGCTGATCAACTGCAGGGTGAAAAGCAGAAGAAGGGAGTAGATCAGGGCAATTTTCCATTGAAGGCTTTTAAAGCCGCCCCTTCTGCCTGAAAAAATAGCCGACACCCCTTTTGGTGTGAATATATTCCGGCTCAGCAGGATTGATTTCCAGTTTTTCCCGAAGGCGCCGGATGGTTACATCTACAGTTCGTTCATCGCCAAAGTAGTCATACCCCCAGACCTGGTTCAGGAGTTGCTGCCTGTTATAAACATGGCCCGGCCTCTTCATTAAGACCGAAAGAATGGAGAATTCCTTTGGTGTAAGCTCGACAGGGCGCCCCCGGTTAAAAACCTGCACTGTGTCAAGATCCACAACCAGATCACCGCAGTGCAGCTGCTTATGCACATCTGCACCGGGGGCCTGGCTACGCCTGAGAATTGCTTTCACTCGGGCTAGAAGCTCGCGGGCGCTGAAAGGCTTGGTCACATAATCATCGGCACCCAGTTCCAGCCCCAGCACCTTGTCAATCTCTGTTTCCCGCGCCGTCAACATGATGATCGGGATCGCTTTCTTCTGTGCGCGAATTTCACGGCAGACAGTAAAACCATCCTTTTTCGGAAGCATGATGTCAAGCAGAACCAGATCGGGATGATCCTGTTCCAGGCGCTCCAGCGCCTCTTCGCCGTCGTAAGCCAGGACTACCTCGTAGCCCTCTTTTTCCAGATTGTATTTTAAGATCTCGGCGATGGGCCGCTCATCGTCGACTACCAGTATTCTGGGAGGCAATCTATCTCTCCTTAAAAAAGGTTAGATCACAATTTCGTTTTCCGGGTATTGAATCCCTGCTGGAATAAGATCACTTTACATGAAAAAGGGGCTGCTCCAGAGCAGCCCCGATCCGATTCTTGCTTAGGACAATCAGGGATTGAAGAAATTCAGGGGGTTAACGGGAGGATTTTTGGACCAGTGCCCCCAGACGCCCGATCCGTCGCTGCGGCGGACTTCAAAATGAAGGTGGATCCCGGTCCGCCCATAGGTGCGGCCGGTGTTCCCCATCAGGGCAATGGTCTGACCGCGGGAAACGCTTGCCCCGGTAGAAACATAGTGCACATGGTTATGCAAATAAACCGTATAGTAGTTGCCATGATAGATTACGATATAGTTGCCCAGGGGATATCTTGATCCTGTTTCCACCACCACACCGCTGTCGGCAGCCAGAATTGGAGATTGGCGTCCCAATGTAGTGATGTCAATCCCACTGTGGCTCCCGCTAAAATACTGGCTGATCATCCCGCCGTCCGCCACGGGCCAGGTAAAGAGGCCTGTGCCGATGGAGGGCGCCTGTGATGTGCCCTTTTCAACAACCTGGGTAACCGGCTCCAGCAGGACTGTCTGCTCCACGATCTGCCGGTCCACCTCTATCCCGTTTTCGCTGGTGACATGATAGGTAACCTCTTTCTCACCTGCTTTCCCGGGAATAAGCACATGGCTTTGCACATACCACATCTTGTCATTGTAAGTATAGCTCGTGGAAAAGGGAATGCTCTCAACATTCCTGACCTCTTCCAGGGTCTGCACGTGAACTGTGGGAAGAAACCCATCCATTTCCACAGGCACCTCTTCACGCATCGCTTCACCATACCGGCTGGCCAGAAGCAGCCTGCTTTCGTCCGCAGCCTGGCTGCTTAGCAGAAGACCGGCTGCCTCCTCAGGGGTGCAAACTGCCTCCGGGGGGATGGCGCAGGGTGTGCCTGCAATATCCTCAACAAGGTTTACTTCAAGCAACCTGACATTCTCCGCCTCACTGGTATAAGCATTGCCTAACAGATCGATGACCTCAGCAACCTCTTTTTCCGAAACCACCGGGATTGCCGGTACCTGGTCCACCGTGAGCATTACCGCTTCAGTAATGAGACTGATCTGCTGCCGCAAAGCCTCTTTGACAGATAGAGCATCTTCTTCACCGCCTGAGCGATATTCGCGGTTAAACAATATTTCCTGCTCCGGTTCTACTGTCATCCCATAAAAGGAGCTGCAGCATTCGTTTAATTCATCTAGAAAATCCTCGATCTCCCCGGCATCCCGCACTATGCCCACTTCGCATCCTTCCAGGGTGACCACATAGAAGAACTGTGAAAAGTAATGATTCAACCCCAGCAGCGCTCCGATCAAGAGGACCGCTGATGCCAGGTAAAACGCCGGGTGCACTGTTTTCCCTTTTAACCACAGCTGAAGCTTTCTCAGTTCACTGTACCGGTAGGCACGCTGCAGCTTTTTCCTCAACAGCGCCGGCCACTGCCGGATTTTCCAGCGCTTCATAAAAAACCTCCTTTGGGGCCGGACAGGCGGCTCCTTCAGTGCCGCTTGTTAAGCCAACAGGCTCTATCCTTAACAGTTATTAAGATGCCTTAATTATTCGCCACGGTTATGGAAGTTCCTGCCCAAAGAAAAAAAAGAACGGTTATTCCCTGAATTATTCAGTAGAAAGCTACAGCGCATCACCTCGGGAACCTATATTTCCCAGCTAAAAAGAATTTATTCAATGCCGCCCTTTTCCAGGCGCCCTCCGATCTCCCGGGCTGCAAGCACACCTGAAGCCGAAGCCTGGATCAGACCCCTTGTCACACCTGCCCCGTCGCCAACAGCAAAGAGGTTATCCAGGTCGGTCTCCAAATTGCGGGTTAAGCGAAGCCGGAAGGAGTAGAACTTCACCTCCACCCCGTAAAGAAGGGTATGGGGTGAATTCACCCCAGGAGCCAGCCTGTCCAAAGCTTCAAGCATCTCCATAATGGAGAGCAAATGCCGGTAGGGGAGAACGAGGCTCAGGTCGCCGGGCGTCGCCTCCGCCAGGGTGGGCCGGACCAGGCCGCGGTGGATCCGCTCCGCTGTGGATCGGCGGCCCATCTGGAGATCTCCGAGGCGCTGCACAATTACTCCGTCTCCCAGCATATTGGCCAGGCTGGCTATATATTTACCGTAACGTATAGGTTCATTGAACGGTTCAGTAAATGTTTTACTTACCAGCAGGGCAAAATTTGTATTGGCGCTTCTTTTTTCCGCGTAGCTGTGCCCGTTAACTGTGACCAGACCAACATTGTTTTCTGTAACCACAATCCCGTAAGGGTTCATGCAGAAAGTGCGCACGCGATCATCAAAAGAACGCGAAAAGTAGATCAGCTTCGATTCGTAGACCTTGCCGGTGAGGTGCTCCATCAGCACCGCCGGCACCTCCACACGCAGCCCGATATCCACAGGGTTGTTGACCCCCTGGAGCCCCAGCCGCGAAGCTTCACTGTGCATCCATTCCGCCCCGGCCCTACCCGGACCGGCAATGACATACCCTGCCTTGACCTGTTTCCCCGAAGCCAGCTCAACGCCCGTGACTTTGCCGCCTGAAGTGGTGATTGCCGCAACCTCGGTCCCCGTAGCAATCTCGACTTTTTTCTCCAGCCAACGGTACATTTTCTCCAGCACAACATAGCAGTTTTCCGTGCCCAGATGCCTGATCTGCGCCGGTATGAGACTTAATCCCGCTGCTGCGGCATCCCGCTGCAGCTCATTTGTAACCTCAGTATCAGTACCAAAAAGAATATCTTCGGCTCCGGCTGAAAGGTAAATCCCGTCCACATAGCTGATCAGCTGCTCCAGTAAAGGAGGATCGAGATACTCATTCAGAAGCCCCCCAAATTCCGTTGAAAGGGTCAGCTTGCCGTCGCTGAAAGCACCGGCGCCGCCCCAACCGCAGGTAATGGCACAGGGATGGCAGCGCAGACAGCGGCCGTACTCTCCCAGGGTGGCGCATTTACGCTTCTCCAGGGCCGCCCCTTTATCCAGCAGCAATATGCGCGGATTGCCCCGGCGGCAGAGCTCCAACGCCGCAAAGATGCCCGCGGGGCCGGCACCGATAATAATTACATCATATTCTGACTCGAACATATTACCACCGTTTCTATGAGCCCCGCACCGCATCAGTTTCCCCGGCGCGGGCGATATTGGCGAACCTGTTATACCGGTCAAAAAAATAGAGCTCGATCATGCCCACCGGACCGTTCCGCTGCTTGGCCACAATAATTTCCGCAGTATTTCCCTTTTCCGTTTCTTTATTGTAATAGGATTCCCGATAAATAAAGAGAACCATGTCGGCATTTGCTTCGATGCCCCCCGATTCCATGAGATCGCTTAATATGGGCCGGCGGCTATCTCTCTTTTCAACAGCGCGGCTGAGCTGGGATAGGGCGATCACCGGTACGGAGAGCTCTTTGGCCAGGGCTTTTAGAGAACGGGATATTTCGGAAAGCTCTTGCTGCCTGTTTTCCGTCCGGCTGAAACCGCGCATCAGCTGCAGGTAGTCAACAAAAACCGCCTCCAGTCCTCTCTCCGACTTCAGCCGCCGGGCTTTTGCCCGCACCTCCATTACCGAAAGCGAGGCGGAATCATCTATATAAAGCGGGGATTCGCTTAAAGGCCCCACGGCACGGGTAAGCTTCTGCCATTCTTCCTGGGAAAGAAAGCCGCGGCGCATTTTTTGAGAATCGATCCCCGCCTCGGCGCAGAGCATTCGCTGCGCCAGCTGCTCCCTCGACATCTCCAGGCTGAAGAAAGCAACGGGCTTTCTCTCTTTAACAGCAATATGGTGGGCCATATTTAACGCCAGAGTCGTTTTCCCCATGCTGGGCCGTGCAGCCACGATAATCAGCTCAGAGGGCTGCAATCCCGAACTAATTCCATTCAGATCTTCAAAACCTGTCGAGAGACCGGTAACTCCTTTTTTATCGTCAAACAGCTGTTCGATCCGGTCGAAGGTCTCTTTGAGAACCTCTTTCAAGGGGATAAAACCCTGCTGTTTTCCCTGCTTGCCGATTTCGAAGATCTGCTGTTCAGCTGTATCCAGGAATTCTTCCACATCAGGCGGCCCTTCATAGCAGCCCGCGACGATATTTGTAGCCGCATGGATCAGGGAGCGCAGAATAGATTTTTCCCGGACAATAAGGGCATAGTATTGCACATTTGCCGCTGTAGGCACTGCGCCGGCCAGGGCGCTCAGATAAGCTGTCCCGCCGGCCTCCTCCAGGGAATGACGCCTCTGCAGCTCATCGGCCAGGGTGACAAGATCCACAGGTTCGCCTTTCTCGCTTAAGGCGACAATTGCTTCAAATATCTTCTGGTGCGAGGTCCGGTAGAAATCATGTCCCCGAAGCAGCTCGGCGGTGGTAAAAATGGCTTCTTTCTCAATAATCATCGAGCCGAGGACGGACTGTTCCGCCTCAATGCTCTGCGGCGGGATCTTGTCAATCGTGAGAACCATCGCTCAACTCTCCTTTGTCTTCAGCATTTTTAGAGCACTGCGCGAAAAAAAATGGGGCAGCAGACTTTCGATATTCCCGGCAGCTGCAATCTCCATTTCGGGAAAGCGGCCGCCAAGTTCAGTTTGATTATCCAACGGAACCACGACTTTCTTCAACCCGGCAATGCGCGCACCGTAAATTTTTTCAGTGATCCCGCCAACGGGTTTGAGCTGCCCTCTCAGCGACACCTCTCCTGTTACCGCACAATCCTGTCGCAACGGCAGTTCATTTACAGCACTGAGTATTGCCAAAAAGATGGCTGCTCCGGCCGAAGGCCCGTCAAAAGAGCCCCCGCCGACCACATTCAGATGCAGATCATAGTCACCCAGATCCAGGCCGGACAGTTTGCGCAGCAGTGAAGCGGCGACGAATACTGAATCCCGGGCCATAGAGCCCGCTGTTTCGTTAAAACGAATACCTCCCCGGCCCCGGTTGGCAGCCGGAA
>CAZQEV010000004.1:0-25282 GCA_964592135.1 uncultured Syntrophomonadaceae bacterium
ACCGTTTCAACAAAGCCCAGCAGGATGCCCTGCTGGCGGCGGTGGAGCAGGGCACCGTCATCTTTATCGGAGCCACTACGGAGAACCCCTTCTTCTACCTGAACAGTCCCCTCCTTTCGCGGACCCGCCTCTTTGTTTTTGAACCGCTGGGAACTGACGAAATCCTCAAACTGCTGCAACAAGCCCTCTCCGACGATGAGCGGGGTTTGGGAAAACTGGAAGCTGAAACCGATCCCCGGGCGCTGCGCTGCCTGGCTGACGGAGCCAACGGCGATGCCAGGACCGCCCTGAACGCCCTTGAGCTCTCAGTGAGCCTGGCTGAACGGCGCGGCGGCAAGATCGTGATCACCGCTGCGGCGGCCGCGGAAGCAATGCGCTCGAGGGCCTATACTTATGATCGGGCGGGGGACAATCATTACGATATGGCCTCGGCGCTGATCAAATCTATCCGCGGTTCCGATCCCGATGCCGCCCTTTACTGGATCGCCCGCATGCTCAAAGGAGGGGAAGACCCTCTATTTATCGCCCGCCGCCTCGTGATCAGCGCCGCCGAGGATATCGGCAATGCCGATCCGCAAGCGCTGCCTCTTGCTGTTGCCGCCTCCCAGGCGGTGCAGCTCATCGGGCTCCCCGAGGGCAGGATTCCCCTGGCCCAGGCGGCCATCTATTTAGCCGCCGCCCCCAAGAGCAATGCCTCTTACAAAGCCATCGAGGAGGCCCTGACCGCTGTCGAGGAAGACAGCAGCTACCGTGTTCCCGCTCACCTGCGAGGGACAGGCTACCGCGGCGCCGCCCGGCTGGGTCACGGCGAGGGCTATCTCTACCCCCACGACTATCCCGGGCATTTCGTGGAACAGAGCTACCTGCCGCCCGAACTGGCCGGCAAAAGATTTTACCGCCCCGGGGTGGAAGGCTTTGAACGGCAGATAGGGGAACGCCTGGAGGAGCTTTACAGGAAGCGGGATGCTGCAGATCGGGATAGAAAGGATAAGAGCACAGAATGGGGGGGCGCTGCAGGGGGAAGCAAAGGGAGAAGCAAAGGGAGAAGAAAAAATGAGGAAGGGGAAAATAGATCTTAAGTGAGCACATACCGCTACCGGACCATAGAGGAGCAGGTGCGCCTCCGCTTTGTTGTGAAGAATTCCCGCTTCATTGCCACGGCGGCGCCGGTGGAGGACCTGGAGAGAGCAGAACAGTTTGTGGAGAGCGTCAGGACTGAGTTTCCCGATGCGACCCATCACACCTATGCCTACCGTATCGGTGCAGGCGCCTCCCTGCTGGAGAGAGCCTTTGATGACCGGGAGCCCGCGGGAACGGCGGGCCTGCCCATGCTGCAGCTGCTCCAGGGCAAGGGGCTCTCCGACCTGGCGGTGGTGGGGACCCGCTATTTTGGCGGGATCAAGCTGGGCATCGGCGGGCTAACGCGGGCTTACCGCCACTGCGCGCGGGTCTGCTTCGAAGAGGCGGTGCTCCTGGAACGGGAGCGTCTCTATCACTGCCGCATGACTGTGACTTACGGCGATCTCGGCCCCCTGCTGCGGCAGCTTGAAGCCCTGGGCGCCGAAATCATCGCTACAGACTATGGCGCAGAGGTATCGGTCACCGCCGCTCTCCCCTACCGCGGTGTCGCGATCATGCAGAAAAGATTTGCCGGACTCACCCGGGGCGGCGGCCGCTGGGAGCCCCTGGAGGGTCCGCCCCGGCCATAAAACCAAATTGCGGGAGGTGTTTCCCTTTCACCGGGAAAAAGTTCTTGTCGCTTTGAGCGGGGGAGTGGACAGCGCCGTTGCCGCCGCCCTGCTCCTGGAAGCAGGATGCGGGGTCACGGGGATCACCTTTCAGCTCTGGGCGGATAAAACGCCGGAGCCGCCCGCTGCAACAGCGTCTTCCTGCAGCTTCCGGGAGGCCGTTGCCGCCGCGCGCTGCGTAGCTGAAATTTTGGGGATAGAGCATGTGGTGGCCGACCTGCAGAAGCCCTTTGCAGAAGAGATCGTGGGCTATTTTGTTGGCGAATACAGCAGCGGACGCACCCCCAACCCCTGCGTTATCTGCAACCGCAGGATCAAATTTGCCGCCCTGCAGCGAAAAGCGCGGCAGCTGGAATGCTCCCATATCGCCACCGGCCACTACGCCCGCGCTGAGTACTGCCGCGAGCGGGGCCGCCACCTCCTGAAAAAGGGGCTTGATTCGGCCAAAGACCAGTCCTATATGCTCTACAATCTGACGCAGGAGCAGCTGGCGCACTGCCTTCTCCCTCTGGGCGAAATGACGAAAGATGAGGTGCGCGTCAGGGCAAGTGATCTCGGACTGCCCGTTGCCGCCTTTGAAGAAAGCCAGGAGATCTGTTTTGTTCCCGGCGGCGACTACCGGGACTTTTTGAAACGCCGCGGCGTCAAAGCTGTTCCCGGCCCCATAGTTGACCGCAGCGGCACAATACTGGGCCGGCACAGCGGGCTTCCTTTCTACACTGTGGGGCAGCGGCGGGGCCTGGGCCTTACAGCGCCGTATCCGCTCCATGTCCTCGAAATCTGCCCCGGCAGTAATACCATTGTGGTGGGAGAGCGGGAACAGCTTTACCGCAGCGGCGCAGAGCTGAGCGGGTTAAACTTTATCGCCATTCCTGCGCTGGACCGCGAGATGAATGTAGAGGTAAAAATTCGCTACCGGGCCCCCGCGGTGCCGGCACGGCTGGCTCCGCTGCCGCAGGAGCACTGCGCCCGCCTCCGCTTTGAAACTCCCCAGGCGGCGGTTACCCCGGGCCAGGCGGCCGTTTTCTACCGCGACGATCTGGTCATCGGCGGCGGAACGATCACCGCAGCAGTATGATTTAACCGAATCTGGATATAATATCTACTCATAAAAATTTTATTTGAAGTGGAAGTGTCCGCAATGCGGTGCCCGCTGTGCAACTCCGCGGATACCGGCAAGGTCGGCAACAACCAGTATTACTGCTGGCAGTGCCTGATGGAGTTTAAAACAAACCCGAACCCGCAGCATCCTGTATGCATGTTTTATGTTGAAGCTGACGGCTCCCTGATCCCGGTTTCCCTGGAAGAGGATCAAAAACAGGCAGGCTCTTAAAAACCTCTCTCATGGTGTTTATTCAACCCCGCCGGCGAATATATATTAGTCGGGGTTGAGGCAACCTAGGGAAGAGGTTTTTCCTTTCTTAAACATTTAGGAGAATGCGCCGGTGAAAGATAAAATATCCCGGTTGAAACACTGGCAGCAGGGCCTGTTCTGTTTCATCGCCGGGCTCTGCATCGTGCTGCCGCTCATCTGGGTGATCAGGGTGCGCCAGGCTCTTTTTTCCGTACTGGCGCCTTTTCTTGCGGCACTCATCGCCGCTTACCTGCTGGCGCCCCTGGTGAACTTTATGGAGCGACGGCGCATTTCCCGCCCCGTGGCCATCACCGTGCTCTACCTGGTATTTGCCATTGCTATATTTCTCTTCTGTATCAGAGTAGCGCCTCTTTTCCTGGACGATCTGCAGGAACTGATCGGGCAGCTGCCGTCATACGCCGCCGATCTGCAAGGGATACTTTACCGCATGGAAGAGAGCTACCGCCGCTTCAGCCTGCCGCCCAATACGCGGGAGATTGTGGAGCAGAACATTGAGGCCTTCGGCGACCTTCTCGCCGCCCAGATGGAGCATCTCTACAATTTCGCCCGATCTCTCTTTGGCGGCATGATCATCCTTCTGCTGGTGCCCATCCTCACCTATTTCATCCTGCGGGATGAGGCGGCATTTAAAAGGGGCTTTCTCTTCCTTTTTCCGCCCGGTTACCGGCGTTTCCTTACCGCCGCCGCAGAAGAGATAAACCTCGCCCTGGGCGCCTTTATCCGGGGCACCCTCATCGTCAGCTTAGCTGTGGCCACGCTGACATACGCCGGTTTTCTACTTTTAGGGGTCAGGTTTCCCCTGGTCCTGGCCATTGTGATCGGCATCACCAATATCATCCCCATCGCCGGCCCCATCATCGGCGCCATTCCCGCCTGGCTCGTCGCCTTTCTGGAGACGCCGCTGCTCTCCCTTAAAGTGATTCTCCTTATCGTGATCATCCAGCAGGTGGAATGCCAGCTGATCATGCCGGTGATCATCGGCCGCAGCGCGCACCTCCACCCGCTGGTTATTATTTTCGTCCTGCTCCTGGGCGGGAAGCTCTTCGGATTTACCGGGCTTTTTTTGGCTGTTCCGGCAGCGCTGGTCCTGCGCATCCTGGGAAAACACCTGCTCATCCTCTGGCGCTCATCCTAGCCCTAGGGACGGGGTACCTGTCTAGCCGGGAAGTGGGACAAGAAGGTACGTCCCCGTTGTCCCATTTCCTTACTTCATCCATGTCATTGACATGTCTTTAGGCGAAAGATATAATTGCCTTGAACTTACAGGGGGTTACATACAGAATGCAAAGCAGCGAAATCCGAGCCCTGTTTCTGGACTTTTTTACCGGCAAGGGGCACCTGGTTATGCCAAGTTTTTCCTTGATCCCGCAAAATGACCCTTCACTGCTCCTCATCGGAGCGGGCATGGCTCCACTGAAACCATTTTTCACCGGGGAAAGAAAGCCGCCGCACACCCGCATCGCCACCTGCCAGAAGTGCGTGCGCACACCCGACATTGAACTGGTGGGTTACACCGGCCGGCATGCGACGTTTTTCGAAATGCTGGGCAACTTCTCTTTTGGGGACTATTTCAAAGAGGAGGCCATTGCATGGTCCTGGGAACTGGTCCGTGAAATATTCCGCCTGCCTGCGGAGAAACTCTGGGTCAGCACCTATGAAGAAGATGATGAGGCCTACCGGATCTGGCGGGAGCGTATCGGCGTCCCCGCAGAGCGCATTGTCCGCCTGGGCAAGGGGGATAATTTTTGGGAGATCGGCGCCGGCCCCTGCGGCCCCTGCTCCGAAATCTACTACGACCTGGGTCCGGAGAGGGGCTGCGGCGGCGCGGAATGCGCCCCGGGCTGCGATTGCGACCGTTACCTGGAGATCTGGAACCTGGTCTTTACCCAGTTCAACCGGGAGCCCGGCGGCGAGCTTACCCCCCTGAAGCAGAAAAATATTGACACCGGCGCCGGCCTGGAGCGCCTTGCCACAGCGCTGCAGGGTGTGGGTTCTTTTTATGAAACAGACCTCTTCCGGCCGCTCTACGATCATTTCTCGGGCCTTGCGGGGAAGGCAAGCCCGGCCGGCGGCGGCAATATCCCCCTGCGTATTGTCACCGAACATTCGCGGGGCATTGCGTTCATGGTTGCCGACGGGGTAGTTCCCTCCAACGAGGGGCGGGGCTATGTTTTGCGCCGCCTCATCCGCCGCGCCGCCCGCCAGGGCCGCTTGATCGGCCTTGAAGGCAGTTTCCTGGCAGGAGCGGTGCCGCTGCTGTCGGAGCTCATGGGCGGGGTTTACCCTGAAATAAGGGAGCGCCGCGCATTCGTCACCCAGGTGATCGAGACCGAGGAGAGACGTTTTCAGGAGACCCTGGCCGCCGGCCTCGAGATCCTTGAGCACTACATCGAGACCCTTAAACAGAAAGGACGGAAATGTCTGCCCGGCGAACTGGCCTTTAAACTTTACGACACCTACGGTTTTCCCCCTGACCTCACCTCCGAAATATTAAGCGAGCAGGGCCTGACTGTGGATCACGACAACTTCAAGGAGCATCTTAGCGAGCAGCAAAAGCGGGCCCGGGCGGCGCGCACCGCCGCCGGAGAGGGCGCGGCAGGGGGATCTTACACCGCTGCGGAAGGCCTGGAAACGATATTTACGGGATACGACCATTTTGCAGGAGAAGCTGAAATCAGCCTGATTCTGGTGGAGGGTGAGCCCCGCGACAGCGCCTCGGAAGGTGATCTACTGGAGATATTTCTCGACAGGACCCCCTTCTATGCTGAAGCGGGGGGACAGGTTGGCGACAGCGGGATCATTGAAACTAAAGAAGGGCGGGCCCGCATTGGCCGCGCTTTCTTCACCCCTGCGGGACAGATTGTCCACGAGGGGAAGGTGGAAAGGGGACATCTTTCCACCGGAGAGGGCGTGACGGCCCGGGTGGATGGAATTCACCGCCGCGGGATCTGCCGCAGCCATACCGCGACCCATCTGCTGCACCGCTCCCTGAGGGAGCATCTGGGCGAGCATGTGAACCAGGCCGGCTCGCTCGTCAGCTCCGACCGGCTGCGTTTTGATTTTACTCACTTCAAGCCTCTCACACCCGCGGAGAAGAGCCATATCGAAGAGACCGTGAACAGGGTAATATTGGAGAACTTGCCGGTAACAGCGGAACAGATGACCCTGGCCCAGGCGGAGCGCTGCGGAGCGACGGCCCTCTTTACCGAAAAATACGACCGGGATACCGTCAGGGTGGTCAGCGCCGGCGATTACAGCAAGGAGCTTTGCGGCGGCACACATGTGCGGGCAACGGGGGAGATTGGACTTTTCCAGCTCATCGCGGAAGAGGGGATCGGCTCGGGAATGCGCCGCATAGAAGCGCTCACGGGCATGGGCTCCTACCGCCGCGCCGTCGCAGAGGGCGGCCTGCTCGAAGATCTCGCTCTCATTTTGAAAACATCACCGGAGCAGCTGCCGCTGAAAACAGAAGAACTGCTCGCCGCGAACCGGGAACTGGAGCGTATAAACCGGCAGCTGAAGGAGCGGCTGCAGGGCTACAGCATCCGGGAGCTTCTGACCGGGGTGGAGACAGTCGAAGGGATCAATGTGCTCAGTGCTGAAGTCAGTGCAGAGGACTTTGAGGAGCTGCGATCAATGACCGACCTGATCAAGAACAGCCTGCCCTCTGTCGTTGCGGTTCTGGGTTCGGTTCGCGAGGGAAAAGTTCAACTTGTGGGCACGGTCACCGCCGACCTTGTCAGGCGCGGTCTGCGGGCGAACAGTATTATTGCCGATCTGGCCCGCCGCGTTGGCGGCGGAGGCGGAGGCAAACCTGCGATGGCCCAGGCAGGCGGTAAAGATCCGGCAGCCCTGCCGGAAGCGCTGCAGCTCGTCAAGGAGCTGGTCCGCAAGCAGCTTTCAGCCGGCGGCGGGGCTTAACCGCCGCCTCATAAACATGGGGGAGGGAGTCGGAATGGATCAAGAGCAGGATAAAACGGTTCTTTTTCAGGTCGATGCAGAGGAAAGCGAAAACAAAGCCCGAAAGATCCTGCTGGCTGTATACGGGGCCCTGAAAGAGAAGGGGTATAATCCCCTGAATCAACTGGTAGGCTATCTTCTGTCGGGCGATCCCACCTATATTACGAACCACCTGAATGCGCGCAGCTTCGTCAGGCAGGTGGAGCGGGATGAATTGATCGAAGAGCTGGTCAGCAGATACCTGCGGCAGGCCGATGAAGAGGAGTAAAGGAGTATTTATTGCGTATTCTCGGGCTGGATATCGGACATAAGCGAATCGGCGTGGCCATTTCCGATCCCCTGGGCATAACGGCCCAGGGGATGACGGTAATTGTCTATGAAAATGCGGCCTCTGCTCTGGAGCGCCTGGCTGAAATCTGCCGGGAGTACAGTGTGACCGGGATTGCGGCCGGCTTACCGCTGCACCTCTCCGGCGCCAGGGGTGAAGCGGTGGAGGGGGTTGAGCGATTTGCCGCGGCTTTGGAGGAGCGCACCGGGATCCGGGTAGAATTTATCGACGAGCGCCTGACCACCAGGGCTGCTGAAAGGACCCTTATCGCAGGTAAAGTGAGGCGAAAAGCCCGCAAAGAGGTCAGGGACATGCTTGCCGCCGTCCTCATACTGGAATCATTTCTTAAAAGTAGCGCTGGTCCGGCCGGCAGTGAACTGCCGCCCATAAACCCTTAAAGGAGTGTGTGTCCATGATGGAAGAGAGCAGCGTCAGCAGAGATGATATCATTACTCTGACCGACGAAAAGGGCAACGAACATGATTTTGCCGTGATCGATGCTTTTCTCGTCGGCGAAAACCGCTATGCCATCCTGCTGCCGGTCTATGGAGATGAAGACGAGGATGATTTGGAAGTGGATTTTGAAGATGATGCCTATATCTTCCGTATAGAAATTGATGAAGAGACGGGAGACGAGATCCTGGCCGAGGTGGAAGACGAAGAGGAATGGAAGCGTGTCGCCGAATCCTGGGAGGAGCATCTGGATGCCTTGGAAGAGGATGAAGAAGATCTCGACGAAGAAAATGGTGAGGATTTCTTCTAAACGCTGCCTTTTTTTAGCAGCAGAAAGAAGGGGGATATCGCCGTGGTTACAAAACAACGTATTCTGATCCCCTGTGCCGCTCTGGCTCTCTTGATACTCTGCGCAGCCGGCGCCGTCGCGGGTATCAACCACCTGCTCCGCCCTGTGGATGCAGCCGCCGGCGGGGAGAGCATCCATGTGGAGATTGAACCGGGGATGGGCGCCAGGCAGATCGCAGAAATGCTGGCCGGAAAAAGAGTCATTCGCAGTCCCCTGCTTTTTCGGGCTTATGCCCGCTACCACCGGCTGGAGCAGAAATTCATGGCAGGCTCTTACGATCTCGGACCCTTCATGAGCCTGCCTGAAATTGCCGCCAAGATCGCCTCCGGCAGTGTGGACCTGCAGACGGACTGGTTTACCATTCCCGAAGGCTACACCGTAGAGCAGATTGCCGGGCGCCTTGCCGCGGAGGGGCTGATTGAGAGAGAGCAGTTTTTGGAGATGGCGGCAAGCCCCTCCCCGCATATCCTGGAACAGTTCCCCTTTTTGCAGGAATCCGCCGCAAATCCCCAGGTGAAATATGTTCTTGAAGGCTACCTTTTTCCCGACACCTACGAAATCGCCGTCGGCTCCTCCGGAGAGGAGATCATCTGCCTGATGCTGCGGCGTTTCGACGCCCTTTTCGATGAAACCCTGCGGCAGCGCTGCACCGAGCTGGATATCACCCTGCATGAGGCTCTGATCATGGCCTCCATCGTTGAGCGCGAGGTGCGGGTTGATCATGAGCGCAAGCTTGCCGCCGGGGTCTTCTACAACCGCCTTTCCGAGAACTACCCCCTGGAATCGTGCGCCACCATTCAATATATCCTGGGAGAGGTCAAGGAGACCCTCTCCATTGCCGATACAAAAATAGATTCACCGTACAACACCTATCAGAATCCGGGACTGCCGCCGGGGCCCGTCGCCGCCCCGGGCAAAGAATCCATCACCGCGGCGCTCTATCCGGAAGATACCGAATATAGATACTTTGTCTACAAAGAAGACGGCACCGGCGAACACTACTTCAGCAGGACAAACGCCGAACATGAGATGTATAAAAGCAAAGCGGCGGAAAACAGGCGAAAAAGAGCCGGAGAAAGCTAAATTTAACAAAAACAACTCAAAAACCCCAAAAAGCTGATCTAATTTGCAGGACAATAACAACCCCTTGTTTAATATATATATATGGAAACAAATCAAGATAATTCATACCGGATCAAACCTGAGCAAGGGACTGTGGAGATCTTCACCTTTGGGCGCTTTTTAATTCAGAGGGGTGGACAGGTCATCTCAGCAAGTTCCGCTCGCTCCGAAAAAGTGTGGCTGCTGTTCAAATACCTGCTGACACATCGAGAGATGGCGGTATTGCCTGAAACCATGTTGGAAACCCTGTGGCCCGGGAAGCAGTATCGAGATCCCAACCTGGCTGTGCGATCCCTGATCCACCGTTTGCGCAGTCTTTTGAAAAATGAACTGGCTGCCCCGGAACTGGCGTCGAACATTGTATTTTCGCACAGCTGTTACCGGTGGACAGAAAACAGAGCTTACCGGCTTGATGTTGAAGAATTCGAGGAGCTTATTGCGGCTGCCGGGGCGCTCAGTGAGGAGTATCCCGGCGCAGCCGTTGATCTGCTCAATAAAGCAAAACGACTATATTTGGGGGCCTATCTTCCCGAATGCTCCAGTGAAGAATGGGTCCTTCCCGCCCGCAATTACTACCACCAACTTTACGTAAAAAGCGTGATTCTGCTGGCCGATCTTCTAAAAGGCATGGGCTGCTTTGCAGAAATCATAGAACTGTGCCGCGATGCTCTGGAGATCGAATATTTCGAAGAAAAACTGCACCTCTATTACCTGGAAGCGCTTCTCGAAGAGGGGAAAACGAAAAAAGCCCGTTTACATTACGAAGATGTTACCGCCGCCTTTTATCTGGAAATGGGAGCAAAACCTTCCGAAGCCATGCGCCTGCTTTTCAGCCGGATCCAATTTGATCATGAAGAGAGCTTCAACCTGAACCTTTCGGCAATCCAGGAACACTTGAAAGATCACGCAAGCTCCAAAGGCGCGCTTCTATGTGACCCCGGGACTTTTCGATACTTTTATCAACTGGAGATGAAGCGCATGGAAAGGAGCGGGCAGCAAACCTGGCTGGCTCTGCTGGCGCTAAGCGCCTCTGATTTTTGCAGGCTTCCTCCTGAAAAGCTGCGGGAAGCAGCGAAGCATCTTTCCCGGACTCTTCGCAGCAGCCTCCGTAAAGGAGACATCATCTGCCAAACGCACGAAGCTCAATATTTGATCCTTCTGCCGAACTGCAATGAAATCCGCTCCGCCAAGATTCTGACGCGGATTGAAGATGAATTCAGGAGAAATTATACCGCTGCAGACCTGGCATTACATAAGCGGGCCCAACCCCTGACGGCCGAAGGGTCCCTCGTTCTTATAAAAAACGCAAACTATTGAAACTTAAAGCATCTCCTCCGCTAGATCCGCTGGATCCGCCCCCTGCAAGGATCAGTTTAATTATGTAAAGAAATCCCATTGATGAAACTGAAATGCAACGGAACCGCGCTATAATGCCCTTGTAGTCATAATAAAGATAGGGGATCAGGTTAAAAATTGTCCTTTCGGGTAATTGGGGCGGTAAAGTTTAATCCGGCGGTGATCTATTCTTGAATATTTTGTTGATTAATAACGACAACGAAGCTGTGGAGCGCCAGAAGGCAGCCATTGCCGAAATGGGCGGCGGAAAAGAAATTGCGATCTGCAGCCCCGGACTTGCCGTTCTGGAGATTACGAAGAGTTTCATCCCTGATATGGTGATCCTTGATGCCGGCCGGCAGTCTTATGACTGCATGAACACGGTTCAGCATATGCGTAAAATAAATCCCCTGGTCGAGACCGTGCTGATTACATGCCGGGACCAGGAGGAGCTGCGTCAGGAAGCACAGCTGGCGGGCGTTGGTAATATCTTTGAGGGTCCGCCCTCCGGCAGCGAATTAGCGGCGATTGTAAAAAATATCGCTGATTCTAAATTGCAGCTTGAGCGCCGCCTCATCACGGAACATATTGATGCTGTCCCCAAAAGGCGCTCCAGAAGAAAAAAACCTGGGAAAAAACTTCATGTTGCCGCTCTCAATGCTTTTGGCAATATATTTTTCGGGGCGCTGCTTTTAATTGTACTTGCTCTGGCATTTTTCCTGGTGCAGGGCAAATATACCGGAGGAGTCCCCATGGTGTTTGGCTATCGTCTCTACCTGGTCTTGAGCGGCAGCATGAACCCCACCTTTGATACTGGGGCCCTGCTCTTTGTCCGTCCGGCGGAGACGGGCACCATCGAAAAGGGAGATATCATTACGTTCAGCAGTTCCGGCAGCGGGGCCTCCACCACGCACCGTGTTGTTAAGATAGACGAAACGCAGGGTCTTGAATATATCACCCGCGGCGACGCCAATACAGTTGATGACCCCAGCCCTGTGCCGGAGGAAGATGTAATCGGCAGGGTGCACGGCTACGTACCCTATCTCGGTTACTTGATCGGTTTTGCGCGGACCACCCTGGGAGTGACCTGTTTACTGTTTGTTCCCGGAGTGCTGGTGATCGCTTACGAACTGCGTAACATTTATAAAATGTCAGTGGAAGGGAAAAAACGAATTTGAATATTTTACTCATCGGCCGCCAGGCCGGAACCAATGAGCGCCAGAAAACGCTAATTGCTGAAACTGCCGGCGCCGGCAAGATTGTCACCTCTTTCCCTGGGCTGGAGGTGGCGGAGACTACGCGCAGTTTTATTCCCGACCTTGTCGTTTTCAATGCAGAGGGGCACACATACGAGTGCATACAAATAATTGAGCATCTGCTTAAAATAAATTGGCGCACCTATATTTTGCTTATTGCCGGAGCGCAGGACCATGAGCTGCTGGAGCAAGCTTTGGACGCCGGGGTGGAAGATTTTATTGCCGGAGCGCCCTCCGACAGCGAGCTGATTCTCCGTCTCAGGAAGGGGATTCGAGCGGCGGTCCGGAAAGGCTGCCGCCCTGTGGAGCAGAAATCCCGGCACAGTGCGGCACAACAAATCTGTCGCTCCGCCTCCCCGGGAGCGCACCGCCCCGGATCTGCAATAACCATCGCCGCCCGCGGCAGCCGCCCGGCCGGACCTGGCCCGCTGGCCGCCGCCCGTAAAATTGCCGGCAATATTGTTTACGGAGGCCTGGTGGTGTTCATGGCCATGCTGGTATTTTTCCTGGTCCAGAGCAAAGTGCATGGTGGAGTTCCCCTGGTGTTCGGGCACCATATGTTTGTGGTCCTGAGCGGCAGCATGCAGCCTGCCTTTGGTCCGGGAAGCGTTATTTTTGTGCGCCCCGTAGATCCCGATACCATCGAAAAGGGGGACATCATCACTTTTGGCGGTTCGCTTGGCGGCAACCCCACCACGCACCGCGTCGTTGACATTGAGGAGGGAGACAGCCTCAACTTTGTAACCCGCGGCGATGCCAACAATGCCGACGACCCCAACCCTGTGCCGGCCACAAGTGTAGTCGGCAGGGTGGCGGGATCAATACCCCTTATCGGTTATCTGTTGAGTCTCTTTGGGTCGAGAAAGTATTTAATCTTTCTGGTGTTTATTCCGAGCTCCTTTGTGATCTTATCAGAGCTGCGCAAAATATTTAAGTATATGCGGGATATGGACAAGGGGAGAAAGAAGGAGGTGTTACGTGGAGCAATGCCGGCAAAGTGAAAAGCGGATTTTGCGGCCGGCGATTCTTTCATACCCTTTAAGCAAGAACAATGTTTCAAACACAACCATTAGGCATGGGAAGAGAAAAGGAGGAAAATCGATGAGAAAAAGTATGCTAGCCAGTTTGCTGATTATCGTTTTGGCTGCTGCCGCCATCACCGGCGGTACTCTGGCCTGGTTTACGGACGAAGCTGTCATAGCTCCCAATGTCTTTACCGCCGGAACACTGAAAATTGAAGCCAACGAGACCTTTAATGTTGACGGACAGGGTGACCCGGTAGAAAACTGGAACCCCGGCGACTGCGTCGAAAAAAAGGTAGAAGTTGAGATCACCGGTACAAAAAGGGCTTATTTGCGGATGCAGTTCGACGAGGGCTGGTACTCGTTTGATGCAGAAACAGAAGAGTGGGTCGCTGATAGCGCCTTAGACGTTGGCATTGTCAAGAAGAAGGTCGGCCAGGCCGTATTTCCAACAGACGACTGGACCAAGATTGGTGATTGGTATTATTATGCGGGAGTAAATGCTCCAGCTGCTAAAATTTCAGTCATAACCAAAGTTTGCCTTGACGGATCTGCAGACAACGCCTACCAGGGAAAACAGTATCGCTTAGGATTTAAGTTCGAAGCCATCCAGGTCACCAACGAAGCGGTAAATGATGCCTGGGGTGTTTACTGGGATGCTGATGCTGAAGAATGGAAAGAAGCGCCGGCTGCGCCGGCCAGCTGAATCTGGTGAACTGAGTCAGGGGGGTGGTGTCCCCCTTGACTCACCGGTTAAGGGTGCCGCGTTACGTCCGGGGGCGGCGGTTGTTTTGACTGCCCCCACACTCTCACCGGTGCTGTTCGGTATTGAAAAGACGCATATATTCTGGAGGTAAGAATGATTATGAAAAGGCTGTCCGGTTTAATGCTTTTAACGACTGTGCTCCTGCTCATCCTGGCGGTGGCAATACCGGGGCCAGTCAGGGTTGGGGCTGTCGCGGAACCTGAACCCGACAGCGCTCCCGGGGGCATTGTCTTAAATGCAGCAGCAGATACCATAGCGGTTTCCAAAGAGGCACGGCAGGTGCAAGGCTGCCGGGCCTACGAGATTACCCTTGGAATTACCGGGCAGCCGCCGTCTGTGCCGCAGAAGGTAGATGTGATCCTGGCGATTGACTGCTCGGGCAGTATGAAAGAAGGCAGTCCCCGCTCGGCTCTTCACTACGCAAAAGAAGCGGCAATAGATTTCGCAGGTAAAGTTCTGCAAAATACCGACAGCAGGGTGGCGGTTGTTAGTTATTCTTATTTTGGGCATCTGAATAATAAAGGACAGACGATGAACCAGTCCCAGTGGAAAGTGGGCGACTACAACAGGGATTCAAAAGTCGTACAAAACTTTACCACTGATAAGAACCTGGTTAACGATGCCATCAACGACCTTGTTGCCGACGGCGGCACCAACACCGAGGCCGGTTTTAGGCGGGCCAAGGAATTGATGCAAGCAAGCGGGCGCTCAGGGGTTAACAGAGTAATTGTATTTTTAACTGACGGCGTGCCTACAGTGAGCATCGGCAGAGCTTATGGGCCAAACTATCCAACGAGCCATAACAATCATACCCGGGCTGCTTACCAGGAGGCTCAGAGGAGCCACGCCCTTGGTTACCAGGTCTTTACGGTAAACCTCTTAACCGCTGTTCCCCAGAGCAGTTTATGGGTGTCGCGGGATACGATGCAAAGATCCCAGAATGCCGGCTATTATGAGACATTTGCGGCCGCAGACCTTTCCGACATCTACAGCAAGATCTCGACACAGCTTAATTACTCGGCAACCGGCGCTGTAGTTAAAGACAAGATCCCAGCCGCTTTTGAACTGATACCGGACAGCTTCCAGTGCAGTTCCGAAGCACAGGTGCAGTATGACGATAATTCGGGGATCATCACCTGGACGGCAGGTACAATCAGCACCGGCGCTACCCTGAAATACAAGATCAAAGCCAGGGATGAATTCCCCGGCGGTAATAATGTTTCGACCAATGAATATGCCGTCTTGACCTACACAGACACCAACGGCAGCCCCCAGACCAGGAATTTTCCCAAACCTTTGGTCAATGTCCCCGGGCCGCTTACTGTTGATGCGGGGCAGGACATAGAGATCTCTTTGGGGGAGAGTATCAGCATCGGGGCCGGCCTTGTCGTTACCGGGGGCACCCCCCCTTATACTTACCGGTGGACCTGTGATACCGATCCGGGGTGGAGTTCGACTCAGGCGAATCCCACTGTTTCACCTTCCGTGGACACAACTTACAGGGTTACTGTAACAGACGCTTACGACTGCAGTGAATCCGATGAGGTGAAGGTGGTAGCGGTTGGGGGAAAAATCAAAATTAAAAAGGTCGTTCAGAAGGGAAACAGCAACAAAAAATTTACCATCTATCTGGAAGGCGGCGGCGACACCTGGTGCATGACTCTGGCTCATGGGGAATCGGCTACGGTCACGGGCTTAAAGCCCGGCGAGTATCAGATCCGCGAAGTTGTACCTATGGGCTACCGCCTGGTCGGAATTGCGCCTTCAACCGTCGTCGTGATCAGTAAGGCAAAACCTTACGCTGAGGTTACGGTTACCAACCTGAAAAAGAAGCCGCCCGGGTTCCATGACGATGGCGAAAAAAAGAATACTTTTCGGGTGATTAATTGATGAGCCGGTTGATGAGGGGATTCTATCCGCTCCGGGGGAGGTGAAGGGGCAATGAAAAAATGGGCTCTGACCGCTCTAGTCGTTCTTTCCCTGGCGGCAGTATTGGCCGGGGGCAACTGGGCCTGGTTGGTTGCTAAAGCAGGTCCTTTAACGAACCGCTTTACCGCCGGAACGGTCAAGATAGAGATCGACGAGCATGGCTTCAGTGATATATCCGGCTGGAGTCCGGGGACTGTCTCTCAAAAAATGATCAGCGCCAAAAATATTGGCACAAAGGCAAGCTATGTCAGGATATCCCTGACGCCTGTGTGGGGCAGCGAATCCGGTGGGAAGTTTACAGCTGAACCGAGCCTGCCTGTAGATAATATCAAATTTAATTTTATCGGCAGTTATGATAGTCACTGGGTTTATCAGGATGGCTGGCATTACTACAAAAGCATCCTTCTCAAGGGCGCCGAAACAGAACTGCTGCTACAGTCGGTGACGCTGAAAAGTCCCATGAAAAAAGATTACAAGGGCAAGGTCCTGCGCATCATAGTCAGCGCTGAGGCGGTCCAGGCTTCGCATGACGCTTATAAGGAGGCCTGGGGCCTGCTGGATTTGCCTGACGGCGTGGAGACCTGGACTGCGCCATAGACCCCCTCCGGCAAAGGGGGGGCAGGGAGGTTTTTAAGAGAAATGAACAAGGGAATTCTAACCAGTCTGGCGCTTATCGCTCTGGCTCTAACAGCCATTGTTGGCGGCACTGTGGCCTGGTTCACCGATTCAGCCGGCGTTGAACCTGAAACATTTACAACTGGTACGGTGAAAATTGAAGCGGGTGAATCCTGGGAGGAAGGCTACAGCGTAGACAACTGGAATCCGGGAGATTCTACCGAAAAAGAGATCACTCTTGAAGTTACCGGATCAAAAAGGGCCTTTGTCCGTGTGCGGATTATTGAGACGTGGGAGGATGCAGAATTTACCGGAGGGGAAGATTCTATAGCCTGTGAAACCCATGCCAGGGACATTGAAAATGTGGAGTGGTGGGTCGACTCTGAGAAGTGGCCCGGCAATCCCGCGAAATGGCAGATGCTGACAGTGGGCGACAGCACATACTGGTATTACAAAGGGATGCTCGATCCCCATAAAGGTGACGGGCCGGATAAGATCACCGTTCTCTCAAAAGTCTGCCTGAATTTCGAAAACACAGATAACAGGTACCAGGGCGCCACCTACACCCTGTCGATGGAGTTTGAAGCTGTCCAGGTGACACATGATGCCGTAAAAGATGAATGGGGCGTCACCTGGAACGGTTCCGAGTGGGCGGCGGAATGATCATCCGCATGTTAGTTACTGTTTTTGTAATCTGATCCGGCGGTTACCGGAAGCGGCGGAGCAGCCAATGTCTACAAGTTTTGATGATAACCTGTTAGACTGTTGCAGCCGGGACCGGATGAGTATTGACCCTTTTGAAAAATGAGGGAGGAGCAGCTTAATGCACCTGCAGAATAGTAAAGAAAAAATGTGCAAGATCCCCCGTGGCAGACTGGGTTTGATCATGATACTTCTGGGGGTGACACTGGTTTCGGCCTGCCTGCTATCGCTGGTCCGGCCGCTCTATACCTTTGCCGCAAATGTCGATGAATATGACGACCGGCGCTGTCGGATTACCGTCTCACCCGATTCTCTTTTTGAACTGGGAAACCTTAACCCGGGCGACGCGTTTATCCGCACCCTGACTGTAACCAATGAAGGTGAGTTGCCTTCTTATATATGGCTTAAGCACGAATGGGTTGATGGAGACCCTCTGCGGGGAGAAGTGGGGGATCTTTTTTCACAGTTGAATATGACCATAAGCTGGCGTAATGTAGATCTTTACAGCGGCCCTATGAACGGTCTCGTTGAGCCGCTGGACATTAGCGTTCAAATAGGGCCGGTTCGCCCCGCTGAAACAATGGAGCTGGATTTCTACATTTGGCTGCCGGGACCGGAGACAGGCAACGAATTCCAGGGCGCTACAGTTACCACCAGGGTTATCTTGCTTGCAATCTGCGGCAGCGAGGAAGATGTGCCGCCCGACCCCCCGGGAACCGATCCGCCTGAGCCGCCCGGGCCTCCGGATCTGCCCCGGACAGAAGGCCTTGCTTTGACTCTGGTCACCCTTATCGGGTTTGCATTGATATTGCTGGGTCTGATTGTGAGAAGAGGAGTTGCCAAAGAAGGCAGGCCTTAAAAAGAGTGAAAGCGATCAAAAACCGGAGATAATAAGGATAAAAACTGGATAATAACTCAAAAATATAAAAAATATACCTTGACAAGTTTAGCCAAGATCTGATATGTTTATTACATAAAGAGCCTGACCGACAAGGGCAAACCTGCCGAAAGGCAGGGACGCAAAGCCATGGGTCTTAAGTCCTTTTTAATGGGACAAGATAGCCAGGTTGCCAAAGCAGGCCTTATTTCTATAACCTTGTCGGTCCCTCAAATTATAAGGAGGGACTATTTTATGGACAGAAACCGCTTGAGAAGATTGTTTATCCTTATTCTTGCCCAGGTTGTCATGCTTGTTGTTTTTTTCTATGCACCTCCCGAACAATCTGACGCACTTCCCCGGGCGGGCCTGGAAAATAGAGTTGAGGCCGGCGGCATCGCGAAAGAGGATTTCAGCATCAACTTGTCTGCTGCAAACGATCACGATTCTTCCGCTGCGCTTGAAGAGCCGGATCCGGAAAGGGTTAAAGAAAGCGGCGAGGCGGCTGCGTCCGGAGTTGATGGGGCGGAGCTGCGTGAACCCGGCCAAAGCGCTTCCGATCTGTTAAAGGAAAAACATAAACCCGCACCCAATGCGGTAACCGCTCCCGGTTCTCAAGGGGGAGAGGCTCCAGAAAATCAGCCGGTCCCGGCCCCGGAACCGGAAGCGCCATTGGCGCAGGCTCCCAAAGAGGAAGCACCGGCGCCCGCTGCTCCTGTCACCTATGTGTGGCGCGGCGCGCATCAGGTAACTTTCAGCTCCCAGGTCCATTTAACCAATACCGGAAGTGAAAGAGCCCAAAATGTATGGGTGGACATTCCCATGCTGGAAAACAGTTCACCGTACCAGGAGACAAGGCTGCAGTCAACGAACTACGAACTGGCCTATATGACCGGAAGGGTGGGCAGTTTCGGTATTGGAAGCATTGAACCGGGAGAAACTGTTGTTATCACCACGAATTACTCGATCACCATCAGGCCCGTCTCCATAAAATCCAGCAACGAAACTGTGGAAAAAGCACGCCAGGCTTACCAGCAGTTCGCCGGCAGCGGAAACTGCTTTCAGCTGGCAAGCGGCTTTGTCGGCCGGTGCCGGGAGATGGGATTGAACGCAAGGCTCGTTAACGGTTTCGCCAGGTCGCATGGGAATATCGCACCCGGTTCCCTGGAAGGATGGCGGCATAGCTGGGCCGAATTTCACGTTGATGGGTTGGGATGGGTGCCGGTGGATCTCACATTTAAATATTTCGCAGATTTTCCCTACGCTTCGCATGTGGTGGAGACCTATGCCGATCAGTCAGTCAAGGTATACTATCTTGGCGGCAAGATCAGCGTGAAATGGCAGAATATGATTCTTTAAGCAGTCAATCAGGACCATAAAAATGCGGTTCCCCCGTCATGCATAAAATAGCTGTCCCCGGTGGAAGATTTAACCGGGGGCTTTTTTATGAGCAATTTTGGTTGCCGGAGAAGGATCTGCCGGTTATTAGTGATCCTGATCTGTTGCTTTATGCTGCTGGAGGCAAGGCTTTTTTACCTGCAACTGTTGCAAAGCGAAACTCTCTCCCGTCAGGCGGTGCGGCAGCGGTTTCAGACGATGCTTTTTAACGACGGGCGCGGTGATATCCAGGACCGTCACGGCAAATCTCTACTTGACGGCAGGAATCATTTGAGCCTCCTGGCTTTCCCGACACAGTACCGGGGCCGGGAAGAGGAGATCATTCGCGGTCTGGCCGGCCTGGAGGGAATTGCCGGGATTGCCGCACCGCCGCATGAAACCCTTCCTTTCTGGGTGGAGAAGGAGCTTCAGGAGGCCCAGGCGGAGTTAGCATCTTCCTTTCCAGGGCTGATCCCCGCACTTCGAAGGGAGCGCTACGGGCCCGGCGCTCTGGCTTCACACGTGGCCGGCTACATGGTGGAGAGCGAAGGAAGGGGAGCAAGCGGCATAGAAAAGACCTACGATCTGACCCTCTCCAGGGGGCAGCAAAAAATGATCGGAGCGGTGGTTGACCGAAAGGGAAGGCTTGTGGCCGGTCTGGGCTACCGCGAAACAGCGGAGCGCTCTTCTCCGAAAAATGTGCTGCTCACGCTGGACCTTGATCTGCAGCGTGAAGTGGAGCGGATCATGGACCGCCGGATTGCAAGAGGGGCGGTCGTGGTGATCGATCCCGCAAGCGGGGATATCCTGGCCATGGCCAGCCGGCCTGATTTCAAGGCCGCTTCGCTGGCCTCTTATTTGCACGAGAACAATGGAGCACTGATCAACCGGGCCCTTTGCGCCTGGCAGCCGGGCTCTTTATTCAAAGTAATTGTGGCCGCGGCGGCCCTCGAAGAGGGGCTGACATCACTTTTTCAAACATTTCACTGTCCCGGCGGAGTTACGGTGGAGGAGCTCTACTTTCCCTGCAGCAACCTACACCGCAAGGAGGAGATCACCTTTGTGGAGGCTTTTGCTCATTCATGCAACAGCGTTTTTATAAATCTGGCCCTGGAGCTGGGTCCTGAGAAGGTGACGGACTATGCCCGGCGCTTCGGCCTGGGTGAAAAATGCGGACTGCCCCTTGACGAAGAAGAGGCGGGGAATATCCCCCTGCCGGAACAGCTTTACTCCAGGCGGGCGCAGGCCAATACAGCCATCGGGCAGGGAGAGGTGATGGTGACGCCGCTCCAGGCGGCTGCGCTGATGGCGGCTCTGGCCAACGGCGGATACAGGGTGAAGCCGCGCCTGGTTCTGGCGCTGACCGATGAGCAGGGGCGGGAAACAGCCCGCTTTCGCTTCGGGCGGGGGGAGAGGGTAATCGGACCCTCCACGGTGAACAGGCTGAAATATATGCTTCACGATGTTGTCGTCCGCGGAACCGCGCAGGCGGCTGCTACCACTGAAGCTCCTGCTGCGGCAAAAACCGGCACAGCCCAGAGCGGCCGCTACCGGGAGGGGAGAGAAGTGCTGAACCACTGGATCGCCGGCTTCTATCCCCTGGAAAAATCCCGGGCGGCGGTGGCAGTTTTCGCCGACGAGCTCAAGGAGGGCACAGTGAAGCAGGCTTTCGGAGAGATCATCTACTACATCGAAAACAACCCCCGCTAAGTCAGCTCAGCCCCATCTGGAAAGGGTGCAAAGATTCAGTATCGCAAAAACTAGCTTTTCAAGACCTGACCCCATTTTGAAGGTAAGAATTAATGCTTCAAGCAGGAGCTCAGACAAAAAGTTAGAATCATTAGCAGTAAGTCTCTTTGCTGCTGCACCGGGTATGGGTGACAGGCGAGACGATATGTATTTATAGAAAGGTTGATTTATAATGCTGGAACAGGTTGAGCTTGAACAGGGCCGTCAATTGATCAAGGCGAGGGGGAAACCGCCCGGTGTAGAGCAAGTAGCGCTCAAGGAGGCGCATGGTAGGGTTTTGGCTGATATGCTGCGTTCTCCCATGGACCAGCCTCCCTACAATCGATCGCCTCTTGACGGATATGCTTTAAAAGCAGGAGATACAGCGGGGGCCTCCCCCGGTTCACCGGTAACTTTGGAAATAATTGATAAAGTTTATGCGGGAGGCGTTTCACGCAAAAAAGTGACAAGCGGTTTTGCCTTGCGGCTCATGACAGGTTCTGCAATACCCGAGGGGGCGGATTGCATCATGCGGCAGGAAGACACCGAAGCGGAAGGGAGACGCGTCAAAATATACAAGGAGCTCACCCCGTGGGATAATTACTGCTTCAGGGGAGAGAACTTAAAAAAGGGTGATCCGGTGCTGTTGAAAGATAGCCTGCTTAAGGCTGCCGAAATTGGGGTTCTGGCCGGTCTCGGCATCACTACCGCGGCAGTGTATCAAAATCCTACCGCTGCTGTGATCAGCACCGGTGACGAACTGGTGGAACCGGGATTGGAATTAGGGCCGGGCAAGGTATACAACGGAAATTATTATGCCATTACCTGTCGTTTAAAAGAGTGCGGCATAAATGTAGTCCCGACAACTATCCTCGGTGACGATCGCCGCATTATAGAGGAATGTATCGCCGGTATGATAGAAAAAGTGGATTTCATCATCACTACCGGCGGTGTCTCCGTGGGGGAAAAAGATTTGATTTTGGAGACAATGAGCCGACTGGGCGCGGAGAAGGTTTTCTGGAAAGTCAACATGAAGCCCGGCTCGCCGGCTTTGTTTTGCATATTGAAGGGCAAGCCGGTCATCAGCCTCTCGGGCAACCCCCTGGCTGCGGCGGTTACCTTTGATCTGCTCTTATACCCTTTCTTGGTGAAAATCACCGGCAAAAAATCTTTGGAATTTAAGACCACGCGCGCCATCCTGCAAAATGATTTCAACAAGGCCAGCCCCATTCGGAGGATGATCCGCGGGCTATTCTCATTGAGCGAAGATGGTGAAGCAGTAGTGGAGATCAGGGACTGGGAACAATCTCCCGGCAATCTGAAAAGCATGTTAAGCGGAAATTGCTACATTGATGTTGAAAAAGGTTCTCCCGGTTTGAAGCGGGGAGAACCTGTTAAGATCATTATTTGAAAATCAGGGGCCGGGCAATCTGCCTGGCCCCTGATTCATACAAACGCCATGTTATCTAGTTTGGCGCCAGCTGTTTAGTCCCGCTGTGTTTCTCGATTTTGACGGCGCAGACCTTGTATTCTCCTGTTTTGGCGATGGGATCAAATACACTGTTTGTCAGCTCGTTTGCCGGGGATTCCTTGTAATGGAAGGTCATGAATATGATTCCCGGAGGAACCCTGCCGGTAATCCTTATTTTGGTTGTAATAGATCCTCGGCGCGAGATCACGCAAATCTCATCATCGTCGGTCACACCTACGCTTGCAGCATCAACGGGATTGATCTCGGCCCGCTCCACGGGATCGAGCGTTAACAGGCTTTCCGAGTAGGGGGTCATAATATTGTAGTGGTACAGTTTACGGCCTGTGGTCAGCAGGATGGGGTATTCCTCGTCGGGAAGTTCCTTGGCCGGTTCATATTCAATACCCTGCAGCAATCCCTTGCCCCTGGGAAAAGTGCCCTGATGCAGAAACCTGGTTCCAGGGTGATCTTCTGCGGGGCAAGGCCATTGCAGGCCTACCTTGTCGATGCGCTTGTAGGTGATCCCGCCGTAGCTCGGCGTGAGGCGCCTCATCTCTTCAAAAATAGCATCGGGATCACTAAAGCTCATATCATAGCCCATACGGTTTGACAGGTCACAGATAATTTTCCAGTCGGGGAGACACTGTCCCGGCGGTGATACCGCTTTGCGCACTCGCTGCACCCGTCGCTCTGTATTGGTGAAAGTCCCGTCTTTTTCAGCATAGCATGCCGCCGGTAGAAAGACATCGGCATATTTGGCGCTTTCGGTAATAAAAAGATCTTGTACCACCAGGAAATCGAGGTTCGCCAACGCTTTGCGTACATGGTTGGCATCGGGATCTGTCAATACGGGATCTTCACCCATGATGTACATGGCCTTCACTTTTCCGCCGACAGCCCCCTCCAGCATATCGGGGATGGTCAATCCTTTGTCGCGATCTAATTTGCAGCCCCAGGCTTCTTCAAATTTTTCAACAAGCTCTTTGTTGGCTACAGCCTGGTATCCGGGGAAAACGTTGGGAAGAGCGCCCATGTCACAGGCACCCTGCACGTTGTTTTGGCCGCGAAGGGGGTTCACACCCGCGTTCGCCACACCCATGTGGCCGGTGACAAGAGCAAGGTTGGCCAGGCTCATCACGTTGGCGGTGCCTGTTGTATGCTCGGTGATGCCCAGCGTATAGAATATTCCGGACTTTCTTGTTTTAGCATAAAGTTTGGCGGCGGCATACATCTGCTCAACGGGAACGCCCGATATTTCGCTAGACCGCTGTGGTGTATAATTCTTGACGACGTCCCACATTTCAGCATAGCCTTCGCAGCGTTCGTCAATGTATGCCTGGTCTGCCCAGCCTTCGGTAATGATGATGTAGATCAGGCCGTTTATAAGCGCAATGTCCGTACCGGGCTTCAGTCGCATCCAGATGGTGGCATGTTCGGCGAGTTCGGTCTCGCGGGGATCCGTGACAATGAGCTTGGCTCCGCGAACCGTCGCTGCACGTTTCATTTTATTGCCGATGATTGGGTGGGCTTCGGTGGCGTTCGAACCGATAATAAAAAGAACTTCGTTAAACTCTATCTCATCGATGGAATTTGTCATCGCTCCACTGCCGAAGGATGTGGCCAGACCGGCCACGGTGGGAGCGTGTCACGTACGGGCGCAATGATCGACGTTGTTCGTGCCGACCACCGCGCGCATAAATTTTTGCATGAGGTAGTTCTCTTCATTGGTGCAGCGGGCGGAACTCAATGCAGCGATGCTGTTGCTGCCGCTCTTATCGATGATCTCCTGAAATTTTACGGCAATTTCATCGAGCGCTTCCTCCCAGCTCGCCGGAACAAGTTCACCGTTTCGTTTGATCAAAGGCTCTGTAATCCGCTCAGGACTGTAAATAAAGTCTTTGTGAAAGCGTCCCTTCACGCAGAGTGAGCGGCCGTTAACGGGAGCTTCGGGGGTCGGCGTAACGCCGATAATCCGATCGTCTTTGACGTTCAGATCGAAATTGCAGCCCACGCCGCAGAAGGGGCAGGTGGTCCTTACTTTTGTCACTTCCCAGGGCCTGGTCCCCTTGAACTGCTTGTTAACAAGGGCACCGGTAGGGCAAATACCCACACATTGACCGCAAAAGCGGCAAATATCAGTGTTGAGGGGAATATCGTAGGGGGTAGTCACCCGCGTGTTAAAACCCCGATCAACGAAGTCGATGGTTCCTGTTACCTGCACATCGTGGCATACCTGTACACATTTACCGCAAAGGATGCACTTGTTCGGATCGCGTTCAATTAAATGGTTCCCGTCATCGATAATTGATTCTTTTTTCTCTCCCTGGTACGGGCTCTCTTTCACTCCATAGCGGTAACAGTAGTCCTGCAAAAGACATTCGCCTGTTTTGTCGCAGGTGATACATTCGATGGGATGGTTCGCCAACAAAAGCTCCAGGATCATCCGGCGGGCTTTGACCACGCGTTCCGATTCCGTCCATACGACCATTCCTTCAAATACCGGTGTGGAACATGCAGCCTGCAGGTTTCGAGCACCGACTACCTCCACAACGCACATGCGGCAGGCTCCAAATACGGCCAAATCTTTGTCGTAACAGAAATGTGGGATGTCCACACCAATACTCTGGGCGGCTTCTAGGATGGTCATACCCGCTGGAACCTGAGCGGGCTTTCCTTCAATAATAAGACTAACCATATTTTCCTCACTCCCGTGGCCTTAATTTTGCATAGAGTATGCCTAAAATGAATGCCATGAAATTATATATTCACTCATAGTCTACCTCTCCGGAGCAATTATGTCAATAATTATGAAACAGGACAGAAGCGAGAAGTTGACATTTCCGGCATTTTACTGGTATACTGCGCCCGA
>CAZQEV010000004.1:25382-36630 GCA_964592135.1 uncultured Syntrophomonadaceae bacterium
AGGACAGAAGCGAGAAGTTGACATTTCCGGCATTTTACTGGTATACTGCGCCCGAGAAAGCCGTTTCCGGTACATTTGCCGTGGGGTATGTTAATCAACAAGTGCCTGCGGCTTAAATAATTTCCGCAAGGGGGGGGATTGATTGGAAATACCGGAGTTCGTAACCTTGGAGAGAGCCCGCCGGCTCATTCTAGATCAATTGAGGGTACTGCCCTCTGAAAAAGTTCCCTTAAAATACGCCGGCGGCAGAGTGCTGGCGGAGGATATCTATGCCGCCGGCGATATACCCTCTTTTGACTGCTCTCTCATGGATGGGTATGCGATCCGGTCCGAAGAGACCCGGGAACCAGGAGGTGAACGGCCCCTGTTCCGGATCATCGAAGAGCTGCCCGCAGGTCACCGCCCCAGGCGCCGTCTCCAGCCGGGTACTGCCGCAAAAATCATGACTGGAGCGCCAATCCCGGAAAGAGCCGATGCCGTTGTTCCCTTTGAGATGACCTTCAGGGAAGGAAATAATGTTGAAATCAAAGGTCTCTTTTTGCCGGGCGCACATATATACCCCGCCGGGGAAGATTTCCGGAAGGGTGAGCAGGCGCTGCGTAAAAGAAGCATCGTTACCTGTGGTGCTGCGGGTGTGCTGGCCGCTGTGGGCTGTGCCGAACCGCGCCTGTATTGCCGGCCTGTTGTATCCATAATCTGTATAGGCGATGAGCTGATCGGGATGGAGTCTCCCCTGGCCTATGGTAAGATTCGCAACAGCAACCTTTATTACTTGACGGCTGCCGTAGAAGAGGCAGGGGGTATCCCCCTTGACCTGGGCGTGGCTCCCGATGATCCTAAACTGCTGGAAGAGAGGTTGCAACTGGCCCTTGAACAAAGTGATATGGTGCTCACCACGGGAGGCGCCTCCGCCGGTGATTATGATTTTACCAAAGAAGCATTCCAAAATATCGAAGCGAAAGTGCTCTTCTGGAGGATAGCCATCCGCCCGGGCGCATCGGTGGTGGGTGCTGTAAAGGGGGGAAAGGCGCTGCTGGGGCTTTCGGGGAATCCCGGGGCGGCTTCCATATCATTTGAACTTCTAGCCCGGCCTCTGATCCGTTTTCTTGGTGGCAGGGAGCGGCTTTACAGGCCCACGGTGGAGGGGACAATCACCGAACCTTTTCCCCGGAAGAGTCCCCAAAGGCGTATGTTAAAGGCAATCGCCTCCTGGAAGAGCGACCTCTGGCAGGCCAGGAAGGCGGCGGAGGGGAGGGCGGGGATACTCAGATCGCTTGCGGACTGTAACGCCCTGATTGACATACCCGCGGGAACAGGGCCTCTTGCAAAAGGTAGCCGGGTAAAGATGATGATCATTGAGGAAGGATGGGATGAACAGTGATTCCTATAGTTTCCGTTGTGGGGAAGTCAAATGTTGGTAAAACAACAATGCTGGAAAAATTGTTGCCTGAATTGAAAAGAAGGGGTTACCGGGTGGCCACCATCAAGCACGATGTTCATGGCTTTAGTATTGATCAGCCGGGAAAAGACTCCTGGAAACATGCCCAGGCAGGCGCAGATATTGTGGTGATCTCTTCACCTCAAAAAATGGCGGTCATCGAAAAGGTGGAGCAGGAAAGATCGTTGGATGAGATTGCAGAAAGACTGAAAGATATCGATATCATCATTACTGAAGGCTACAAGAGGCAGGACAAGCCGAAGATCGAGGTGTACCGGCCGGAAATATCGGATACGCTTCTCTGCGAAAAGGAAGAACTTCTTGCCCTGGCCACAGACGTCCCGCTGCACATGGGTGTGCCGGAATTCGGCCTGGACGACAGCGCCGGCATTGTTGATCTGATCCTGGAGACATTCCTGCTCTAGCAGGTAACGCCCGAGCGGATCCGACCCGGGGTCAGCATCTCTTCAACATTTCTGTGCTAGCTTTGTGGGCTCAATGCTTGCCGAAGCTGCAGTCGGGATATACACATCTTTTGCAGTTCAGGCAGTAGCCGCCATGGCCATACGATGCAATATCCTCCGCCGTGATTTTGTCCAGGGCCAGCAGCCGCGGCAAAAAAAGGTCGAAAACAGAAGATTCAAAATAGAGCACGCCGCCTGGAAGGCCCAGAACGGGAATGCTCCCGATATAGGCCAGTAAAAATGTGGAGCCGGGAAGAATGGGGGCACCGTGAGAGACAACCTCACCCCCGGCCTCCCTGATCGCTTCGGCTGTCAGATCATCGGGATCAACAGACATCCCGCCGGTGCACAGGATCAGCTCCGCTCCCGCTTCCCGGTAATCCGTAATGGCCCTGATGATTTCCTCTTTCCTGTCCGGGACAATGGTCTGCCCCAGAATTTCCGATCCCAGGGATTCTATTTTTCTTTTAATCAAGGGGCCAAACCTGTCTTTGATCAGACCCTTGAACAGCTCATTGCCTGTGGTTACCACGCCCACCCGGAGCTTGTGATAGGGCAGAAGACGCATAATTTTTTTTTCGCCGGCAATACTTTCGGCCTTCTTGATCACCTCTTCTTCGATCATCAGCGGGATAGCTCTCGTTGCTCCCACATTTTGACCGCGTTTTACAGGGAAATTATCATGCAGGGTGGACACGATCACTTTTCCGAGCATGTTGATCTTCAGCAGGAGATCCCTGTCAACCTTAAGCAAACCGTCATATTGAGCACTGAAGATGATTTTCCCTTCGCTGATCTGGCTGCGATCAAGACCTTCGCCGCCGGCAATTTTTTCAAGTCTTTCGGCTGCCCCGTTTTCGTGGAGGCAGTTTTCTTCTTTTTCGAAGACATAGATATGCTCTCTGCCCATTGAGAGCAGCACCGGGATATCCTCTGCTCTGATAATGTCGCCTTTTTTAAACCTTCTCCCCTTAAATTCGCCGGGTATGATCTGGGTCATATCATGACAAATAACCGTGCCCACTGCTTTTTGCACCGGTAACAGTTTCATATTTGCCTCCTATTATAAAAAGTATTAATTAGAACCATTTTAGCATAACCCCAGGTTATGGCCAGGTGTTAACCCAGCCCTCCCTAATATTATAATACTCCTTTTTAAATGTTCATGCAATATTGTAGCATTGAATTTTTTACTTCTATCCTACAGAAAACATAAGCAGATCGGGTTTAATTCTGCAAGTTGCAAATACTTGAAAATAAATAGCGCAGAAGCAGCATTAAAGGTGGCAAAATAGCGATGGAACAGCCCCCCGGCAGAGGCCCCGAAAATTCTGAATCGCATCCGGATTTAGAAGGAAATTGGAGGCTGTATCGAGAATTATATAACAGGCGGATCTATTTGCGGAGTATTGACACAATGGGCTTTAATTGGTAAAATCAAAAGTATTCAGGGGAAGAAGTTCATGTATTGCGAAACTATGCCGTGATGCATAGTAGGTCTCTAAATTTATAATTAGGAGGGGTTGGGTTTGAAACTTAAGCGTCGAGAGTTTCTTAAGCTGGTTGGCGCTACGGGCGCAGGTCTGGCCTTGTCCCAGCTGGGATTCAATGTAGGCCGGATTGAAGCGGCTTCAGATGATCTGAGAACCCACAGCGCCAGGGAGTACAGATCGATTTGTAATTTCTGCTCTTGCTCATGCGGCATGATCTGCCATGTGAAAGACGGAAAGGTAATCAATCTGGAAGGCGATCCGGAGCACATCATTAATGAAGGAGCGCTCTGCAGCAAAGGCGCCGCCTGTTACGAGGTGGCCAACTCCGATCAGCGGGTTAAAACTCCGATGTACCGCGCCCCTGGCAGTGACCGGTGGGAAGAGATCAGCTGGGATGCCGCCATTGAGAAAGTTGCCCAAAAAATTAAAGAGACCCGTGACAACAACTGGATAGCTGAGGAAAAAGTCGGCGATGAAACCTATGCGGTACACCGCACCGATGCCCTCGCTTTTGTCGGCGGAGCCCAGAATAATAACGAAGAATGCTACCTCTTTTCCAAGATGGCCCGGTTGCTGGGGGTATCATTCTTAGAACACCAGGCCCGGGTCTGACACAGCCCCACGGTCGCCAGTTTGGGGGCCTCATTCGGACGCGGTGCCATGACCAATCATTGGGTTGATTTGAAGAATGCCAAGTGCTTTTTGATTGAAGGCAGCAATGCCGCTGAAAACCATCCCATGTCCATGAAATGGATCATGAAGGCTAGGGAAAAGGGCGCAAAGATAATCCATGTCGATCCCCGCTATACGAGAACTTCAGCGATAGCGGATATCTATGTTCGCATCAGGCCCGGCACGGATATCGCCTTTTTGAATGCAGTGATCAACTATATCCTGACTGAAAAACTCTATGATGAAGAATATGTGCTCGATCACACAAACGCTCTTTACATTACCAATGCCGATTTTGCCTTTGAAGACGGACTTTTCTCAGGATATGACGAATCCAAGCGCAGCTACAGCAACTCCTCCTGGGGATATCTTCTGGACGGCGCGAAGAAACCTGTAAAAGCAAACAGCCTCGATGATCCCAGATGCGTGTTCAGCAAAATAAAAGAATTTTTCAGCCGTTACGATTTCAAGACCGCCTCTTCTGTTACAGGAGCAAGTGAAGAGGAGATCAAGCTTGTCGCTGATACCATGGTGGAAAACCGGCCGGGCACGATCATGTACGCCCTGGGGATGACGCAGCATACCGTGGGAGTGCAGAATATCCGCTGCTTTGGGGTTCTGCAGCTGCTTCTGGGGAACATGGGCAAACCGGGTACCGGCGTTAACGCCCTGCGCGGCGAGCCCAATGTGCAGGGTTCGACCGATATGGCCTGCCTCTTCGGCTATTTGCCGGGTTACCTGGCGCCGCCCAATCACAATGTTGCCGACCTGGACACATGGACCACCTCGTCGGGCACTTTCCGCCGCACATTCATGATTAACCTGCTCAAAGCCTGGTTTGGCGAGCATGCCACACCGGAAAATGAATACTGTTTCAGCCTGCTGCCCAAGAAGAATGGGAATGTCAATTATTCTCTGTTCAGGATCTTTGAAACAGCGCTGGAAGGCACGGTGAAGTTCTCCTATTTCATGGGGCAAAACCCCCTTGTGACCAGCCCCAACCTGAACATCGTTCTGGAAGGGCTGAAAAAAATGGAGATGGTCGTAGTTCAGGATCTTTTTGAGATCGAAACGGCCGCCTTTTGGGAGAGACGGGAAGGCGTTGATCCGGCAACCATCGATACCGAAGTTATATTCCTGCCCGCAGCGGCTTTTATGGAGCGGGAGGGCAGCCTGACAAATTCCGGGCGTATGGTGCAGTGGCGTTACACCGGCATTGAACCGGCGGGCCAGGCCAAGCCGGACCTGGAGATAATCCACCTCCTCTTCGAAAAAGTGCGGGAGCTTTATGCCGGCTCAACGGAGCGCAAAGATGAGGCTCTAATGAAGGGAACGTGGGATTACGACACCTCCAGCAATGTTGCCTTTGCGGAGGATGTGCTAAAGGAGATCAACGGCTACAACCTTGAAAACGGTGAGCTTCTGAAAGGGATCGGAGAGCTGAAGGCCGATGGCTCCACCTCATGCGGATGCTGGGTTTACCCCGGTGTCTTCGCCGGCAACCAGAACAATTCCAAGCGCAGAGACAATGTCACCGATCCGGGCGGCCTGGGCATCTATCCCGGCTTTGCCTGGAGCTGGCCGGGGAATATGCATGTGCTCTACAACCGCGCCTCCTGTGATGCCGGAGGCCTGCCCTATGATGAGACAAACAAGGTCATCTGGTGGGACGAATTACAGGGCAAATGGACCGGTTACGACACCCCGGATGTGCCCAATGCAGCCAACGGGCCCGATACACCGGACGGCAAGCGGCCTTTCCGGATGTCGGGTGAAGGTGTGGGCCGCCTGTTGTCGGGGCCCTATCAGGATCCCAATCCCGATTCGGATCTGCCCCGTGATTCCTCTTCCGTGCCGGCTGACGGTCCATTGCCGGAGTTCTATGAACCTGTTGAAAGCCCGACCACCAATGTGCTGCATCCTGCGGTGCAGTACAATCCCTGCGTCAAATATCCGCGCGTGGAGTCAATGCAGCCTATCGGCACCACCGCTGATTATCCCTATGTGCTCTGCACCTCCAGTATCACGGAGCACTGGTGTGCAGGTTCCGTTACGCGCAACATTCCCTGGCTGAATGAAATGTATCCGGAGCCGATTGCGGAAATATCGAAAACGCTGGCCGACAAGCTGGGCGTTGAAAACGGGGAGCGCGTCAAGGTGTGGTCGGCGCGCGGTGAGGTGGTCGTCAAAGCCCATGTCACCGCCCGCATGGAGAAGATGTTGATCAACAATGAAGAGGTGGAAGTGGTCTGGATGCCGTACAATTGGGGGCACAAGGGTTTGAGCAGGAAGCCGAGCACCAACTTCCTGACTATTGATGCCGGCGACCCCAATACCACGATTCAGGAGACAAAAGCCTGCTTGATCAATATGGCGAAAGCATAGGTGCATCGTTAAACCAGACGGTTGCCCTTTACCGGGCAGTAAAGCCCGGCGGAAATTGAAGTAAAATCCGGGGACAGGCCGCCAATGCCGGGCCTGTCCCCGATATTTACGCTAAGGAGGTCTCAGGGGATCTGATATGGATAAACATGTTGCAGCGATCAAAGACTGGGTGAAAGACCGTCCCTATCTCAAAGAAATTGCGCAGCTGGCTGAGATCACAGCGGCGGTGACCGGAGATCACGAGGATGAATCCGGCGGCGCTGAGTTTGATGCGGGGCAAATAGCCGGGGCGCTGGGCAAAGGCATACCCTTTTTAAAGACCGCCGCCATTAACGGGGCTGCTGTCAAAAGAGCGGCGGCACTCTTCATCGAGCTGAGCGGCGCGCTGTCCGGATCGTCTTTACCGGACAAAATTAGAGATCATAACCGTCAAATTCAAAGCGTCCTCGCTGACGGGGGGGCGGAGGAGCAGGCCGCAGGAATTATCACCGGTGTGCTCGAGAGCGACAGCGTCAAGGGCAGTGATTTGGGCCTGGATGAGGGCAGCGAGGCGCTTGTTCTATTTCTGGCCTGGACCGCCCTTGCCGGCGCTCTGGAGCCCCTGAAGCAGCAGCTGGCGGAGCTGCTCAAGGAGACCCGGTGGGTGAAGGGTTACTGTCCGCTCTGCGGCCGCCTGCCCGCGATGGCCCAACTGGTGCGGACGGAGAAAGGCCGGGAGCGGGATCTTCTGTGCGGCAGTTGCGGGATGAGATGGCGTTACAAGCGGATGGGATGCCCCTATTGCGAAACTGATGAACCGGCGTCTCTGGAAATTATCGGGTTGGATGACGAGCCCGATCTGCGCATCGACACATGCGCAAAATGCAACTGTTATCTGAAAACTTACACCGGTGAAGGCAGTGAAGAGACGGCGCTGGCCGATTGGTCCACCCTGCATCTGGATATGATTGCAAAGAAGCGCGGTTTTAAGCGAATCGACTACCGGATGTATGGGGTTTAAGGCAGGGGCATCGGGGCGGAACGCCTGATTCCGTGCCGGGCAGCCGCCCGGAGAGCGGCCGGCAGACCGGCAAAATTATCAATAAAGAGCGGGCACGGCAAAGAGCCGTGCCCGCTTCAATTACAATTAATTGAAACTAGGCGCTTTTCTTTTTTGATTCGCCCCGATTTATCCAGAGAGCGAAAAAGGCGGCGGCCACGACAAGGACCCTCACCGGCTTAAAAATGTAATCCCAAATATGAGTGGACAGCCTTATTTTTGGATTCTCAGGCAGCCCGTACGATTCGGGGTTGTTTTCCAGCACGTAGACCACGCCCAGCCCCTCCAGCTCCTCGATCCCGTAAACATTGGCGTTCACCTTGCCGGCTTTTTTCAGCTCGGCGACCCTTTTCTGGGCCTGTGAAATCAGGCCGGCCCGATCGCCGTAGCTGAGCGCCCCCGTAGGGCAGGTTTTTACACAAGCCGGTATCTCGCCGTTAGAAATACGATCAAGACAGAAGTCGCATTTGCGGGCCACGTTCTTGGCCTGGTCAAAGCCGATGACCTTGTAAGTGCAGTTGGCCGCGCAGTAGTTGCAGCCGATGCAGCGCTGCGGATCAATATGAACAGTTCCCAGGTCGGTCCGGTAAATGGCGTTGGCCGGGCAAACCATCATGCAGGCTGCCTCTTTACAGTGCATGCAACCCTGTTTGGCAAAAAGCCAGCGCACCTTGCCGTTATCTTCGTACTCCCGGAAGACGATCTTTGTCCAGGTGATGGGGGAGAAACGCGTCGGATTCTCATAACTCCCCAAGAATTCAGTCTCTTCAGCTGGAAGCTGGTTCCACTGTTTGCAGGCAACCTGACAGGCCCGGCAGGCTGTACACTTAGTTGTATCAACGAGCATAGTCTTTTGCATTGCTTATCCCACCCTCCTTTAATTGCTCTTCGAAACTGAAGGCTCTGCCGGCAGCACGGCTGCTTTATGAACAGGGACCTCTCCGAATTTGGCCTTTTTGGTGAGACGATCGATAAGCGGGACACAGGCGTTCATAATCAAGATAGAAAAGGCCACCCCTTCTGTGGGGCCGAGCAAATTTCTGAAAATGACAATGAGAATCCCGATGGCGACACCGAAAATGACTCCGCCTCTTGCAGTGATGGGACTGGTTACCCAATCCGTGGCCATGAAAAAAGCGCCCAGCAGCAAGCCGCCGGCAAGCACATGGTAGAGCGGCAACCAGGCAGCGATATTATCCAGGGGGTTGCCCCAGAAAAGAGTGATCAGAAACACTGAAGCGATTATGGCCACAGGAATCTGCCAGCGGATATGTTTTTTGTAGATCAGGTAGGCGCCCCCGATAATCAGCGCGATGGCGGATGTTTCGCCCAGGGCGCCGCCCGGTGAAGCAATGAACAGCTGCGAAAGGCTTAGCTGCTCGAGGAGTCCCTGTTTGATCAGGGCCAGCGGTGTTGCCTGGGTGATTACATCCAATGCCCCCAGGTTGGGGCGCAGCTGGGCGAATGATGCATTGGAACCCACGTAAAGTGGTGCGAGCAGCGTAACGGCGACGAGACCGAAAAGGGCCGGGTTGAAGCGGTTCCAGCCGAGCCCTCCCATCAGCTCTTTGGCGATACCTACGGCGAAAAATGCTGCGAGGACCGCAGTCCACCATGATGTGCCCGGTCTTAAGCATAGCGCCAGCAAAAGGCCGGTGACCAGGGCGCTGCAATCATAGAGTGTGGCCTTTTTTTTCAAAATGCTCCGAAAAAGCAATTCGAAAAGAACTGCTGAAGCAAGACAGACGGCAATCAAAAACACAGCATACCATTTATACATATAAATAGAGAAAACTGTCACTGGAAGAAGGGCGATCAGGACATCCTTCATTGCTGAGGGTACGGAATCAGATGTGTGCAGGTGAGGTGATGTGCTGATCGTCAATCTTACATCCTGTTCAGGCATATTTTACCTCTCCCTCCTTAAACAAAACGGTATATTTAGCAGGTTCAGCGGCTGTTATTTAGCAGCCCGGGCCGCAGCAATTTCCCTCTTAGTCTCGCGAACGAACCGCACATTCGGACGGTTCGCGGGGCAGACATAGACACAGATACCGCACTCGAAACAATCGATGGCTCCCCACTCTACGGCCTTCGCATAGTCGCCTCTCTCGGCATAGAGCCCGATATAGTTCGGGTAGAGGAACATGGGGCAGTGATCTACACATTTACCGCAGCGAACGCAGTCGGTGTGTTCCGTCTCCGTCACCATTGAGGGGGTAAAAAGCAGGATGCCGCTTGTCCCTTTTACTACGGGGGAATTCAAGTGCGACTGCGCCCATCCGGTCATGGGGCCTCCCATGATGATCTTGCCTACTAGCTCGGGCGGTAAGGGAAGCTCTCCATTTACCGCTGCAGGTGCACCCTTGATTCCGCCGCACTCTTTCAGCACATGGCTGATCGGGGTGCCCAGCTTGACCTTGTAATTGCCCGGTTTGGCGGCGGCATCACCGGAAATGGTCAGGATTCGCTCTATAAGCGGCTTTTTAAGGTGGCAGGCCTCGAAAACAGCTATGGCTGTGGCCACGTTTTGCACCACCACACCTACATCCAGCGGTAACTTTCCTGGGGGCACCTCCCGGTCCAGGGTCGCTTTGATCAACTGCTTCTCCGAGCCCTGCGGGTATTTTACCTCAAGGGGGACAACGGAAATATTCGCCTCACTGGTGATTTTTTTCTCAAGAAATTCAATAGCTTCAGGCTTATTGATCTCCACACCGAAAATTATGTTAGGCGCATCAACCGTTTTGGCAATCAATTTGGCTCCCTCGACCAGTTCGGAAGTTTTTTCAAGCATCATCCGGTGGTCGCAGGTTAAAAAGGGTTCGCACTCACAGGCATTGATCACAATGGTATCGATGGCAACAGGCGGGCTCAATTTGACATGCGTGGGAAAAGCGGCCCCGCCCATGCCGACAATGCCGGCCTCCTTGATTGCCGCCTTGATCTCATCTTTTGTCAGGGCAGTGTGATCCTGCTTTGGCCACACCGGCTCATCCTGGTCCTGGTCTACTGCAACTACTACGCTTTCCACGTTACCTCCGGTAAAGTAAGGGCGCAGCTCCACGGCAGAAACGGTACCGCTTACGCTGGCATGGACCGGGGCGCTGACAAAGGCGCTGCTTTCTCCAATTTTTTGGCCCGCTTTGACCTTGTCGCCGACAGCAACCAGAGCCTGGTTCGGCGCTCCGGTGTGTTGGTGCAAGGGAATGATGACTTCCTGGGGCAGGCCAATATAATTGACCGGTTTATCTTCAGAATATTCCTTGTAGTGGGGCAAAAAAGCACCCCGCTGAAAAGTTTTTACGGACACTCTCGACCACCCCCTACATTTTTCGGCGGATCATTTTCATTCTGTTTCCTCGACAGCGGATGATTTTTTTCTTAACACCTCCTTTACTGCATTACGTCGGATCAATTTATAAGCCGGATGTTGACCACCTGTGAAAGGTGCCCCGCAGTCAAGCAAACAGACACATTTTGGCCTATACCTTAATGTATATTAATTCTAAGCGTTTTTGAAAAACCCTTCTTTTTATTTCACAAATAATTAAAAGAATTCATATTGCGGTCAGGCATATGTTCCAGGTACATGCACAGTTCCCCTTTTTCAGGCATAAGATATAGGTGCTTTCTAATTGGGAGGGGATGCCAGTGCTCTTTGCAGCTTCGCTTCTGTCTGTTTTGCGCCAGATCTGGCTTATGGTGGGCCAGATCCAGAGTAACTCCTTTCCGCGTCCCCTTTCGGCGACCCTGG
>CAZQEV010000005.1:0-5630 GCA_964592135.1 uncultured Syntrophomonadaceae bacterium
CACCGCTTCTATTCTAAAAGAGAATGATCTCTGTTTCGAGCTGAACACTTCGGGCATGGCGGCGCCGGCGGCCGAATTCTATCCCGGGCGGCCTCTGCTGGAACACTGCCGCCGCGAAGGAGTGCCGGTGACCCTGGGCTCCGACGCCCACGGGCCGGATCAGGTGGGCCGCTACTTTGATGCCGCTCTGACGCTGTTGCATGATGTGGGCTACTGCGAGCTCGCCGTATTTTCCCGGCGGCGGCGGAGTTTCATTCCCCTGTAAAATCACAGTTACTTACACCTGTGCCCGGCTCCGGTGTAAGTAACTGCTTTACCCTGACAAATTTTCTGCAATAATTATTTCGCTTTGTTATAATAGAGCAGGTATATTGTTTTGAAAAAAACTTGGGAAGGTGGTCAGATTTGAGGCCAAAACAGAAGATCAAGCCGGGCCGGCTGCTCTTATTTATAGGGATCTGTTTTGTACTGGCGGCCTCGGCGTTTTTCGTTTCACAGATCTCCTTGAGAACGGAAGCGGGCAGGAGAATGACTGCCTGGACCGGCAGGGAGGACCTGGGGATCAAGCGCGGTCTCGATATTGCCGGCGGGCTCTACGTGCTCCTGGAGGCGGTGGAGACGGGCGATGCGGAGATAGATGCCGATGCCATTGAGCGGACTGCAGCGGTGATCCGCATGCGGGTCGATGAGCTCGGCGTGGCCGAGCCGGTGATCGTGCCCCAGGGCGATAATCGGATCCGCATCGAACTGCCCGATATCAAAAATCCGGAGCAGGCGCGCGAGATCATCGGGCGCACCGCCAGGCTATCCTTTGTCGGGCCTGACGGTAAGGAGATTCTCACCGGCGCCAACCTGCGCCATGCCCAGGCGATGCGCGATCCCAGCGGAACTGAGCCCAACCCCTTTGTCTCCCTGGAGTTTGACGGTGAGGGCGCCCGCCTCTTTGCCGAAGCCACGGGCAAGTTTCTCAAGCAGCCCATTGCCATTGTTCTTGACGATGAATCCATCTCCGTGCCTACCGTGGAAAGCGTGATCACAGACGGCAAGGCCAGGATCACCAGCCCCCGGTTTGATTTTGAAGAGGCGGCTCGCCTGGCGCTGCTGTTGCGCAGCGGCTCTCTGCCGGTGGAGCTGCGCGAACTGGAGTCGCGCCTTGTCGGGCCGACCCTGGGTGAGCAGACCATGAGAATCAGCGTCTATGCCGCCGCCGCCGGCCTGGCCGCGGTGCTTCTCTTTATGCTGCTCTATTACCGGTTCGCCGGTTTTATTGCCAGCGTAGCCCTGCTCTTCTACCTGACACTGGTCCTGGGAGTGCTCATGCTTTTGCCGACAACACTGACCCTGCCCGGTATGGCCGGCCTGATCCTCTCCATCGGCATGGCCGTGGATGCCAATGTGATCATCTTTGAGCGGATCAAGGAGGAGCTGCGTTCGGGGCGCACTGTCCGCAGCGCCATGGAAAGCGGTTTAAAACGGGCATTTCAGACCATTCTCGACTCCAATGTGACCACGATCATTGCGACCATTGTTCTTTTTGTCCTGGCCAGCGGTCCTGTGCGCGGTTTTGCCGTGACCCTATTTATCGGTGTTCTCTGCAGCATGTTTACGGCAATTACATTGACGCGCACCCTGATGCGCCTTGCATTCAAGGCGGGGCTGATGCAAAGCGGCCGCTACGTGGGGGTGAAAACAGTATGATCTCTTTTATCCGCTACCGGCGCATTCCTTATACCCTGTCGATAATTCTAATTCTGGCCGGCGCAGTCTCTCTCATATTCTCAGGCCTGAACCTGGGCATCGATTTTGCCGGGGGCACGGTTTTGCATCTCAGCCTGACCGGAGGGTTCACTCTTGACGAGGTGGAGGAGGTGGTGGGCGCCTTTCCCGAACTGAAGGGCGCGGCGCTGCAGATGGTCCAGGGGCGCGATCTGCAGGGGCAGGTAACCGCCGAAGGAGTGGTGATCAAGAGCCCCTATATTGAGGAGGGGCGCCGCAATGCTATCCTGGCGGCTTTTCGGGAGCGCTGGCCCTCGCTGGGGCCGGAAGACCTGCGCGTGGAAAGTGTGGGCGGAGTGATCAGCGGTGAGCTGGCCCGCCAGGCCCTTATCGCCCTGGCTGTAGCTATAGGCGGAATGATCGCCTATATCACGATTCGCTTTGAGTTCAAGTTTGCCCTGGCCGCAATTGCCGCACTGCTGCATGATATATTTATCATCGTGGCGATATTCTCCATATTGAAAATAGAGGTGAACAGCCCCTTTATTGCTGCTCTGCTCACCATATTCGGCTATTCGGTGAATGATACCATTGTTATTTTTGACCGGATCCGTGAGAACATGAAACTGAAAAAGAAAGAGGAATATGCTGTGATGGTGGATCAGAGCATCAGCCAGAGCCTTATCCGGACCATGAACACTTCGCTGACCACGATCATTGTTCTGACGGCGCTGCTGGTCGGCTTTTACTATTTTATCGGCAGTTTCGATCTCATTGCCTTCGTTATCGCCCTGATCATCGGCGTGGTGGTGGGGACCTATTCTTCCATATTTATTGCCGCCCCCCTGTGGCTTGATCTGAAGAAGTTCGAATTCAGGCGGGTCCGGCGCCGCCCGGCCTGAGCGGTATCTCTTGTCAGGGTGGAGCCTGCGAGGCGCGCCTCAGGAGTTCGCCAAGGAGCTATCCTCCGCTACAGCAGGGGGAGCTAAAGGAGTGAAAAAGATGGGTTCATTATTTATCGTTCTGGCGCTTCTTTTTAGCCTGCTTATTGCAATCATCGCTGCGGCCAATCATCAGCCGGTCAATGTTAATTATATTTTTGGGCAGGCAGAGGTTTCCCTCATCGTTCTGATCATCGGAGCCGCCGCCGCCGGCGCTCTGGTGATGGGGATGATCAGCCTTTACCGCGGCATTCGCATCGCTCTGCAGATGCGTGCTGATAAGAAGCGGCAGGAGGAACTGGAGCGTCGTCTGGAAAGCCTGGAGCAGGAGAAGGTTTCCCTTCAAGAGAAGCTGGAACGGCTGCAGGCGCCGGCGGAGTCCGCCGCAGAGGGTGGGGAAGAAACCTCCTGAAAATGAGTCTCACCCGGAAACGTTGGAGCGAACCCTCTTCAGTACAATGGGAAGAAGCCGCAGCCCTGGCGGGCGAATTGGGTGTTTTACCCGCGCTGGCCAGGGTTTTGCTCAAACGCGGCATTAAAAGCGCCGGCGCCGCCAGCGCTTTTCTTGATCCCTCGCCGGAGCAGCTGCATTCTCCCTGGCTGATGAAGGGGATGGAGAAGGCGGCGGCGCGCATCGGCACCGCTCTGGATAAAGGCGAGAAAATTGTGGTGCACGGGGACTACGATGCCGACGGGATTACCGCGGCGGCGCTCATGGTGGAGGCGCTGCGGCGGCTTGGCGCCGCGGATGTTGATTTTTATCTGCCCAGCCGTTTCCGGGAAGGCTACGGGCTGCACCGGGAGGCGCTGGAGCAGATTGCCGCCGCCGGCGCCGATCTTGTCATCACCGTGGATTGCGGGATCAACGCCGCCGCAGAGGTGAACTGCGCCTGCGGTCTGGGCCTGGATGTTATTGTCACCGACCATCACCAGCCTCTTGATATTCCCGGGAGCGCCGCGGCGGTGCTAAATCCCCTTCAGGAAGGCTGTCCCTATCCCTTTAAGGAGCTTTCCGGGGCCGGCATAGCTTTTAAGCTGGCCCAGGCGCTGATGGAGCGGGCTGGCGCTCCATTTCCGGCGGAACTGCTCGATCTGGCCGCCCTGGGAACTGTTGCCGACGTGGTGTCCCTTACCGGCGAGAACCGGATTCTCGTTGCCTGCGGGCTGGAGCAGATGAGGCGGAGGCCCCGTCTGGGATTGAAGGCGCTGGCGGAGGCCGTCGGTCTGCAGCAGGGGAGGATGGACAGCTCCGTGCTCGCTTTTATCCTGGCTCCGCCGTTAAATGCCGCCGGACGGCTTGGAGAGGCCGATCCCGCCATCAAGCTGCTGCTGGAGCGGGATGGGGCGGCGGCCGGGGAGCTGGCTCTGCTCTTACACCGGGCCAACCTGCAGCGGCGCGAAACGGAGATGCGGATCCTGCAGGAGGCTGAAGCGATGCTGGCCGCAGATCGCCGCGCCGCCGGAGAGAGTGTGATCACCCTGGCCGGTGAGGGCTGGCCGCATGGTGTTATCGGCATCGTTGCCTCGCGCCTGGTGGAGCGCTACTATTGCCCGGCGGTGCTTATCGGCCTGGAGGAGGATGAAGGGCGCGGCTCGGCGCGCAGCATCCCCGGGTTTGATATTACCGCCGCCCTGGGCAGCTGCGCACACCTGCTGGAGCGTTTTGGCGGGCATGCCGGTGCAGCCGGTTTTACAATCGATCCCTTCAGAGTGGATGATCTGAGAGAAGGGCTGAACAGTTATGCAGCACCGCGCCTTCAGGGAGATAAGCTGCGTCCCTTCATCGAGCTGGACACCGCCCTGGAGGCGGCTGAAATAGATCTCGACCTGGCCCGCCAGCTCAAGATGCTGGAGCCTTTTGGGGTGGGCAATCCCAGGCCTCTCTTCTGCAGCGCCGGATGGGAGCTTCAATCCTGGCGCCTTGTGGGAGGCGGTAAAGAACATCTAAAATTGAATCTCCGCCGCGGTGCACAGAGGGCTGCGCCGATCTTTTTCTCCGCTGCGTCGCTGGAACCGCTCCTGGGCCGCGGCCGGCGCTTTGACCTTGCTTTCAGCCTCCGGGAGGGGAGCTATCTCGACCGTCCCTCCCTGGATATGGTGCTCAAGGATCTGCGCAGCGGCGACAGCCGCACCAGCGGCCGGGTTACCGTATTCGACCGGCGCTGCACCTCTGACCGCCGGGCCGCTCTGCTGGAGATCCTGGAGGCCGGGGAAGGCGAAGCTGCGGTCATATTTACCGGCACAGGCCGCCGCCGCGCTGCGCTGCAGCGGATTCTGCCCCGGGAGCGGAGGCTTGCTTTTCTGAGCAGCGGGGGAGATAATGGAGACAAAGAGGCGGCGCTGTTTGCGGGGTGCGGGCTGCTTGTGCTTTACGATCTGCCCCTGTCGGGGAGACTGCTTGAGCCTTTTTTTAAAAGCTGCCCCGGTGGCGCCGCCATACATATCTGGCTGCTTTACGGCAGTGCCGACCTGAAGCGCAATGAACTGCTGCTCGATCTGAGCTTTCCCTCGCGCAGCTCTCTGGATGAGATATACCGCGCCTGGGCTGAAGCGGCGCCGGGAAGCGGCGGCGGAGCCTCTTTCCCGGGCTTGCTCCAGGGCAAGTCATCGCCCGGTCGCGGTAAAAAATTCTGGCAGCGCTGCTTGAAGATCTATCGCGAAGCGGGGCTTTGCCGGGGGGGGGCGCCTTCCCCGCCCGATGATCTCTCCACCCTGGAGAGCTGTTATCATGCTTCGCCCTCTTATCAAAAAGGCCGGGAGCTGCGCGAGAGCTGCCATCGCTATCAGGAGATGCTTTTAAGTGCTTCAGCGGGGGAGCTGGCGGACTACTGGGATGATCTGCTGAAAAGTTAATCGCCGGAGTGTTGGAATGAGCCCGCCCGGACCGGGGAGTTGCTGTAATTTTGGATGAAAAGCGGGATCAGCGGGATCAATATACTGAAAGATGGTTGTGAGAGAAATGGCGGTAAAAGA
>CAZQEV010000005.1:5730-34553 GCA_964592135.1 uncultured Syntrophomonadaceae bacterium
GATCAGCGGGATCAATATACTGAAAGATGGTTGTGAGAGAAATGGCGGTAAAAGAGCGAAAGCTGGGCGAGCTGAGAAAGCTGCTGGCGCGTCACTATCCCACAGATGAAGACTGGGCGCTGGTGGAGAAGGCTTATGCTTTTGCCTACAAGGCTCATACGGGGCAGCGCCGTGAGTCCGGGGAATCCTTTATCACCCATCCGCTGGGGGTGGCCATGATCCTGGCGGAGCTGGGCCTTGATCTCACCACAATCATAGCCGGGCTGCTGCACGACGTGGCCGAGGATACTGCGGTCACCCTGGGGGAAATAGAAGAGACTTTTGGTGAAGAGACCGTGGCTCTCGTGGACGGTGTGACTAAATTGAGCCGTCTTGATTTCGCTTCCCGGGAGGAGCAGCAGGCGGAGACGCTGCGTAAAATGTTTATCGCCATGGCCGAGGATATCCGCGTGGTCCTGATCAAGCTGGCCGACCGGACGCACAATCTGCGCACACTGCGTTTTCTGAATACCCGGAAGCAGCAGGAGATCGCCAGGGAGACAATGGAGATCTACGCTCCCCTGGCCCACCGTCTCGGTATCTACAAGATCAAATGGGAGCTGGAAGACAACGCCTTCCGCTACATGCAGCCCGCCGACTATTACCGTCTCGCCGACAGGCTGGCCAAGAAAAGACGGGAGCGGGAGCAGTTCATCAACCGGTTAATTGGAATCCTCATGAAGAGGCTGGAGGCGGTCGGTCTGACATCTGAGATCCAGGGCCGTCCCAAACACCTTTACAGTATTTACCATAAAATGAAAGAGCAGGACAAAGATATCAATGAAATCTACGATCTTACCGCTATCCGCGTGATCGTAGATTCGGTTAAGGATTGCTACGGCGCCCTGGGAACAGTCCATGCGCTCTGGAAACCCATCCCGGGACGGTTCAAGGATTATATCGCCATGCCCAAGCCGAATATGTACCAGTCCCTGCATACAACGGTGGTTGTGGCCGAGAATGAGCTGGTGGAGGTGCAGATCCGGACCTGGGAGATGCACCGCACCGCTGAATACGGCATTGCTGCACACTGGCGCTACAAGGAGAAACTTACCGATGAGGGCGAGTTTGACAAGAAGCTGACCTGGCTGCGCCAGCTTCTGGAGTGGCAGCAGGACTACCGCGATGCCCGCGAATTCATCGAAAATCTGAAAATGGATCTATTTGCCGATGAGGTTTTTGTCTTCACACCGCGCGGTGATGTGATCGATCTTCCCGCCGGATCCATCCCCCTGGATTTTGCCTATAAGATTCATACAGATATCGGGAACCGCTGCACCGGCTCCCGGGTAAACGGACGGCTGGTACCGCTCGATCATGTCTTAAAAACAGGGGATATGGTCGAGATCATCACAACCAAGCATGGCGCACCCAGCCGCGACTGGCTCAATCTGGTCAAGAGCGCCCAGGCTAAGAACAAGATCCGCAGCTGGTTCAAGCGGGAAAGGCGCGATGAGAATATCGAGAAAGGGCGTGAAGCCCTGGAGCGCGAAAACCGCCGCCTCGATTTCGATCTACGCCTGCTGATGAAAAACGACATTGTCGAAGAGGTGGCCAAAAAGTTCAATATGCACATGCCCGATGATCTCTACGCCGCCGTCGGTTACGGAGGGATCAGCACACAGCAGGTTATCGGAAGGCTGCGTGAGGAATACCGCCGCAGGTACGGTGTCAAAGAGGAAGAGGAGCCGCTGCCCGAGATCAAGCCGGTGCGGCGGCCGCCGGGCTCTGCTTCCGGTGTGATTGTCGAGGGGGTAGACAATCTGCTGGTGCGCATTGCCCGCTGCTGTAATCCCGTCCCCGGCGACCCCATTATCGGCCTGGTGACGCGGGGGCGGGGAGTTTCTATCCACCGCCGCGACTGCCCCAATCTGGCCCAGTTTCGGTCCTCTAGCGGACGCTTTCTGGAGGCGGCCTGGGAGGAGCAGGCGGATCAATCTTACCAGGTGGCGATAGAGGTGCAGGCCAATGATCGGACAAACCTGCTCGCCGATATCATTGCTGCGGTCAATGAATGCAAGGTGCAGATCTCCGCGGTAAACGGCCGCACCGATACCGACCATACGGCCACGATTCACCTGACCATAAACGTGAAAGACCGTCTCCAGCTGGAGAAGATTATGAACCGGATCAAAAGAGTGAAGGATATTTACAGCGTGGACCGTCATCTTTACGGAAAAAGTTAATGCACAGGAGTGTGGTAGAGTGCGGGCGGTTGTCCAACGGGTAGAAGAGGCCTGCGTAACGGTGGATGGTGAGACGACGGGCGAAATAGGAGCGGGCCTTGTCGTCTACCTGGGCGTGGGGCGGGGGGACGGCGCCGCTGACTGCGCCTACCTTGCGGCGAAGATTGCCGGACTGCGGATCTTTGAAGATGAAAAAGGCCTGATGAACCTATCGATCAAAGAAAAGGGCGGGGAAGTGCTTTGCATCTCCCAGTTTACCCTGTACGGTGACTGCCGCAAAGGGCGGCGGCCCGGCTTCAGCGCAGCTGCCCCCCCGGAGGAAGCGGCCCCGCTTTTTAAAGAGTTCTGTGACCAGCTGGAGCAGAGGGGCCTTGCCGTATCAACAGGCCGTTTTGGGGCGATGATGCGCATTGAACAGCTGAACGACGGCCCCGTCACCATCCTTCTTGACAGCCGCAAAACCTTCTAGTTACTTACACCGGTGCCCGGCACCGGTGTAAGTAATATTAACAGGTATTCCCAGGTGCTTGAAAGCGGATGCTGGAGATAATAGAGCTATCGGGAACATTCTTGCAACAAGGGGTGATCTGAGATGGCTCGCCCGTTGAACTGCTGGATCAACAGGGTCCTGGAGCGACGCCGCAGCCGGGAAGAGCTGCCTGATTTTTTAGCCGAGTACTTTTCCGGTGAAATCAGTGAGGATGACGAAGTCGCCAGGGCGGAGGGGCTTACAGCCGCAGAGATGAGCCGGATGCGGCGCGAGTTCGAAGAGTGAGACAATTGACAGTCCGGCGCCTTCCGGTTTAGAATGAGGATAATTTTGGGCGAGGGAGGAAGGGAATTGCAATACCAGGCTCCCCGGGGAACCAGGGATATATTTGCAGGAGAGGTGGAGAAGTGGCAGTTCCTGGAGGAAACATTCAGGAAGCTGTGCTCTCTATACGGATATAGTGAAATTCGCACACCGCTGTTCGAGCAAACAGGGCTCTTTACCCGCAGCGTTGGCGAAGAGAGCGATATCGTATCCAAGGAAATGTACACCTTCGAGGATCGCGGAGGGCGCAGTTTAACTTTGCGGCCCGAGGGAACGGCGCCGGTGACACGGGCCTACATGGAGCATAACTTGAAAGAGGGGCCGCAGCCGGTGAAGATGTACTATATCGGCCCCATGTTCCGTTACGACCGGCCGCAGGCGGGGCGTTACCGCCAGTTTCACCAGGTGGGGCTGGAGCTTTTCGGAGCACCGGGGCCGGCCGCAGATGCCGAAACTATTGTATTATCTCTTAAATTTTTGCAGGCTCTGCATATTGAAGAATTTGATCTTGAATTAAACAGCGTGGGCTGTCCCGGGTGCCGCCCGGCTTACCGCGAGGAGCTTCTTGATTTTCTGCGTCCTCTGGAAGCGAAGCTCTGCCCCGACTGCCGGCGCAGATTTGCAGATAACCCGCTGCGCGCTCTGGACTGCAAAGAGGAGCGGTGCCGTGAACTTGTCATGCAGGCGCCGCAGATGACCGCCCGGTTATGCTCAGGATGCGAAGCTCACTTCCGGCAGCTCTGCGAGATCCTGGATCAGCTGTCGCTTCCCTACCTGCTCAATCCCCGCCTGGTCCGCGGCCTCGATTACTACAGCAGGACCGCTTATGAATTTGTACCACGCACCGGAGAGGCCCAGGGTTCCCTGGGCGGCGGCGGGCGCTATGATTACCTGGTGGAATATTGCGGCGGTCCGCCGGTGCCCGGTGTGGGCGCGGCCCTGGGCGTGGAACGCCTTCTTGCAGCAGCGGAGAGCGCCGCCGCGCCGCCGTTCCTGTCGGGAAAAGCGCCGCTTTATATCGCCGCCGCCGGGGATGTGCCCGCTTCCGGGACGCTCAGCCTGGCCGAAGAGCTGCGCCGCCGCGGTGTGGCGGTGGAGACGGAGCTGATGGAGCGCAGCCTGAAAGGGCAGATGAAGTATGCCGGACGAAAGGGCTTTCAAAATGTGCTCATCATAGGCTCGCGCGAGCTGGCTGCAGGAACCGTGACCCTGCGCCGCATGGATACGGGGGAACAGGAAGAACTGGACCGGGAAGAACTTCTGGAGAAGCTTATGCCCGGCAGTCCCCCTTTCGGGGAAGCAGGGGCCGGCTGCCCGGGCGATGATCCTTCCGGGCAGGCGCCGGAGGAAGAGCCGCGGGGATGCGGGGAGCTGCGAAAGGAAGATCACGGCAGCGAGGTTGCCCTGCGCGGGTGGGTGCAGCGGCGCCGCGATCACGGCGGGCTTCTTTTTGTCGACCTTCGCGATCGCACCGGCCTGGTGCAGATTGTCTTCAACAGCGAGGGTGACAAAGATCTTTTTGCCGCCGCCGAAAGACTGCGCAGCGAATATGTCATCGCCGTGCGGGGAGAGGTCGTGCTGAGAGATCCCGCCAATGTTAACCCTGCCCTAAAAACGGGTGAGATTGAGATCCGGGCCGGTTCGCTCGAAATCCTCAACGAGGCGAAAACACCTCCCTTCTATATTGAAGACGGGCTCCAGGCGGATGAGAATTTGCGTCTCCGCTACCGCTATCTTGACCTGCGCCGCCCTGAAAATTACCGCCGCCTGGCTCTGCGCCACCGGGCGGTGAAGCTGATCCGCGACTATCTCGACAGCCGTGGATTTCTGGAGATCGAAACACCGATGCTTACTCGCAGCACCCCGGAAGGGGCCCGCGACTACCTTGTTCCCAGCCGCACGAGCCGCGGTTCTTTCTATGCCCTGCCCCAATCGCCCCAGCTTTTCAAGCAGCTGCTCATGGCCGGCGGAATTGAGCGCTACTTCCAGATCGCCCGCTGTTTCCGCGACGAAGACCTGCGGGCGGACCGCCAGCCGGAGTTCACCCAGATCGATATTGAAACTTCATTCCTGGGGCGTGAGAGGCTTTTTGCCATCATTGAAGGGATGATGGCCCGCCTCTATGGGGAGCTTCTGGGATACCCGCTCGCACTGCCTTTCCCCAGGCTGCCCTACAGTGAGGCTCTATCCCGTTTTGGCACAGACAAGCCCGATCTGCGTTTCGGAATGGAGCTCGTTGACTGCAGTGGGCCGGCGGGGGAAAGCGATTTTAAAATTTTCCGCGCCGCCCTGGAGTCGGGCGGAGCGGTCAAGGCGCTGCGGGTGCCGGGGAAAGGCGGCGCCACCCGCAGGGAACTGGATGACCTGGTGGCCCTGGCCGTTGAATTTGGCGCCCGGGGGCTGGCCTGGCTCATCCGCGACGGGGAGGGCTGGCGCTCACCCATCACCAAATTTTTCAGCGCCCATCTTCTCGACAGGATCGGTGAGCTGACGGGGACCATGCCGGGCGATCTGCTTCTTTTTGCCGCCGGCGATGCGGCGGCATCTTCGGGAGTTCTCGGCCGGCTGCGGCTGCACCTGGCCCCGAAAGAGCTTTCAACAGAGCCGCACTTCCTCTGGGTGGTCGACTTCCCCCTCTTTGAATATGATTCCGCAGAGAAGCGGCTGGATCCGGCTCACCATCCCTTTACTGCTCCCCATGAAGAGGATCTGGACCTGATGGAAGAAGAGCCGCTGGCGGTTCGTTCGCAGGCTTACGATCTTGTCCTGAACGGAGTGGAACTGGGCTCGGGGAGCAACCGGATCCACCGCCGCGAAACCCAGATGCGCATTTTCAAGATGCTCGGACTTTCCGAAAGTGAAGTGATGGAGAAATTTTCTTTTCTTCTGGAGGCATTCGAGTACGGAATGCCGCCGCATGGCGGTATCGCCCTGGGGCTGGACCGGCTGGTAGCCCTCTTCACGGGGGATGACTCTATCCGCCAGGTCATCGCTTTTCCAAAGACCGCCGCGGGCAGCTGCCTCCTGACCGGTGCACCCGCCCCGGTGGCGCCGCAGCAGCTGCAGGATCTGGGGCTGGCTGTCAGATCCTTTTCAAAAGACGGCGACCAAAACCGCTAAAGGCGCCGATGAGATCGTGCATCACCCCGGAGCCGCGGGATATGAGCAGGCCGGTGAGGAGGTAATCGGCATAGGGACAGCGGATAAAACCCTCCCCGGCCGGCGCCAGCAGGCCCTGGTTTGTGAGATAGCAGACCAGGATCCCCATTACAGCGGTGAGCCAGTGAGCGGGGAGGCGCTGCAACAGGGGGAGACTCTCTCTCAGTGTTTCGGTGATGAACTCCACCGCTACCGCCAGATAAAGCAGGGTTATCAAAGCATTTGTCATCTTCCGCTTTCTCCTTTACCCTCATCTCGTTAAGGAATCAAGACGTTCCATTTATCATATGCCCATTGAGGATCGGATGTCAGGGGTTGGAAAATCCAAGGAAAATCCAAGGACTAGCGAAGGAAAACCAAAGAGGGTTTTCTTGTCTTTTGTTTCTTGCTTCTTATTTCTTGTTATGTTATGATTCTAGTGCGCAAAGGCCCTGCTGTGTTCGTGTTTACCGATAAAGTTTTGAGCTAACACATGATTCCAGGGAGCCCGGGCTTTAGCTTGTGGCGTAGCAGCCTCCTCTGAGAGGACCTATAAAGCGGCTAAGAGGGCACCCACCTTTAGGGGGAACAGTTCAAAACCCAACGGTCCACGGCATAGCGGGGTTTTTTACGCAGTAAAAAGGAGGTGAATACATGTTGTTTACAGTAACAGAGATTTATGATCAGATTCGCCGGGGGCTGCAGGAGGGGACTCACCCGGGAGATCTGCTCGAACTGCTCGATCCGCTCGGGGATGAAGAGATGGAAGATTTGCTGGCGCTTCTTTCCGACAGGGAGGCCGCCATGCTGATCCAGGAGATGGAGCAGTTCGAACAGGTGTCCCTTTTTCGGCTTCTGGGCAGCGACCGCGCCTCGGCAATTCTCAGGGAGATGGCTTCCGATGATGCCGTGGACCTGCTGGGGGAACTTTTGCCCCATGAGACGGCGGAGCTGCTCCAGCTCGTCGACGAAGACGGCGACGAATTCAGCGGGCTGCTGAAGTATCCCGAAGAGAGCGCCGGGGGGATCATGACCACCGAGTTTATCTCTCTCCCCGCCGGGCTCCATGTGGAAGAGGCCATTGCCCGGCTGCGGGAGATCGCTCCCGAGGCGGAGACAATCTACTATGTCTTTGTCGTTGATGTTGAAAATCGGCTCACCGGCGTTCTTTCCCTGCGCGACCTCATTGCCGCTCCCGACGGCACACCGCTGAAGGCGATCATGCGGCGCAATGTGATCAGCGTCAACGCCGCACTGGACCAGGAAGAGGTGGCCCGGATCGTATCCAGGTATGATCTCCTGGCCGTCCCGGTGGTTGACGATGAGAATCACCTGCTGGGGATCATCACCGTTGACGATGTCATCGATGTCCTGGAGCAGGAGGCTACCGAGGATATCTACCGCATGGCCGGGGCCGGCGAGGTGACGGGGATTGATTTTATGGAAGCACCGGTGCACAGGATTGCCTGGCACCGCACTCCCTGGCTGGTGATCTGTCTCCTAGGGGGGCTCTTTTCCGGCAGTATTATCGGTGTTTTTGAGAATACTCTCCAATCGATCCTGGTTCTCGCTGTTTTTATCCCTGTGATCATGGATATGGGGGGAAATGTAAGCACCCAGTCTTCGACGATCTTTGTCCGGGGGATTGCCACAGGCGAAATCGGGGCCGACGATCTCTGGCGCTACTTTGTCCGTGAAGTGAAAGTGGGGCTCTTGATGGGGCTGATCTTCGGCCTGCTCATCGCTCTTTCAGCTTTTATCTGGCAGGGAAGCCCTGTGTTGGGCCTGGTTGTCGGCATTTCCATGTTTGCCACCGTGTCCCTGGCCACCCTCATCGGATCGCTTGTGCCGGTGATCTTCCATAAGCTCAACATCGATCCCGCCATCACCTCGGGTCCCCTGGTGACGACAATTAAAGATATCACCGGTCTGCTCATCTATTTTGGGATGGCGACCCTCTTTCTTGATTATCTGCGCTGAAGCGGCAACCGGTGACAGGTTGGATCAGCAAATCCAGGATTGTCGTCACCGCTCCGGCGCGTAAATTTTAAACCTGTTTTAACAGGGAGATCGCTTGCTGAAAATGGCGATTAAGAGAGATCCGGGAGAGGCGGTTGAGGGGGAAAGGGACAAAATGCGGCAGGATCCCTGAAGATATTTTGTAAGTATATAACAACGCTGTCATTTAGTAGTGAGAAGAGGAGATATTATTCCTCTTTTTTTTTATTTTTGGGTTTTTTTAAGAAGGAATTTTTAAAAGTGGCGCGAATTGATAAGCAAGTGGTGGATTGTGGAGCAAAGTGGATGGAGGGGCCTATGTTTACGGGAGAGTACCAGCATACGCTTGACGGTAAAGGCAGGGTGATCATTCCGGCCAGGCTGCGGGAAGGCTTAGGCGATGCTTTCATGATTACCAGGGGCCTTGATCGATGCCTTTTCATCTATCACTTTGATGCCTGGAAGAAGATCGAACAGAAGGTGAAGGAGCTGCCGCTGACCCGCAGTGACGCCCGGGCTTTCACCCGTTACTTTTTTTCGGGCGCTGCCGAAGCGGAGATTGACCGGCAGGGACGGGTTTTGATTCCCCAGAATTTGCGCGAATATGCAAGCATTGAAAAAGAGGTCATGATCATAGGCGTCTCCGATCGGGTAGAAGTATGGAGTGAAGAGGCCTGGAGAGAATATACCAGCGCCGAAAATCTTGATTTTGAAGCGGCTGCTGAAACACTGGCGGATTTTGTTTTCTAACGGAGGGCCTGGATGGCGAAAAAGCATGTTCCGGTCATGGTCGATGAGATGCTTCACTATCTCAACTGCCGCGAAAAGGGGATCTATGTTGATGCCACGCTGGGGGACGGCGGACATGCCGCCGCCATCTGCAGCAAACTGGAGCATCCGGGGCTGCTGATCGGGCTCGACTGGGACGGTGCAGCCCTGGAGCGGGCGGCGCGGCGGCTGGCCGGCTTTGCCGGCAGGTTTCGGTTGTTGCAGCGCAGCTATACGGAGCTGGGGGCCGTTCTGGAGGAGCTGGGGTATGACCGGGTGGACGGTGTTTTGGCCGATCTCGGGGTTTCCACTCTCCAGTTAACGGATCCATCACGCGGCTTTTCGTTCCGTCGGGAGGAGCGTCTTGACATGCGCATGGACCGCCGTCTGGAAACAGATGCCGCCCATCTGGTCAACAGTCTTTCCGAATCATCGCTGGCCCGGCTCATCTTTCGCTATGGCGAAGAGAGATGGGCTCGCCGGATCGCAGCCCGGGTGGCGGCTCATCGTGAACAGAGAGGTTTCATCGAGAGCGGCGCAGAGCTGGCTGAAATTGTCAAGGAGGCTATTCCTGCGGCTGCCCGGAGAAAAGGGGGCCATCCGGCGAGGCGTACTTTTCAGGCGCTGCGCATCGCCGTGAACGGTGAGCTTGAAAATATCGAAGCCTTTCTCCCCCAGGCGGTGTCATCTCTGGGCCCCGGGGGAAGGATCTGTATGATTGCGTACCACTCCCTGGAGGATCGCATGGTGAAGCGTTTTTTCCAGGAGCGCTCCCGCCGCTGCAGCTGCCCGCCCGATTTACCCTGCAGCTGCGAGGGAGAGGGAGAGCTGCTTCTGCTTACCCGGAAAGCGGTGCGCCCCTCCCCGGAGGAAGTGGCGCTCAACCCCCGCTCCCGCAGTGCACTGCTGCGCGCAGCGGAGAGGCGCGTTCTAAAAGAAGAAGAAGGTGCATAAAATGCTACAAGCCAGAAGCACTGCAATCGCCCGCCCGCTCGCTCCGGAAGGGGATTTTAAACCCGCCGGGGAAAGGACGGGGGCTAAAGGGCGCCGCCGCATAGGAGTAAAAAGCATGCTCTTTCTTCTATTGGCAGGTTGTTTTCTTTTTGCCCTGATGATCATTGCCCAGTACTCCTCCATGGTCACACTGCAGTACCGGTTGAGCCTCGTTGAAAGCAGGATGGAGACGCTGCAGGAGGAGTACCGGGTACTGGAACAGGAGGCGGCCCGCCTGGGCTCCCTGGGCCGCATCGAAACGATTGCCCGTTCCGAACTGGGTATGCAGGATCCGGAAAGCGGCCAGATCAGGGTCCTGACTGCCGGCCGGGAAGGCGGTTCCACCGGAGGAGAGTGAGCGCTGCTTGATCGAAGTTCCGGTAACACTGTCCGCCGTGCGGCGCAGGATCGCGGTGATGTTGTTTCTCATCGTTCTGGGGGTCTCCGCCCTCATCGGCCGGCTGGCCTGGCTGCAAATCATCCGCTCCGATGAACTCTATAGCGCCGCCTGGGAGCAGTGGAACCGCAGCATTCCGGCGCGTTCGCCCCGGGGTGCGATCTATGATCGCGAGGGGAGAATGCTTGCCGGCAGCGCGACTGTGGATACGGTGGTGGCGGTCCCGGCGCAGATTGAAGATCCCGGTGAGACGGCAAAGGTGCTGGCGCCGCTTCTCGACCTGACAGAAAGCGAACTTCTTGAAAAACTGACGATGGAGCTCAGTTCCATCTATCTGAAGCGCAAGGTGACGCCGGAGATCTCCCGGCAGGTGAGGGAGCTGGTGCTGCCCGGGATTATTTTTACGACAGAGGGGCAGCGTTATTATCCCAACGGGACCCTGGCCTCACAGCTGCTCGGTTTTGTGGGTATGGATGAAGGGCTTGCCGGGCTGGAGGCCTATTACGAGGATTATTTGAAAGGAAAAGAGGGTTATCTTCTTTTTCCCTGCGATAACCTGAACAGGCCCATACCCCACGAGATCAAGCGCTTCGTGCCGCCCCGGGAGGGGATGGACCTGCATCTGACCCTGGATGAGACGATCCAGTATATCGTGGAGCGGGAACTGGCCAGGGCCATGATCGAATTCCAGCCGAAGACGGTTATGGCCATTGCCGCGGATCCTCACACCGGGGCCATTCTGGCGGCGGCTTCGAAGCCCGATTATGATCCGCTGCATTACGACCGCTTCGATTCAAAATATTGGGCTTTGCCCCCGGTGACCTCTTCATTTGAGCCGGGCTCCACCTTCAAGCTGGTGACCCTCTGCGCCGCCGTCGAGGAGGGCATTTACAATGAGAACGAGTATTATTTTTGCCGGGGTTTTGCCAGCGTGGGCGGTCATAACATCCGCTGCTGGACCGGAAGCGGTCACGGCAGCATTACTTATCTTCAGGCCGTGGAGAGCTCTTGCAATCCGGCCTTTATCAATCTGGGCCAGCGTCTGGGCGAAGAGAAACTGTTCAACTATATTCGCGCCTTTGGATACGGGCAGAGAAGCGGTATCGATTACCCCGGGGAGAGCGGCGGCCTTGTTTTTGAGCCGGAACAGGTCGGTCCGGTTGAACTGGCCACAAGTGCTTTCGGTCAGGGGGTTTCGGTGACTCCGCTGCAGCAGTTGATGGCTGTTTCAGCAATTGCCAACGGGGGCTACCTGATGAAACCCTACCTGGTGCAGAAAATCTGCAACGCTGAAGAGGAGGTCGTCTTTGAGCAGCAGCCGGAGGTGCTCCGCCAGGTGATTTCGAAATCTACCGCAGAAAAAGTAACCTGGGTCATGGAGAATGTGGCCATACGCGGCAGCGCCATGAATGCCGCCATTGAGGGATACCGCATTGCCGCCAAAACTGGAACGGCGGAAAAGGTGGGACCGGACGGCAGATACCTTGCCGGAAACTACATTGTCTCCTTTATCGGTTTTGTCCCGGCTGAAGATCCGCAGATCGTGCTTTACGTGGCTGTGGACGGGGCTACCCGCGGCGCCCAATGGGGCTCGCAAATGGGTGCGCCTCTCTTCAGGCGGATCATGGTTGATGTGCTCAATTATATGCAGATTCCCTCTTCTGAAGGCGCTTCTTCAACGGGCGGGCCGGTGCAGGTACCCGATCTGCAGGGGCTGAGCGTGCATGATGCGGCGGCGCAGCTTGATACTGCGGGGCTGATGTTAAGATTTGTCGGGGAAGGGCAATATATTGTTAATCAGACGCCAAAAGCGGGAGCCTCTGTTCCCCCACAGACAGAGATTATCGTTTACCTGGCTGAAGACGAGGCTTTTAGCGGAGGCAGCATCAGCATGCCCGACCTGAGCGGTTTCACGGTAAAAGATGTGGGCCAGGTGCTGAGCTGGCTGGGCCTTTACCTGGAGGCGGAAGGCTCGGGGGTTGCCCTGCGCCAGGAGCCCGCCTCGGGAGCGCCGGTAGAGCGCGGAGATGTGATCAAAGTTTTCTTCGGCACTCCGCTGGAGCAGTAGGGCAGCTCCGGCACAGCTTCCTGATCCGGGAATATGATACAATACCGGGTTGGGGAAAGAACCCGGATATGAATTCCGGGAGAGAGACTGGATGGGGAAAGTGCCGCTGGGTGAGCTGTTGAAACCGCTGCTGTTGAAAAGTGTGGAAGGGGAGATTACAGGTGAGGTGAGCGGGTTGGCCTGCCATACGGGAAAAGTTGTCCCCGGGTCGCTCTTTTTTTCACTGGAGGGACGCCGTGGCGAGGGGTGGCAATATGCCGGGGAGGCCTTTCGGAAAGGGGCCCTGGCTGCAGTTGTGGGGCGGGATTGCCCTCTAAAAGGGGTTCCCCTGGTGCGGGTGCCGGAGGTGAGAGCGGCTCTGGCGCTTATAGCCGATCGTTTTTACAATCATCCCTCACGCAATTTCCGCCTCATCGGGGTAACAGGCACCAACGGAAAAACAACAACGGCTCATCTCATCGATGCGCTGTTCCGGGCGCGGGGAGAGGTTACCGGGCTGCTGGGGACAACGGGATGTCGCCTGGGGAGCGAAACCTCCCCCGCCGCAGCGACGACGCCCGAGGCGCCGGAGCTGCAAGAGCTCTTCGCCCGTCTTTCCGCGGCGGGAGCCGCCCATGTGACCATGGAGGTATCGTCGCACGCCCTGGCCCAGGAGCGGCTCCTCGGCTGCCGTTTCGATATTGCAGTATTGACGAATATTACCGGTGAGCATCTTGATTTTCACAAGACCTTCGCCTCCTATCTCCGGGCAAAAACGATGCTCTTCGCCCATATGGGCTGGAGCGGGGGCGATAGTGAAAAGGGTCCGCGGGCGGTGGTGCTCAACGCCGATTCACGCTGTTACCGCTATATCAGGCGCTGGACAAAGGGGCAGTATCTTACTTACGGGATTGAGGCCCCGGCAGATGTGCGGGCCGAAGCGGTAGAATGCGGCCCCGCGGGAATCGCTTTCCGGGTCCGCTCTTTTGCAGGGTGCGAGCTCTTCCGGCTCCCCCTGAAGGGGAGATTCAATATTTACAACACCCTGGCTGCGATCTCTGTGGGCCTGGTGGAGGGGTTTAAACTTACGGAAATGGCGGCAGTATTTTGCTCTTTCCCGGGTGTAGCAGGGCGCTTTGAGCCTGTGGAGGCGGGGCAGGACTACCAGGTTCTCGTTGATTATGCGCATACTCCCGACGGCCTGGCCAACGCTCTGCAGGCGGCGCGCGAATTTACACCGGGCCGGGTGATCACGGTTTTTGGATGCGGCGGAGAGAGGGATCGCAGTAAACGCTCCCTCATGGGTGAGGTCGCCGGCGGCAACAGCGATATGGTGGTCCTTACTGACGACAACCCGCGCGGCGAGGAACCGGCGCAGATTTACGGCGAGGTGCTGCCGGGACTGGAGCGGCGCCTTCCCGGTGAGGGTTACCGGGTTATCCCCAATCGCAGGGAGGCCATCGCTGCGGCACTGGCTGCCGCAGGTAAAGGCGATCTTGTTCTCATTGCGGGCAAGGGGCATGAAAGCGATCAGATCTACGGTGACCGGAGTTTTCCTTTTGACGACAGGGTGGTGGCGCGGGAATTGATCCGGGCGCAGCTGGAGAGGGGAAAAGAGAACTATGGCCATTAGCGGAGCAGACCTGGTCAAGGCCTGCCGGGGCGTGCTGCTGCAGGGGGATCCCGGGCGGATCGTCTCGGGATTCTCCATAGATTCACGAAACATCTGCGAGGGCGATTTCTTCGTGCCACTGCGCGGCGAAAAGGAAGACGGGCATGATTTTGTACCCGGCGCCGTTGCAGCCGGGGCGGCCGGATCCTTTTATGCCCGCCGCCCGCCGCCCGAACTGCCTCCGCAGGCCCTGCTCATTGGGGTTCCTGATGTGCCGGCAGCGCTGCAGCAGGCAGGCGCTTATCACAGGCGCCGTTTCACCCTGCCGGTAATTGGCGTCACCGGAAGCAGCGGCAAGACCACCACAAAGGACTTTATTGCCGGTGTTCTCTCCGGCGGGATGAAGGTCTTGAAAACTGAAGGGAACCTGAATAACGAGATCGGCCTCCCCCTGACCCTGCTGCGCCTTGATCAGAGCTGCCGGGCAGCGGTGCTGGAGATGGCGATGAGTGCGCCGGGTGAAATAGCCGAGCTGGCGCAGTGGGCTCTTCCCGATATCGGGGTGATCACCAATGTGGGGGCAGCCCATCTGGAGATGCTGGGCAGCATATCGGCTATCGCTGCGGCGAAGGAGGAGCTGCTCCACGCCATCGGATCAGGCGGCACTGCAGTCCTGAACGGCGATGACCTGCGTCTCAGAAAGATGGCTGAAACTTTTGACGGAAAAGTTTTAACTTATGGATTTAAAGAGGGCGATGTCAGGGCGGGATCATTATCAATGCGCGGGGAGGGCAGCATATTCAAGGTACGGTTTCCCAACGGCGAGGAGGGGATCTTCCGCCTCCCCCTTCCCGGACGCCACCTTGTGAGCAACGCCCTGGCGGCACTGACCGTGGGCTACATCCTGGGCGTGAAGCTGACACAAATGCAGGAAGGGCTGGGGAAAAGTGAGCTCACTTCAGGGCGGATGCAGCTGGTAACAAACCCTGCCGGGCTCAAGATCATCGACGACAGTTACAACGCCAATCCCGATTCAGTCAGGGCGGCGCTGGAGGTGCTCAGGGATCTGGGCGGGGTTAACAGTATTGCTGTTCTCGGGGACATGCTCGAGCTCGGCCCTACGGCGCCGCAGGCGCACCGCGAGATAGGGCGCTATGCGGCCCGCTGCCGCATCGGGGCGCTTGTGACCGTCGGTGAACTGGCGGCGGGGATCGCCGCCGGTGCTGCCGCGGAGGGCCTCCCCGTTGCCGCCTGCCGGAGTCATGCGGGGGCCATGGATGCCATAAAAAAATATTTGCCGGCAGGGAGAACAAGGTGGTATGTCCTGGTCAAAGGTTCGCGGGGCATGCGCATGGAAACAATTGTCGATGAATTGATGGGGATGCCGGAGGAGGATTGAGCAGTGCAAAAGGGAATTTTGCTGACGGTGTTTATTGCCTTTGCAGTCAGCGCGGCGGTCTGCCCCCTGTATATCAGGATGCAGCGGCGGCGCCGGTTTGGCCAGCAGATCCGCATTGACGGACCCAGCCGCCATCTGAAAAAGGCGGGGACACCGACTGCGGGCGGTGTGGTTTTCCTCTTTGCCGCCGTAAGCGCTCTTCTTGTTGCCGGTAATTTTAACCCCCGTCTCTGGATTGCCCTCCTGCTGACTCTGGGCAGCGCCTTCATCGGATGGCTCGATGATTACGCCAAAATGGCGCACGGCTCCTCGCTGGGCCTGAAAGCGCGCGACAAAATAGCCGGCCAGGCGCTCCTTACCGTGCTTTTTACCGGTCTGCTCTACCTTTCCGGCAATTACGATCCTGCCGTGGAGCTGCCTTTCAGCGGCATTACGCTGGAGATGGGGTGGTTTTATCCCCTCTTTATCTTTGCGATCATCATCTCAACGGCAAACGCGGTCAATCTCACCGACGGCATTGACGGGTTGGCCACAGGAACGGCAATTATCGCTCTGCTGGCTTTTCTCTACATTGCCCTGGAGAGCGGGCGTCCCGATCTGGCTCTCTTCTGCGGTGCGCTCGTCGGAGCTTCTTTCGGATTTCTTATGTACAACCTTCATCCGGCCCGCATATTCATGGGCGATGCCGGGTCGCTGGGCCTGGGCGGGGCTCTTGCTGCAGTAGCCATCCTGACGAAAGCGGAGCTCTTCCTCGTGGTGATCGGGGGGATCTATGTCGTCGAGGCGGTCTCTGTGATCCTGCAGGTTCTAAGTTTTCAGGTGACAGGGCGGCGGATCCTGGCAATGGCTCCTTTGCACCACCATTTCGAACTTAAGGGATGGAGCGAGTGGCGGGTAGTGATCGCTTTCTGGGGCCTGACTTTTATTTTTGCACTCTGTGGGCTGATAGGATGGCGGTTGTAATGTGCAGACAGGGGTTGCTATATCTTGATTGATCTCATCCGTAACGGGACTGTAATCGTGGTGGGTCTGGCTCGCAGCGGTATGGCCGCGGTAAAGCTTCTGGCGGGCCTGGGGGCCTCCCGGGTGATCGCTAACGACCGCCGGCCTGCCGCCGATCTGGAGCCGGAGGCAATTCATCTGGAAAGATGTGGCTGCGTGGAGCTGGTGGCGGGGGAGAACCCGCCGGAGCTGGTTGTTCCCGGAGTCACCCTGGTGATTAAAAGTCCGGGGGTGCCGCCGGGGCTGGATCTTTTTAAAAGAGCGGCGGCGCTGCAAATACCGGTTTTATCGGAGATCGAGCTGGCATATGCTTTTATGAAGGCCCCGCTTATCGGGATTACCGGAAGCAATGGGAAAACCACAACCACAGCGCTGGTGGCGGAGATGCTTCGCGAAGCGCAATTCAACGGCGCCATGGCTGCGGGAAATATCGGGGTGCCGCTCTGCGAGGCGGTGAGGCAGACAGAGGGGGCGGGGGCGGTGGCCGCTGAGCTGAGCAGTTTTCAGCTTGCCGATATTCTTAACTTCCGCCCGGCGGTGGCTGTATTCCTGAATTTCTCGGAGGATCATCTTGACTATCACGGCAGTGTTGAAAACTATTACAGGGCCAAGGCGCGCCTTTTTGAGAATCAGGGGGAGGGCGATTTTGCGGTGCTCAATGCCTCCGATCCCGCCGTGGCCCGGCTGCAGGAAGAGGTGCGGGGCGGGCTGCTCTGGTTTGACCGCGGCCCGGTGAAAAACGGCGCGGGCATTGAGGATGGCCGGGTAACCCTTTTTAGAGAAGGCGCGGCTGTTGCCCGTCTCTGTCCCGCCGGCGAGGTAGCTCTGCCGGGCGAACATAACCTGGAAAATGCCCTCGCCGCCTCGGCGGCGGCCTGGGCGGCGGGGGCGGCGCCGGAAGCGTTGAGCCGCGTGCTGCGCCGTTTCAAGGCAATTGCGCACCGCCTGGAATTTGTGGTCGAGATCGGCGGTGTGGAGTTCATCAATGACTCAAAGGGGACCAATCCCGGAGCGGTGATCAGGGCGCTGCGATCATTTCCCGGGAAAAAGAAGATCCTTATCGCCGGGGGCAGGGATAAGGGGAGCGATTTTTCGGAACTGGCGGAGGTAGTGAAAGAGGAGGCAGATGCGCTGATTCTTTTTGGAGAATCCAGGGCCAAGATGGCCCGGGCCGCTGCCGGAGCGGGCTTCGGCGCCTTTTTGCAGACCGCCACGCTGGAAGAGGCGGTGGATGAAGCATGGTTGCGCGCCCGGCCCGGAGAGATAGTTCTGCTTTCACCTGCCTGTACCAGCTGGGATCAGTTCTCCGATTACGAGGCCCGGGGGAACCGGTTCAAGGAGCTCGTTCATCAGTTGCGTGAAAAAGAGGGCGGGATATGAAAAAAGAAGAGCGCCGTGACCCCGATTATGCTCTAATCCTGGTAACATTTCTACTGCTGGGGATCGGCCTTGTCATGGTCTTCAGCGCCAGCTATATCATCGCTGACGAGGGGCGGGGCGATCCTTATTATTTTTTACGGCGCCAGGCGCTCTGGATTGGCCTGGGCCTGGTGGCGATGTACATCGTCTCCCGGGTGGATTACTGGAAGCTGCGCCGCCTTTCGCTTATTTTTATTTTGCTCAGCTTTGTTTTGCTGACCCTGATCTTTACCGGGCTGGGCACAGATATGGGGACTGAGGCGAAACGCTGGCTCGATCTCGGGCTCTTCACCTTTCAGCCCGCTGAATTCTGCAAGATCTCATTTGTTATCTTTGCAGCAGCCTTCATGAGCAGCCGCAGCATCAGGATAGAGCGCTTCTGGTCGAGCAGCTTCATTCCGCTCCTGCTGGCGGGGATTGCTTTTATCCTTGTTGTCATGCAGCCCGATCTGGGGAATGCCCTGATCCTGTTGGCAGGCACCGTTGTGATCATCCTGCTGGCCGGGATGCCTTTCAAACAGGCGGTTTCGCTGGCTCTCGTTGCGCTGCCCGCCCTGGTGGCAATCACCATCAAAGAGCCTTACCGCCTGAAACGTCTCTTTTCTTTTGTCGATCCCTGGGCCGACCCCAGCGGTTCAGGGTATCATATCATTCAATCGCTTTATGCTCTGGGGCCGGGGCATCTTTTCGGAGTGGGCCTGGGGCGGAGCCGGCAGAAACTTTACTACCTGCCTTTTCCGCATAATGACTTTATCTTCGCCGTCATCGGCGAGGAGCTGGGCTTTGTGGGCGCCACTGTGGTGCTGCTGCTATTTTTTGTGCTCATGTGGCGCGGTTTGAAGATATCATTGACGGCTCCAGACACCTTCGGCAGTCTTCTGGCTGCCGGAATCACCGCCATGCTGGCGTTGCAGGTGCTCATCAATATCGGTATGGTCACCGGATCACTACCGGTGACGGGGATCAACCTGCCCTTCATCAGTGCCGGCGGCAGCTCGGTGTTTTTTAACCTTTTCAGTCTGGGAATTTTATTAAATGTATCGCGGCATTGTCACCGCTGATTGAAATGAAGAAGGGGGGCTGAAGCCGGTGCGAATGATCATTACCGGGGGTGGGACAGGCGGTCATATCTACCCGGCCCTGGCGCTGGCGCGCTATGTTCGAAAGAGCGATCCTTCAGCGCAGCTACTTTATATCGGCAGCGCAGAGGGGCTTGAGCGGAAGATTGTTCCCGCGGCAGGCTTTGATCTGGAGACGATCCCTGCAAGCGGTTTCGGGAAAAACCTGCGCCGGCTTGGGCCTTTTACCCGCGATCTCGGGAGAGGCCTCACCAGGGCCCGCCGGATCATGGCCGCTTTTAACCCCGACATTGTCTTCGGCACAGGGGGGTATGTTTCGGCCCCTGTAGTGCTGGCGGCCCTCCTGGCGAGGCGGCCGGCGGCGGTGCATGAGCAGAACGCGCTGCCGGGGTTGGCCAACCGCGTTTTCGCACCTCTGGTGCAGCGGGTCTGCCTCTCCTTCGAGGAGTCGCGCAGCGCTTTTCTGCGCCGCAGCAGGACTGTTTTTACCGGCAATCCCCGGGCCAGCGAAGTTGTGGCAATGGATCGCACTGCGGCGCAGAAGCTGCTGAAAATCGATCCCGCTCTCAGGACAATACTGGTCTACGGCGGCAGCCGGGGGGCGCTGAAGATTAACGAGGTAGTTGTCGATTTTCTCAAGGCCGGCCTGCTTCCCCGGGCGGTACAGCTGCTCTATATTACAGGAGAGATTTACTACGGGCAGGTCAAAGAGCAGCTCGGGTTGCTGCCGCGGGAGGTTCGCCTCTATCCCTATCTTGACGAAATGCCCGCCGCACTGGCGGCTGCCGACATGGTGATCACCCGCTCCGGGGCAACCACGCTGGCGGAAATTACCGCTCTGGGGCTGCCGGCAATCCTCATCCCGTCGCCCAATGTGGTCAACAACCACCAGTATCACAACGCCCGTCTTCTGGAGAAGGAGGGGGCGGCGCTGCTCATTGAAGAGAAAGATTTTAATCCCTACCGCCTGCGGCGCGAGCTGGAGAGATTGAAGGGAGAGCCGGCTTTGCTGGAGCGAATGGCCCGGGCCGGAGCAAAGCTGGGTGTTCCCGATGCCGTTTTGCGGCTCTACCGCTGTTTATGTGAAATAGCGGGTGCGGTAAGGGAAAACTAACACAAAGGGCTGCTCGCGCATAGAATACATTACCCTGATGGAGGGCTGAACTTTGAAGCTGGAGCAGGAACTAGGCCCGCGGCTCAGCGCCGGGATAAAAAAAGATGAACCAATGTCGCTACATACATCATGGCGGGTCGGAGGGCCGGCAGATTTCTTCCTGAATCCCGCAAACAGGGATGAACTGCAGGAGATTGTCCGGTATGCGCACCGGACTGGCCGGCCTCTTTTTGTGCTGGGGAATGGAACCAATCTGCTGGTGCGTGACGGCGGCATCAGGGGACTGGTCGTGCGGATTGGCGAAAATTTCAGCTATATCCGCAGAGAGGGGGATTCGCTGCGGGCCGGTTCGGGCACACCGCTGACCTTCCTGGCCCAGGCGGCGGTTAAGGAGGGTCTGGGCGGACTGGGGTTTACCGCCGGTATTCCCGGCTCCCTGGGAGGCGCCCTGGTGATGAACGCCGGTGCTTTTGGAGATTATATCGGGACCCTGGTGCAGGAGATCACCCTGATCACCCCTGAAGGTGAGCAGCTCTGCCTGATGGCGGAAGATATCGTTTTCGGTTACCGGAAGAGCAATCTTCCCGGCCAGGGGATTATTGCGGAGGCTCTGCTCAAGCTGGAGCAGGGAGACCGGGAGACTTTGCAGCGAGAAGTGGATCACTATTTTGCCGAAAGGCGGCGGCGCCATCCACCTTTGCCCAGCGCCGGCAGTGTTTTCCGCAACCCTCCCGGCAATCCCGCCGGGAAGCTTATCGAGGCTGCGGGTTGCAAGGGGCTGTCCGCAGGCGGGGCCCGGGTTTCCGAGCAGCATGCCAACTTTATTGTCAATGAAGGCGGCGCCTCGGCCCGGGATATCGAAATCCTCATCGAGGCGGTGCGGGAAAAGGTAAAGGAGAAATATGGGATAGAGCTGCGAACTGAAGTCAGGGTCGTGGGCGAAAAGAGATAAATGTATGGGAGTGGAATTGTGTGAGCAGCTATCTGGTGCGGGGAGGCTCCCCCCTTGAAGGAAAAATTGCGGTGCATGGCGCGAAAAATTCCATATTACCTGTTCTGGCAGCCTCTTTGCTCAACCGGACGGGTGAAAGAATCAGGCTAAAAAAAGTTCCGGCGCTCTACGATGTGCAGGCGATGATCTCCATTCTTACCGGCCTGGGAGCGGAGGTTGATCACGAGGGAGAAGATCTGCTTTTGCAAACAGCCAGTGTGGAGAGCTTCCACGTCCCAGAGGCGCTCATGCGAGAGATGCGTTCAAGCATATTTTTGATGGGCCCGCTGCTGGGAAGGCTGGGCCGGGCCCGGCTCTGCTATCCCGGCGGCTGTGCCATCGGGATGCGGCCCATAAATCTGCACATCGAGGGTTTGCGGAAGCTGGGCGCGGTAATCGAGGAGAACGATGAATACATCGAAGCCCGGGGAAGGCTCCGCGGTGGAGAGGTTGATCTGGAGTATCCCAGCGTGGGTGCTACGGAGAATATAATCCTGGCTGCAGTCACAGCACGCGGTGATACGGTCATCCGCAATGCCGCCTGCGAACCCGAAATTGTCGATTTGCAGAATTTCCTGAATACGCTGGGAGGCAGGGTCAGGGGAGCCGGCAGCCCCGTGATCAAGATCAGGGGGGTTGGCTCCCTGCACGGCGGCAGCTACCAGGTTTTCCCTGATCGCATTGTCGCCGGGACATTTCTGCTGGCGGCGGCGATCACCGGCGGCTGCGTCACCGTGGAGGAGGTGATCCCGCATCACCTCGGTTTCCTCCTCAGGCTGCTGGAACAGGCCGGAGTTGCGGTAACGGTTTCCGGAAAAGATGTCACGGTCTGTGCCGGGCGGATGAAGGCGCTTCCCCGTGTGGAGACCAAACCATATCCCGGATTTCCCACGGATCTGCAGCCACCCCTGGTGGCCTGCTTGACCGTAGCCCGGGGCAGCAGCACCATAATCGAGCATGTTTTTAAAGGGCGTTTTCATCACGTGCCCGAGCTACGCAAAATGGGGGCACAGATTAGCGTCCGCGGTCACAGAGCGGTGATCAGCGGGGTGGAGGTTTTAACGGGAGCGGATGTTACAGCCGCCGATTTGCGGGCCGGTGCGGCTCTGGTCCTGGCGGCGCTGGCGGCAAAGGGTGAAAGCAGGATCGGGGGAATTCAACATATTGAAAGGGGCTATGAAAGGCTGCCTGAGGCGCTGCGTTCGCTGGGGGCCGTGATATTTAGAGATAGGGATGTGAAGAAGGAGGCGGTATTTTGAAAAGCCGTCTCAGGCCGGCACCGCCCCCGCCCGGGAAAGCGGGGAAAAAACGCCGCAGGGCCCTGAAGGGATTTATTTTGCTTCTCTTCTTTCTGGGTGCAGGATTGCTGCTGTACAAAGCTTCGGGAAGGTTCTGGCAAGTGCAGGAGATCACTGTCACCGGAACTGTTCGTCTCGGTGAAGCGGAGGTGATCTCCCAAAGCGGGATCAAAAAAGGGACAGGCTTTCTGCTGCTGAAGGCGGGGAGGGTGGAAAAAAAAGTGGCCCTGCTTCCCCTGGTCCGATCAGCGGCGGTTAAAAAAAATCTTCCCGCAGCTGTTCGCATCGCTGTGCAGGAACGGGTGGAGGCGGCCTGTCTTCTCGATCAGCACCGTTTCTGGCTCATAGATGAGGAAGGGGTTATCTTTGCTGAACAGCCGCACACAGCAGAAGGCCTTCCGGTGATTACCGGGGTGTCGGCGGCGGAGATCAGCCTGGGGAAGCCTCTGAACCAGGTGAAAAAAAGTGCGGCTCTCCGTATTTTTCTGGAGGCGCTAAGGCAGGTCCCGCTGCTGGAACCGGCTGAATTGAATCTCTCCGACCCTGACGATCTGGTTCTCTATACAGCGGAGGGGTGCCGGGTGCTGCTGGGCGACGACGATGAAATGGAGGACAAGCTGGTTTTACTTCATGCTTATCTGCAGGAAGGCGGGAAAGGCGACTGCCTCGATCTGCGCACGGGAGATCGTCTTGTAGTGCTCTCAGGTGAGGGGGGCGGGTAAAAATTTGCCGCTGGAAGCAAAAATATGAAGGGGAATAATAATGCAATGTGGAATTGAAACGAGAAGGGTAAGGGGGTGTAGAATTGGTTCGCAAAAATTATCTTGTAGGTATCGATGTAGGTACAACCCAGGTTCGGGTAATTGTAGGGGAACCCCGCCCTGACGGTACGGTCAGCATTATCGGTCTGGGATTGGCGCCTTCCGAGGGTATGAAAAAAGGAGTCATTATAGATTTGGAGCTCACGGTGGAGGCGATAGTATCCGCCGCCGTGGAGGCTGAGCGGATGTGCGGATTCAAGATTGATTCTGCCTTCGTGAGCCTTCCGGGACTGAATACAGAGCTCATCAGCAACCGCGGCGTGGTGGCTGTGCAATCAGATGATCGGGAGATCGGGGAAGAAGATCTGGAGAGGGTTCTACAGGCTGCCCGGGTGATTGCCCTTCCTCTTGACCGGGAGATCGTAGAGGTGATTCCCCGGGAGTTTATTGTCGACGGCTATGACGGGATCCGCGACCCCGTGGGCATGCTGGGGGTGCGCCTGGAGGTTGATGCGATGATCTTGACCAGTCCCATCACCTCTCTGCGAAACCTGACGCGATGCATTACCAGGGCCGGGATCGATGTCGCCGGCATGGTGCTGCAGCCTCTGGCCGCCGCCGAGGTCTCGCTCTCCGCAGATGAAAAAGAGCTTGGTGTTTTTCTCATCGATATTGGCGGAGGGACCACAGATGTCGCTTTTTTTCAGCAAGGAAAAATTCAGCATCTTGCTGCGGTGCCCGTTGGGGGCGATCATATCACCAGCGACCTCGCCATGGGATTGAGGACCAGCTTTTTTACGGCAGAGAGCATAAAAGTTGAGCACGGCAGCGCCTCTGCTTCAATGGCCGCCGATGAGGCTGATATCGAGATCAGCAGCGTTGGCAGCCGGGAGCGGCGGCAGGTATCTTCCAGAGAGATCAGCCGCTATATCGAACCGAGGGTCCAGGAGCTTTTTCAGATTGTCCGTGAAGAGATGATCAAAATGGGCCGGCCTGATTTGCCCCCTGCCGGGGCGGTGTTTACCGGCGGTGTTTCCCAGATGAACGGGCTTATCGACCTGGCCTCGCTTTTCTTTGAAAGCAACCAGGTGCGCCGGGCGGAATATGATTATGTGGGTATTCAGAATCCTATCTATACCAATGCTGTTGGTCTGCTCTACTATGCATATAGGCAGCAGCCCCGGTTCTATTACGAACGGGGCGGGTCGGGGGCCAAAGGGAAGCCGGGGTTATGGCAGCGTTTAAAAGACTGGCTGAACGATTTTGTAGAATAACATAATGAATAGTGCGACCCTCTGAAGGAGGTGCTCAGGAAAAATGATTGAATTTGACAATGAAAAGTCTCAGTTTACCTCGATCAAAGTTGTCGGCATCGGCGGCGGCGGCAACAATGCCGTCAACCGGATGATCAGTGCCGGCCTGAAGGGTGTTGAATTTATCACTGTAAACACCGATGCGCAGGCGCTTCATCTCGTTGATTCTGGAGTAAAACTGCAGATTGGTGAAAAACTGACCAAGGGGCTGGGCGCCGGAGCCAACCCGGAGATCGGCCGGCAGGCTGCCGAGGAGAGCCGTGAACTTATCGAGGACAACCTCCGCGGTGCGGATATGATTTTTCTGACTGCGGGTATGGGCGGCGGCACCGGGACGGGAGCCACGCCGGTCATTGCCGAGGTGGCGCGGGAGCTCGATGCTTCCCCTTTGAAGCGCCCTCTCGTCGTCGGGGTTGTCACCAAACCCTTCAGCTTTGAAGGGCGCAAACGGCAGCGGCAGGCTGAGGAGGGGATCGCCGCGCTTCAGGAAAGGGTTGACACCCTGATCACCATTCCCAATGATCGCCTTTTTCAGGTAATCGAGAAGCGGACCCCTATCCTGGAGGCATTTCGTGTTGTCGATGATGTGCTCCGACAGGCTGTGCAGAGCATTTCCGATCTCATTGCCGTTCCCGGATTGATCAACCTTGATTTTGCCGACATTCGCACGATCATGTCTGAAAAAGGTCCGGCCTTGATGGGCGTGGGCGAGGGCAGCGGTGAAAATCGCACTGCCGAGGCGGCAAAAGCGGCGACAAACAGCCCCCTGCTGGAGACATCTATTGAAGGGGCCACCGGCCTGCTCATCAATGTCAGCGGCGGGACGGATCTTGGCCTTTTCGAAGTCCAGGAAGCAGCAGATATTGCGGGCAGCACCATTGATCCTAATGCGGTGATCATATTCGGAGCGACCATTGACGAGCAACTGCAGGAGAGGGTCCGGGTCACCGTGATTGCTACGGGCTTTAAAGCGAAGCGGCAGGCTCACCAGCAGGCTTTGCAGGAGCTGGGTTACAGTGATTATGCCCGCGGCAGGGACATCGACAGTCCGGCCTGGTCGCGGTTCAGGGATCAGTCCGAAAAGATAGCAGAAAATTAGAACATCAGGGTTTTATAATTCTCACCTGAAAACTTCCCCGAAGAAACGGGGAAGTTTTTTTGTCAGAATCTTTGCCCCCGTTGATGTCAAAGTGCGACAGACTTCTGTGCTGCAGCCTTTTATAATAGGGCATATCCACGGCGGTCTGTTCATATATATTTAAGAACAAGCCCCTCCCCACAGGGGGTGTGAAATGTATCTGGATCTCCTTTTTATTCTCAACCTGCTGGTGCATTACTTTTTATTGCTCTTCACGGCGAAACTATTTCACCGTGAAGCGGGCTTCGGGAGGCTGCTGGCAGGTGCGGCCCTGGGAGCCCTGGCAATTCTGCTCCTGTTTTTCCCCCACTCACCGGTACTGGTCGCCACCGTGATCCTGGCTGCGCCGCTGCTCATGGTGCTCACTGCATTCTGGCCGCTGTGTCTGTTGGAAATTTTCTACTTTTGGGGCGCTTTTTTTCTGGCATCCTTTGTTGTCGCCGGGGCCCTTGGCGCGCTGCTGAACTTTGATCCTCCGCGTCAGGCCTTCTCTTCACCACAAGGAATTTTTATAATCCTTGGCGCCTGCATGTTGCTCTATCTGCTTTTTGCTCTGTTGAGACCCTTTCGTGAGGATAGAAAGTGGCAGAAAATCTTTCGGGTTGAGCTTCAGGTAATCTGGCAGGGAAAAGAGAAGAGCGTGCCGGCTTTTCTGGATACGGGAAACCGGCTTCGTGATCCCTTTTCCAGTCTCCCGGTAATTATAATCGATTACCGCAGCCTGGAGGGCCTTCTGCCGGCGCCGGTTTTTTGCTGTCTTGCCGAAAAGGGAGCGGAACCGTGGAGTGCGCTGGAGGGGCTCACCGATCCGGCGCAGGCCCGCTGCTTTACTCTCATTCCCTGCCGGGGAGTGGGACACAAAAGCGAAATTCTGCTCGGCTTCAGACCGGACAGGGTTGAGTTTTTTGAAAACGGGCGGAGCCGGTCCCTTGACTCCAAGGTATTTATCGGGTTGAGCCGCAGCGGATTCGGCCCGGCGGCGCAGTACAGGGCTCTGCTGCCTCCAGAGCTGCTGCGTGCGGGATAGAGCCGGAGCCTTAAAAATGGAGGGTGACATGATGAAAAAAAAGAAATTTGTGCCGCTATTCCTGAAGCTTATACTCCTGCGGCTGAGGCGTTTAATGGGCCTGGATTACCTGGACTATATCTATTATGTTACCAGCAGCGAAGCGCTGCCTCCGCCGCTCAGCCTTGAAGAGGAGGGCTACCTGCTGGAGAGGCTGAAAAAGGGGGATGGCGCCGTCCGCACAGTGCTTATAGAGCGCAACCTGCGGCTGGTCGTCTATATCGCCAGAAAGTTTGAGAACACGGGCATCAATATCGATGACCTTGTTTCCATCGGGACCATCGGTCTGATCAAGGCGGTGAACACCTTTGATCCGCACAAGAATATCAAGCTGGCTACCTATGCTTCGAAATGCATCGAAAATGAAATCCTCATGTTTCTCAGGCGCAATAACCGGGTGCGCAGTGAGATCTCCTTTGATGAACCGCTGAATGTGGATTGGGACGGCAACGAATTGCTCCTCTCCGATGTTCTGGGAACCGAAGGGGATCTGGTTTTGAAAAATATTGAAGCTGAGGTTGAGCGGAAATTGCTCTACCTGGCCATGGAGAAACTGAGCCACAGGGAACGGCGGATCATGGAGCTTCGTTTCGGCCTTCTGAGCGGCGTGGAAAAAACACAGAAAGAGGTCGCCGAGCTGCTGGGTATTTCGCAATCCTATATTTCCAGGCTTGAGAAACGGATTATTAAAAGGTTGCAGCGGGAAATCCGGAAGATGGAATAGGCCCTGCAGCTGCTGCGGCAGTATAAAAGGAACCGCCTGGGAGATACTCTAGTTATCTCTTAAACAGCTGCAAGGGGCGAAACAATGAACAAGGTGGAAATTTGTGGCGTAAATACGTCCAAGCTTCCAGTGTTGAAGAACAAGATCATGAGGCAGCTTTTTGAGGCGATGCAGAGGGGAGACGGGCAGGCCAGGGAGAAACTGATCAGCGGCAACCTGCGATTGGTTCTCAGCGTGATTCAGCGATTCAACAACCGCGGCGAATATGTGGACGATCTTTTCCAGGTGGGCTGCGTCGGCCTGATCAAAGCCATTGACAACTTTGACCTGTCCCAGAATGTCAAGTTCTCCACCTATGCCGTTCCCATGATCATCGGGGAAATCCGGCGCTATCTCAGGGACAACAATCTGATCCGCGTCAGCCGCTCCCTGCGCGATATCGCTTACAAGGTTTTGCAGGTAAGGGATGTGCTGGCCAACAGATTTTCCCGGGAGCCCTCGATCAATGAAATTGCCTCCGAACTGGACCTGAGGCCCGGGGAGATTGTCAGCGCCCTTGATGCCATCCAGGACCCTGTTTCCCTCTTTGAACCGATCTATCATGACGGGGGCGATCCCATCTTTGTCATGGATCAGATCAGTGACGAAAAAAACAACGACGAGCGCTGGCTGGAGATCCTGGCCGTCAAAGAGGCCATGACCAGGCTCAATGAGCGGGAGAAGATGATCCTGACGATGCGCTTCTACCGGGGGAAAACGCAGATGGAGGTAGCCGACGAGATCGGTATCTCTCAGGCACAGGTCTCACGCCTGGAAAAAGCCGCTCTGGGCCATTTGCGAAAGCACGTCCAGTAGATCCCCCAAGCACAATGGATAATATTGTTAAAGTTACTTACACCGGTGCCAGGCGCCGGTGTAAGTAACTTTAACGCAGAGATGTTTGAATTGCGCGGAAAGGGCTCACGGCTTATAATAGGTTCAAGAAAAGAGCCGGGAGGAGAACCCTTTTGATAAGAATAAGCGAATTGCGGGAGCGCGATGTGGTCAATGTAAATGACGGCCGCAGGCTGGGAATGATCAGGGATCTGGAACTCGATCTGGAAAAGGGTACGGTTAAAGCGATTATAGTTCCCGCCGCAGGCGGAGTGTGGGGAAAGTTCTCCCGGGCCAAGGATTATCTTATCCCCTGGGAAAAGATTGTCAAGATCGGCGTTGACACCATCCTGGTGGATCACCCCGCGGATTAGAGATTGCTACAGAGACGGGACGCCGGAGGTTGGAAAAATTTAGCGACAGCATTCCATCAGGATCACGACCTACCCGTATTGCCTTCTTCTGTGCCGGCCCCAGCTATGAATAACCCCGGCCTGCTCCCGCCCACATGTAGACGGCTCATGAGCTACAGGTGTCCTTTTCCCATCACCGGCAAAAAATAAATAGCCACCCCGTCTCCGGTGACATGACATGAGACATGTTGACAGGTACCCCGTCCCTCTGGCATGCCCGGTGACACGCGACCCGTGTTGA
>CAZQEV010000006.1:0-33986 GCA_964592135.1 uncultured Syntrophomonadaceae bacterium
GGCAGCCGCTCCTTTTTGTGGCCCTGCTCTTCGGGATCTGCCTGCTCAATGTCCGATCCAGGGTGGGCTCCATCTTCAGGAGCAGCATCGTGGAAAACATCAGGGAGCTCTAAGTCAGGGGGACGGTGACTTTAACTCACTCCAGGAAAGCGAGATGCTTCGCCCAGGATGCCTGAAATGACCGCCCCGATCAAGGCCAGTCACAGAGTGGTAGGGGCGAGCTGCGCTCGCCCGCCGGAGAAGGATGAGTCACAGGATTAGGTATAACGGGACAGGAAGGACCGTCCCTGGTGTCCCATATTGGCAGGAGGTGCAAGCATTGGATCACAGGTTTTCCATAAATTCCATTGCCCTGGGCAATATCCGGCGGCGGCGCGGGCGCTATTTACTGCTGATCGTTGGTATCGTGTTGGCGATATATTTTGTGGCTACGGCGCTGCTCTTTGCCGATACCATGTTCACCTCGCTGCGGGAGCAGCACTACAACCGCCTGGGCGAGCAGGACGCCATCGTCTTTAACTGCGGCGGAGCGCCGCTGGAGGAGCTTCTCTCCAACGGCATCTTCTCTGAATACGGCACCGCCGAGATCCTGGGCTGCGTCCTTCCCGACGGCAAGAGCCGGGAGAACAGCTTCTCCATAGCCCGCTTCGGCGAGACCGCCCTCAGGCTGGCCCGCAAGGACCTGCTTGAGGGCCGCTTGCCCGAAAAAGCGGGCGAGATCACCCTGGAGCGAAGCGTCCTGGCACAGCTGCGTACAGAAGCAGGCGTAGGAGATGCGATTACACTCACGCTCATGATACCCGAGGGCAAGGGTTTTCTGGATGCTTTCGTTCAAAAGAACTATGTTCTTGTAGGCGTACTCACCGATAAACTTATTTATCTAAACCAACACGGTATTATGCCTGCATATCGCGACTACCCTGCGGGCATGGTCTCAGCGGAAGAGCAAATAGAGGCAGGCGGCAAAGCAATTATAAACTGCTACGGATGTTATGGAAAAGACGCCCGCATTTCTCTAAAACAGTTAGAGATGTTCTGTAATGAAAATGGAATGCTCAACAGTGATTACCCCGCTTGGGCCGCCATGCCTGTGCAGAGCACTCAGTTTCAGTTATTCGGCGGCGAGCACAAGGATCCGGCCATTATCGTTAACTCAGTGTTTTTAATAATCATTGGCCTGGTGTTGGTGCTGGCGGCATGCCTTGGTATTGTGAACGCATTTTCCGCAAACCTCGAGTCGCGCAAACAGCAGATAGGTTTATTTCGCGCAGTGGGCGCCACGGTCAAGCAGATCGGCAATATCTTCGGCCGGGAGGCGCTTATACTATCTCTCTTTTCCCTCCCTCCCGCCATCGGCCTCGCCTGTCTTACTGCATGGGGCATCACAGCAGCCATGGGCGAGCGCTATATTTTTCAGCCGAAGGCAATCGTCATCGTCCTAGTAGCCGCCGCAGGCTTGTTGTGCGTCAGGTTTGCCGCCTCGCTGCCGCTTAACACTGCGGCCGGGATAACACCCATGCAGGCGATACGCAATGTGGAGCTGTCCCGCAGATCCGAGCGAGGCAGAATGAGAAGCAAAAAACATTTTGATGTCCCCCGCCTTATCGCCTACCGCAACCTGACCCTTTACCAAAACAAGAAACTGGGCATTACCGCCATGCTGGTCGTGAGCATTGTGCTGATGTCGCTGGTTGCCGCATTCGCAACGGCGCTCATCAACGGGCCCGCTTTAGACTACGGCTGCGACTATGCTCTATCTCACTACAGGAGCACCAGTGATTGGCTCATGGAATACCAGTTCCATTCCCCGGGTATAACAGAGCGGGACAAGGCCGATGTGACTGCTCTTTCTACTGTAAAAAGGGTGTCAGGCCTGAAGTCCCTCAGCATAAAGATACTCACGGACAGGTTCACTCCCTATATCACCACAAGCGGGAATAACCGCTTTACCTATCTTTCGCCGGAGCCCCTAGGCACCAATCGTTATTCTATCAGCCCCGAATTGCACCGGCAACTGGCACAGCAGCATCTTGACTACAGCGAAAGCAAGGTCAAATACGGCTATCTCCAGGATTATCTCACCGTAAATTTCCACGGAATCGATATTGATAATGTGGAGAATCTTTCCATCTTTGTATCCGCCGGATCGATCAAGCCCAACAGATTGTCCTCCGGTGAAGAAATCCTCATTATCGCACCGGCAAAGTACGGCCTTTATGAATGTGCGCATGTGTCGGCCGACGGAAGCCCGATAACTGATATTGACTACCTGATTGACGGCGATAAAACTTACAGTGCCGTATATCAAAACGATATGTTCCAGGTTGGCGACACCCTCACTGTAAGCATGTTATACACTGACAGCCCTACCAGTCACCAGGATGGGCTGCGACTATATAACGACGATGGAAGCCACATCCTGCCTGAGGAGACAGTGCGCGCGGACAAGACTGTTACCATCGGCGCATTAATTGAGCCCGAAATCAAGGGGCAGAGCCTTCAAGATTATTTCCCCTTCCCCCTCCAAACGGAGGTGGGCGATATCCTCACTACTATAGCGGGTCTTGATGCCCTGGGCTTAGATGTTCCCTATAAAACCCTCACAATCACGCTTACCGAAAGTCCTGATACAGTCATGGAGGAATACCTGGACATAAACCTTTCGCAAATAGCAGCGCGGACTCCCGGTGCGGATTTTGTTTCGCATGTAGCCACGGCCAGGGAGCTCAGGGAAAAACAATATGGCTTGATCATAGCTGTGGGTGCCCTGCTTTTACTGTCTTCCGTTACCTGCATCAGCATGATCAATAACGACCTCTCAAGCCAAATCCGCGGGAGCAGGCGCGAGATAGGCACGATCAGGGCCGTAGGCGCCACTGGCTGGGATATCAGCCGCTCCTACCTGTGGCAATTGATTTCAGAGTTTAGTTGGGGGACTGCCATCGGTACAGCTGCAGGGCTATCACTGTTTGCGCTGTTGCTTTCAACAGGATCTTTCCCGGTAAAGATCTACCCCGCCCTTTGGCTGCCGCCTCTGTTTACGGCCTTGCTCTTTGGATTTTGCTGTCTGAACCTCCGCTCTAAGATCAAGAAAATCATTAGCGGCAGCATTGTAGAAAACATTCGCGAACTGTAGGGAGAACATGATTGAAAATTTGTACAGGAGGATGAATTACCCGATGGTTTTAAAAGAATTTATCAGATTGATTAAATCAAAAAGCACTTTGGTTATCCTTTTTGTTCTCGTGGGTATAGGTGTTTTAAGCTTTATCTGCTTTTCCCTCAGTGAAAAACAGATGTTTATTGACCAATTATCAAGCGGCGCACCCGATCTGAACATCCTTGCGTTGCAGGAACTCATTGATAATTTTACAGGCATCCAGTTCGTTTTTGGCTTCTGGTCTGTATCTCCCTTCTTTATACTATTTATTGTTGCTCTTTTTTTCTGGATCGGGATATCACTTTCCGCCAGCCTGCAAAACCAAAGAGAGAAGGGATTTGGAAACATAGCAAAAGGTAAGTACAAATACCACCTCCGTTCCATGATCCAAGCCCAAACCCTGTACATTTTTACGGTCATCGCCATATCAACGGGTTTGATGGTCTTGATTGCGCTGTTAATGGGGGGGGTTTCCTTTCATTACTATGATTTAAGCCTGTCCGGCGCCATCATGATCATGATTGCCCAGGTAATCCTGATGAGTTTTTCCGTCTCGCTGATCAACGCAATCTGTTTAGTCAGCAACTTGTGGATCAATAATAAGTATGTCATACATACCCTGCCTCCGCTGGGATTTGGGTTACTACCCTGGTTTCTGGGAGGTCTGGCGGGTAAGCTTTCCCCAACCGTTGAGAAAATCATCATCTATTTTGCGCCACATAACCTCTTCTACACCCTGGAACCCATGATTAATTCGCATTTTCAACTGTCTGAGACGATTCCTCTACTGATACCTTTGATTACATATGCAGTTATATTTGTCATATTGTACGAGCTAAATATCAAAAAGTTTTCGCAGATCTTTTGAGGGAAAACCAAAGGAGATATGCTTATCAAATCCTGGAACAATGCAACCTGCAAAATATGATGCCGGCATGGAGAAAACGGGGCAGATCCCACCAAAGCTGGAATGGGATCTGACTATAAGGGGGACAAGAAGGATCACTCCCAGTATCTTAGGCACCACCAGGTCATCCTCTGTTGTCCCATTCGCTGATTATAGGAGGTCATGAGCAATGAACCAAAGGTTTTCCATAAATTCCATTGCTCTGGGCAATATCCGCCGCCGGCGCGGCAACTACCTGCTGCTCATTCTCGGCATCGTGCTGGCCATCTATTTTGTGGCCGCGGCGCTGCTCTTCGCCGATACCATGTTCACCTCGCTGCGGGAGCAGCACTACAACCGCCTGGGCGAGCAGGACGCCATCGTCTTTAACTGCGGCGGAGCGCCGCTGGAGGAGCTTCTCTCCAACGGCATCTTCTCTGAATACGGCACCGCCGAGATCCTTGGCTGCGTCCTTCCCGACGGCAAGAGCCGGGAGAACAGCTTCTCCATCGCCCGTTTTGATCAGGCGGCCCGGGAACTGGTCTGCCGCAAGCCCCTGGAGGGCAGGCTGCCTGAAAAGGCAGGCGAGATCGCCCTGGAGCGAAGCATGCTGACCAGATTACGCTCAAACGCCCGGCTTGGTGACCGGCTCACCCTGACCCTGGCCATCCCGGACGGTACCGCCTTCCTGGAACAACCCGTCGAGAAGAGCTACACCCTGGTCGGTATACTGGCCGACAAATATATATATTTTAATCTCTGGGGGAACGCCTTTCCCGCCTACCGCGACTATCCGGCGGGGGTATTGGCGGCGCAGGAGGTGATCGAGCCCGGCGGCAAAGAGGTCTTGAACTGCTACGGGAACTACGGGCGTGGCGCGGGAAAACCCTTTGAAAGACTTGATCGGTTCCTGCAGGAGCATGAAATCATCGGTGAATACGGTTGGTCCGCCCTGGAACAGACCAGGTACCAGCTGTTTGGCGGTTATCATGGCGTCGACTACGACGCCGGCAGGCAATCGATTACAGCCACCTCTATATTTTTTATGATTATATTTTTCGTGCTGGTAGGAGCGGCCTGCCTGGGGATCATCAATTCATTTTCCAGCAACCTGGAATCAAGGCGGCGCCAGATCGGCCTCATCCGGGCTGTGGGCGCCACCAAAAATCAAATCGGCCGGATCTTTGGGCGGGAGGCCTTTCTACTCTCCCTGATCTCCATCCCCCCGGGGCTGGCCCTGGCCATGCTCACCGTCTGGGGGATCACCCGGATGCTGGGAGACAGCTACCACTTTCAGCCGAACCTTCCGGTCCTGGCAGCGGTGGCCGCCGCCGGCCTGCTCTGTGTAATGCCGGCCGCCTCCATCCCGCTGCGCAAAGCCTGCCGGATTCCGCCCCTGCAGGCTATTCGCAACACGGCACTTACCCGTAAAATGAAGCACAGCCGGCTGCCGAGCAAAACCTCCTTTGATCTGCCCCGGCTAATCGCCGGACGCCAGCGCATCCTTTACAAAGGCAAGCAAGCCGGGATCACTTCCATGCTCGCCATAAGCATCGTTCTTCTCTCCCTGGTATCGCTGGTGGCGACGCCGCTGCTTGGCGAGGCCGCCCATGATTACGGCCATGATTATGCCCTTAGGAAAGAGAGAGACAGTTTCGATTGGATGGTGGAAAACGATCTTCATCGGCCGGGGATCACCGAGCAAGACCGGGCGGAAGCAGCCGCCCTTCCCGGCGTGAAAATGGTCAGCGGTGAAAAGATCCTTCGAGTGAAGCTGCTCATGGACAGGATCACCCCTTACATTTTAAATAGCGGCTTCTGGCGCTTTGATTACCTCACCCCCGAGCCGGAGGACTCCCTTGCCGGAGAAAATTCCGGTTTGGATACATGGCATTTGAAACAGTATCAAAACTACCTGGCCAGCAAAAGCAAATACGGCTACGCAAAAGACTACCTGACCGTGGATTGCTGCGGCGCCGATGAGGCGCTGCTGAAAAACCTGGCCCCCTTCGTCTCGGCTGGAAGCATAAATATCGATAAGCTTAATGCAGGCGAAGAGATCCTGCTCATCGCTCCCCAAACCTACGGCCGCTACGAAGAAATCGACAAGGATAAAAACTGGTTCGGCCGCATCGACTACCAGCTTGATCCTAAACTCGAGTATCAGATCTATCACAATGACATGTTTCAGGCCGGCGATACCCTCGCCCTGAGCCTGCTTTACAATGATAACCCCGACGCCATACCGGAGGGGGTCATAGAATACCTGCCTGACCAGGTGGTGCGCATCGACAGAACGGTAACCGTGGGGGCCTTGCTGGAACCGCAGGGCGGCGGAAGGAAATATTTGCAGAGCAGCTTCGCCTCCTTCTTCCACCCCGAAGCGGGAAATATTTTGACCACCAACGCCGGTCTCAAAGCCCTGGGCTTTGAGGTCCCCTACAACGCGCTGGCGATCACCTTATCCGAGAACCCGGACGAAGCCCTGGAGGAATATCTGGAATCGGGCCTGCAGGGAATCGCCGCCCGCACCACCGGGGTGAGCCTGATCTCCAACCTGGCCCTGACGCGGGAAAGCCGTGAAATGGCCTTCGGCCTGCTCGTCGCTGCCGGGGCGGTGCTTTTGCTTTTCTTTGCCATCTGCGCCAGTATGATCAACAACACCCTGTCGGCCCGCTTGCGTGCCGGCCGTCCGGGGATCGGTACCCTGCGCGCGGTGGGCGCCTCCTGGCGGGAAATCGCCCGTTTCCACCTCTGGCAGCTTATCTCCGTCTTTGCCTGGGGCACGGCAGCCGGCCTGGCGGCGGGGCTCTCCCTGTGCGGGTGGATGCTCGCCAAGAATATAATTCCTTCCGAGATCGAGGCATCCCTGCCGCTCTGGGAACCGCTGCTCTTCGTGGCGCCGCTTTTCGCCATCTGCTACCTGAGCCTGCGCGCAAAGGTGGGCGCCGTCTTCAGGGGCAGCATCGTGGAAAACATCCGGGAACTCTGAGTCATGAGTCAGGGGGACGGTGACTTTGACTCACTCAGAAGACGAAGCTCTACAGGATGTACCGGGACCAAGCACCAAAGCAACCAAAGTGGGACAAGAAGGTACGTCCCTGTTGTCCCGAACAGATCCTGAAAGCATATTCAGCAACTTAATCTGAGTCAGGGGTGAGTCAAGGAGACGGTGATTTTGACTCACCCAGATCCCGAGGCTCGGGTTGAGTAAACATCCCTTTTGTCCCCTTACCGTGGACTGCTGCGGCGCCGAGGCAGAAGCCTGGAGAATAATCTCGCCATCGATATATTCATAGCGGCTCTCACTATTTGCGGTCATCTTTAAAAATTCGTTGTACGAAACCTTAACCCCACCGGGGCGGCCCCCGGGGGCGCTTTTGCTGACAATCCACCGGCCCGATGCTTCTTCATCGGGAATAGGCAGAAGTTTGGCCACCGATACATGATGATCAGGGAAAAGACCGGTTATGTGCTGCTCTTTATCCTGTATTTCCTTTTATCGGTGGCGGTGGCAACATTTCTTATCCTGGGTTACAAAGTGCCTGCAGCTATAGTCGCCGGTATCCTGTTTATCCAGCCCTTACTGCTTGTGATTATTCTGACAGGTTAGATAAAATTTACTAACTTCCCCTCCCGGGCTCTATATTTATCCGGGCCGGTTCATTACATTATTTTACTGCACGCCCTCCGGCCGGCGGCTTAAGTGCTTTTGGGGTTCACTGGTAACTACTTGATCAGTAGATAACGAGAGATTTGATCAATAAATGATTTAAAACTGCTTGATTCTTTGACGCATATTTCATAAACTCGTTGAGCGGAAACCTGCTGGTACCCATGGACAACCCTGTTTCTGAAACCAACCATAGCCGAGTATGTCTCAAAATCGCCGGAAGGGAGAGCTCCCTTTGACACTAAGTATTGCAATGCGTCACGGGCATCAACCGGCGCATGGTTGTGTAACCGGTGCCAGGCACCGGAGTAAGTAAAGTGGGACAAACAGGTACGTCCCTGTTGTCCCGCGTCCCTGTTGTCCCGCGTCCCCGTTGTCCCGACGGAGAAAGGCCGGCCTTGTGCCGGCCTTTCTTCAGTCCGGGTAAAATAGAGGTACTACCTGAGTCTGCGGATAAGGATCCCCGCAGCTGTCACCAGTACGCCCATCAGGCCCAGAGCCCCGCAAGCCCCATTGGTACGGGGCAGACTTTTCTTCCCCGGTTCCGGCTTTGGCTCCGTTTTTGCCTCTTCCTGTTTCTCCGGCTTATCCTCCGTCTCAATAACAGATTCGGGTTTTTCCGGAGTGGTTAGAACAAAAGAAGCGCTTTTGACAAGTGGTTCGCCCTCCTCAAGAATAAGGGAGGCCACATTTTCCAGTATGTACGTTTCACCGTAGGAGGACAGGTTTTTGACATCAACGGTATATTCGAAAATATAGGAGCTCTCTGCGGGATCATCCAGCTCCCATTCATCCATAAACCCTGAAGAAAAATCAAAAGCCAGGCCCGCTGGTGCGGGATCGAATATATCCTGCAATGTTGCGACAGCATTGATGCTCTCCTTGATCCCGGTAGCATACGATACTGTAGAAGTGCTAGCGGAAGCTCCTCCAGACGTGGCTGTGACTGTGACCCAATTGACATTGTCAACATAGGGCAGCTCGATCATGATTTCCCCATTCACCACATCAACCTCATGGGACACATTGTTATATGTTACTTTCGCTTTGTCTGTCCCGGAAACCTTTGCTCTAATTTCAATGGTTCGGATCGTCTGGGGCTCACCCCTGGTTGCCGTTACCACGTACTTGGCGCTGACCGATTCTCCAGCAGGAATAGATACTGGACCGGCAATGTCGCAATTTTTCGTGAGCTCCCAGGAATAGTGATCCTGATTGTACTGCTTCACTTTCAGACCCCATATGGAAACACTGGCCCCGGCCGCCGTCGATGCCAGGGCAAAAAGAAAAACGAGCATGACTGACAATACCACCGTTGTTCGCTTCATGACACATCACCTTCCAATATATTATCGAGTACAATCTGCACTCTCTACCGGTCACTCTGCCGGCACCCGCAGACTTACCTACGATATGATATACCGGGAATGCTAAATTTATGCATGCGTCAAGGCGAACCTTTCTCGAGGCGGCACAAGGGAAAAAAGAGAAGACCAGGGCAGCGGTCGTGGTATCTCATGCAACAGTCCCAGGTAGTCTAAAGGTCAACATCTGCCCCGGGCAGGGGATCATCCTGAATCTTGATCCCACCGGTTATTGCCAAGGGGGGTACCATCCCCGCACGAACAATAAAAGCGGTGAGTCAAAATCACCGTCCCCGTGACTCACGCCTATGCCGGGCGCACAAAAAAGTGGGACAAGAAGGTACGTCCCTCTTGTCCCTTTGTCCCACTCTGCCTCTATACCTCCAATTCGAGTTCTCTCTTCTTGATTTTGGAGAGGAACAGGTAGATCAAAATCCCAACAACAACCCAGATCCCCCCCAGGATCATCGCCTTTGTAGAGAGGCTGAACCAGACAATGCCCACAACAACAAAGCCGATCAGGGGAAGCACCAGGTGTTTGAAATACTGCTTCGACTTTTTCTTGTAAACGAAGTAGTAGACAACGGTAAAATTCAGAATGATAAAGGCCGACAGCGCTCCGAAGTTGATCAGCTCGGCCAGGTCCTGAATTCCCTGGGTAAAGCCCAGGGTGATAATCAGTGAAATTGCAGCGATAAGCAGGGTCGCCACATGGGGAGTTTTAAACCTGGGATGTACCAGGGCCAGCTGCTTGGGAAGAAAGCCGTCCCGGGCCATGGAAAAAATGATCCTGGAGATGGCCGCCTGGGCCACCATGCAGTCGGCGATACCCCAGGCCAGGCCGGTGGCAATGGCGCAAATCCACATGACCTTGGCGCCGCCGGCGACGGCGGCAACTTCATAGAAGGCGCTGTCGATATTTGCAAATGTTGCCGCGCCCTCCCAGGGGATAACGCAGGCAGCCAGGTAGGTCTGTACAAAAAAGAAACCGCCCACAAGCACAAGCGCCCAGATGCTCGCCTTGCCAATGGAGTCATTGCCCCCCTTGGCTTCCTCGGCCAGGGTGGAGATGCCGTCAAAGCCCAGAAAGGAGAGCACACAGACAGAAACGGCGCTGAGGACAACGCTGATATTAAATTTCTCGGCGTTGAAAATGGGCTTGAGGGTGAAACCGACTCCGGGCGTATTTACAATATACATAATTGCCGCCACACAGAAAATAATAAAAACAATAACTTCTAAAACAAGCATCACCCAATTTAACCGCGATGTAAATTGAATGCCGATAATATTGATCACCGTATTAAAGACCACAAAGAAAAGGACCCACACCCACAGCGGAACACCGGGAATAATCGATTCCAGCGCTACAGCGGCTACAACATAGAGCAGCGCGGGAACAAGGATGTAATCGAGCAGGATAGCCCATCCCGAAACGAATCCCACCCCCTTGCCGATAGCGTGGGTAGCGTAGCCATACACAGAACCGGAAATGGGAAACTCCTCGGACATCCTCCAGTAACTAAAGGCGGTAAAGATCATCCCGATCATCCCGATCATGTAGGCCAGGACGACCATGCCCTCGGAGATGGACATGACGGTACCGAAAATGCCGAAGGGAGCGATGGGCACCATGAAGATCAGGCCATAGACCACCAGATCCGCCACTGATAAGGTGCGTTTTAACTCCTGTTTATAACCCAAACTTTCAAGACTGCTTTCTGACAATGTGCTGCCTCCTTGCGATATTGTTTGGTTAATGCGTCTCAATAAAGGGTACTTCTCTGATCCGGTCAGTACTTAAAATCCGGCACCGGGTGCATATTTTTTAGGAAACACGAAACGGACTGTTTTTTCAGGGTCCACCACCTGGCTGATCTGGACATTGCCGACAAGGCTCATCAGCATGATGATCTCCGGATGGGAGCGGGAGGTCAGCCGCTCCGCCAAAAACTTGAACATCAGCTCTGTGGCAAGTGAAATGGCCTCGTCCGCAGTGGGCCTGGATACGATTACGGCAAATTCGTCCCTGTTTTCCAGGAAAGGATATTCCGGAGCTTTGCCCTTGACCACATCCAGGGTCAGATTTACCCTTGCCGGGCATTCCAGGCCGGAAACGCCGATCTCGCCGTCACCCATCGCCGCATGGCAATCCCCCAGGGCGAACAGTGCACCCGGCGCCGCCACGGGAAAATAGACGGTGCTTCCCTCGGTAATCATCAGAGTGTCCATGTTTCCGCCATGGCGGCCCGGTGTACCTGTGTTTACCGGTTCGCCCGCCGGCGCCACGCCGATTACCCCGATCATCTTCCTGACGGGAATCTCTAGATCCAGGTACCTGACCACGTTGTTTTCAATGGGAACGACCCGGAGATGAGTGCCTTTGATCAGGTGCCCCAGGGTGCCTTCGTTCTCCAGGCAGCATACCGCTCCTTTCTCATCAAGGTCGATCCTGTTGATTGTCACCTTCAGCGCATCACCTGGAGCGGCGCCCTCAACATAAACCGGCCCGGTAGCCGGATTAATCCGGTCCCAGTCAAGCCTGTCGAAAGTGTCTGACGGGTCGCGCAGCTGATTGGCAAAACAATCAAAGGTGTCAACATCAAGAGTTGTCGGAGCAGGGATCGTCAGCACCGGAGTGTGCTCCTTGCTGAAGTTAAATATGACGTTGTCTGTAGATAGAACCATCAAAGTATTTAAACCTCCTTTCAGTTGTACCCTTTATTAGCTAAAACCTATACTTTTTTTCACTAAAAGTCAATTGTATTGTAATTATGAACTTTATTGCATAAGAATGGCAGCGGCTCTCTGGGGCGCTTACAGGACAATGTCCGGGGACAATATCCGGAGCAATATCCGGACTCAAAATTTCGCATCTTTGTTCATGAAGAAGGAGCGGGGCCGCCCCCCTTGAGGTATAGGTGAAGGTGAAAGCAGCATTTTACCCGTTTAACCCGGCAGCAGTTCAACAGCGCCAGTTTTCCCGCGAGGCGGTCTCGCAAAAGGAGCGGTTCCACCCTTTCAGGGTGCAGCTGCGGCGGCAGGGGCTGCCGGTGAAACACCAGCGAAATTCCGGGGGCAGCTTCGGATCCATTTCAGCGGGATCGCATTCCTGGTGGGTGGAGCTGGCGGTGTGGATAAAAACAACGGGCCTGGAATCGCCTTTCTTTCCGGCGCAGTAGTCCAGGCAGGCGGCGGCCGCTTTACCCGTATAGCAGCCCTCAAGCTTTATCCCCGCTATCTCCCGGAAGCGATCGATGGCTGCCCCGGCGGCGGTGGTTCCAAAACCGTAGCCTTCCCCCAGGTAGTCTTCTTCCAGATAGAGCAGTTCGTCAAGCCTGCTTACTGCCTTCCCGCTGTCTGCACCCCGGCGCGAAAGAAGTTTCAGACTCTTCCGGGCCAGGCTCACTATTTTTTTGCGCCCCAGCAGCGATGGAGGAACCACACGCACCGCATGGAGCACCGTCTCCATCCCGGCCAGAGCGATCCCGGCCAGTAAACCGGCGGCAGTACCGCCGGTGCCGGCAGCGACAAACATGGCGTCAGGATCGGGCAAACCCTCATCCTTGAGCTGCTGCTGCAGTTCCAAAACAGCGCCGACATAGCCCAACGAACTGAGAGCGCTGGATCCTCCCGGCATGAGCAGGTATGTCTTGCGCCGGGGGTTGAAACGCCGTCCCAGGTAGTAACGCAGATAATTCAAAGCCACACCGAGATAATCGCGAACAAAATGCATTTCAGTGCCGTACTCCACCTCCAGAAGCAGGTTCTTGAGCACATGTTCATTGACAGGCTGGCAGAAAAAAAGGCCGGTGGTGCGCAGCCCCACCTCCCGCCCCAGCGCCGCTACGGCCAGAATGTGGTGCGAACCCAGCCCCCCGGCAGTAACAATCTCGCGAAAACCCCTGCGCCGGACATCAGCCAGGATCAGCTCCAGCTTGCGGACCTTGTTCCCCCCGTACAGGGGATGGGAGAGATCCTCCCGCTTGATCAGCAGCGGCGGTTCTGCAGATATTTCGAGGAGGCGCTCTAAAGGAGTGGGCCAGCTTCCCAGTTCAACGTGGGAAATCGACTTTTCAAGGGCGGGATAGCGTTTGGACAGCAGGCTCATGCTCATTGCAAATTGAAGCCTCCCTTTGCATTGATAATAAGAATTTGTTACCTGAATTATAATTTATCCAGACACATTCATCAACACGGCCTCAGATGATGATCGAAGTGGGACACCGGGGACGTACCTTCTTGTCCCGTTTACAGCAGGGTTTTCGGCATCCTTCTGTACAAGGGCGCTGATTATCGGGATGCCCAGGCTGAATTCGAAGAGCATGAGCAGGCCCAACAGCAGCACCAGGGAAACGGTTCTCCTGACATATATTTGAGGGAGCTGCATGAATGTCACCCCTGTTGTGCCGGTACTCCTGTACAGATCAGCTCCCGGTCCGCTATTTCGAATTGACAAATACTCTGGCAGATGTCCTGCGTACTTAAGGTTTCTTCAACGGCTGCTCCATGTTTCCGCCTTTGCCAACAGCACCGGTTATGTCAACAGAGGTGAAGCATACCGGTTTATCCCATCCTTTGTACCGCTTTTGAAGGAAAAAGCAGGTTGATTGTAGAAAAACAATACAATACACAAGCAATTGTCTTTTCGATCATGTAAAGGGGAAAATAAGATGAGTGTTCCCAATAACAGCACCTGTCCCCATTGCAAGTTGCCGCTCAGAGAATACCATGATTTTATAACCTGCCCTACCTGCCAGACCTCCTATCATGATAAATGCTGGGAGGAGAGCAACGGGTGCACCCGCTGCAGCACCGTCACCGGCTCTGCAGGCGGCGATGTTGTTGAAACTGTTTCCTGGTACCTGTACCATAGCAATAAAAATCTGGGTCCGCTAACCTGGGAGGAGCTGTGCAGCCAACCGGGAATTCAACCCGATGACCTGGTCTGGAACAGCCGCCTGCCGGACTGGATCAGGGCGGACCAGCTCCCCAACCTGCCGCTTGTCCCCGCTGCCCCGGTAGAAACGGATAGGGTCAAAGTCGGCAGTACAACTGCGGCCCTTGACAGCGCCGCAGAAAAAGAGATAAGGGCAATGCCCGTCGAGGAAAAAAAACCGCCTGCCCTTCAACCGGGTTCCCCGGGCGGCGCACTGCAGCGCCGGCAGGAGGAAACAGCCCCTCACACCGGCTTCTCACCAGGTGCGTTTCCGGAAGCCGAAAGGACGGAAACTGCCGGAGTGACGACCTTGCCTGCGGCAAATGAATATCCCCAGCTCGCGCCTCCCCCCCCTGATGGCGTGATCAAGTGGAAATTGGCTGAAACTGCTGCAAGCCGTGTGAGGAGGCCCTCCGGGCCGCCCGCTGAAGAAACTGGAAGCCTTTCCCGTAATCCTGCCCGGACCGAACAGATCCTGGATCATCTTTACAAAGATCAGCCTGCAGAATCACAATTGCCTCCTGAACCCAGTTTTCTGGATCGGAAAGAGGATTACTACGATAAGCGGTCTGAAAAGGCGCGCAGCTATGCCGACCATATTTTTTACGGCATTCTTTTAGCTCTCGTCGGTTCGGGCGTGGGCGCTGCAACCTACCTTTATGCAGCGGATTGGGAAAGCATGTACTATACCGTCGCCATAGCCGCCGGGGGAAGCATCGCTCTTTTTGGGATTATTGATCTCTTCCGGGGGCTCTTCGGCTGGTTGAAATACAGAGCCTAGCGCACATCCCCGGTGAGCGAACCGGGGGCTCATCCCATACTTCAGGAAACGTAATGCTTGACCACCCTGTCAACAGGACAACCTTACTGCCTGCGCAGCTGCGCCGGTGATCAAACCCCAAAGCAGTTCTAAGGGCTCCTGCGTTGAACCCTGCAGTTGCCCCGGAGGTCGCACCGCTGAAGAACAGGGCTGCAGCTGCAGGAACAATCAGGGCTGCCGTAGAAAAGAATGACGGGTGCTTAATATCTTTGCACACAGATCAGCGGACTGGGGGGACAGCACCTGTGACGGAGATGATTTTTTCGAGTTCGCCCGGCCCCGGTGAGGGCGGATGCAGTAGCCACCAGGATGAATCTGTACAAATAGACCACCGGAGAGGCGGCAAAGCCGCCGGTCCGGTGTATGCAGCCTTCCGGGCCGGGGGAGCCCGGGGGCAAAATGATGTACCCGGGTATATAATGCCTGCGGGTGTAACCCGGGGCAGCAGGGAACACCTGCTCTTTATCACCCTAACGGCGGCAGTTGATGATCAGGGCGGCGACGACGCCCTGTGGCGCAGCTCCCGCCTGGCATATGAAAACCCTGCCGTGCAGTACCTCTTTGAACCGGTGAAATTGAATAAAGCGCCATTCAAAAAGATAATCCGGGATCTGCAGAAGACTAAACTGAGCCGGAAAACCATCAAGGATGCCCAGATCTGGACCACCATATCCACTATCTTCCTGATGGACTACGACAGTGATCCGCGGAACCTCCTTGCCGCGGGCAATTTTGAATATGAGCAAATTTTAAGGATACTGCTGGAGAGCCGGCATGGAAAGGAAAGAAATAGAAAACCGGACTTTCCAAACCTGCGGGAACCGGAGATCCGCCGCCGGTGGTTTCAAATGCTCCGGGACGATCTCGCTATCCAGCTGAAGGGCATGGAAACAGCTCCAATCCCTGTCGATATTCATATAGCCAGGTCCACCCTGAGCCTGGGCATTGTCAAGGGATGCTATGAAGGGCCACTGCAAAACATTTCCAGCCCCATTCGTGAAGCCTGGTGCAGATCAGTTGAAGGCGTTGCCCGCCCAGACGGCCTGCCCATGATTCCACTTGATCTCGTTGAGCCGCTGCGGCGCCTTTCCCGCTGGGGCTGCAGCAACAGAGACGCAGAGGGAACCTGCGCAGCCGCGCCGGACTGCCCCTGCAAAATCTGCTGCGCCCCGGGCTTAATTGAGATCAATGCGGCAAAAGAGATTCTCAAATTCACCATCAGCTAAACATATATCACGGGGACGAGAGCTGTCCATTTTTACTGATTCCCTGTTACAGGTAGCTACTTCCAGGCTGCTCTTGCTGCCGGGTTCAAATTTTTCAACTGTATTTCTCGTAACGCATTTCCGGATATTTTTTATATTGTTCAAGTCCGCCCTTTGTCCCGGTCCCGCCGCCTGATTAGTCAAAGATATCCTCACCTGTTAACACCCCTTTCGATATAGCAATCGGCCAAAATGGACTCTGGTTAATACCTGATACCCCAAAACCCCCGGCTGCAGCTGAAAGCCTTTGCCCTGCTTGCTTCAACGCCCCTAAAAAAGGTATCAGAGAGCTTCTGTCAAATTATTAGTAAGAAATGGAGCACTTACCTGCTAATAATTAAGGGTGACATCAATGGTTAAAGGTATCGAGATAAATGAGCGTTTCGCCCAGGCCCTGCACCTCATGGAGGAGACAAGCCAAAATGTCTTCATTACGGGGCGGGCCGGCACGGGCAAATCGACCCTTCTTGAATACTTCCGTTCCATCACTGAAAAAGAAATAGTGGTTCTGGCCCCTACCGGTGTTGCCGCGGTGAATATATCGGGCCAGACCATTCACTCCTTTTTCGGTTTCAGACCCGATGTAACGGTGGAAAAAGCCAGAAAAACTGCCAGAAAGAAAGATGCCACCATCTACAAAAATCTCGATGCCATTGTCATCGACGAAATTTCCATGGTCCGCTCCGACCTCCTGGACTGCGTGGATCAGTTCCTGCGGATAAACGGCAGAGCCCCGGGGGTTCCCTTCGGAGACATTCAGATGATCCTTATCGGCGACCTGTATCAAATTCCGCCCGTTGTTACAGGCCAGGAGCGCCAAATTTTCAAAGAATACTATGAGAGCGAGTATTTTTTTGATGCCAAGGTCTTCGGGGAGCTGGAGTTCACCCTTCTGGAACTGGAAAAAATATATCGCCAGACCGATCCCGCCTTTATTGAGCTGCTAAATAAAATCCGCAACAAAAATGCCGCCCCCGGCGATCTGGAAGCAATAAACTGCAGGACCGGCGGCGGCAGCAGCGAGCTGCCCGAAGGAATTATCTATCTGACCACCACCAATGCCATGGCCGATGAGAGAAACGAGGCGGAGCTGGAAAAACTGCCGGGCAGACGACACTTTTTCACGGCGGAGATCGGGGGAAAGCTGGAAAAAAAATATTTCCCCGCCGCAGAAGTGCTCCAGCTTAAGGAAGGGGCCCAGATCATGCTGCTAAACAACGATGCCGAAGGGCGGTGGATTAACGGAACTATCGGCAAGATCAGCAAGATCAGAAAGGAAAGCCTGTCAGTCAGGCTTCTCGATGGAAATACTGAAACTGTAAAGCCTTACAAATGGAGCGTCAACCGCTTTTACTGGGATCAGGACACTAAATCCGTGGCATCGGAAACGATGGGTACCTTCAAACAGTATCCCCTGAGGCTGGCATGGGCTATCACAATCCATAAAAGCCAGGGTAAAACCTTTGATCATGTGGCCATTGACCTGGGACGGGGCACCTTTGCCTCCGGACAGCTCTATGTGGCCCTTTCCCGCTGCCGCAGTCTGGAAGGCATCTACCTGGAAAGGAAGATCCGGAAAAGCGATGTCTGGATTGATTGGCGGGTGGTCAAGTTTATCACCGGCTTCCAATATGAACTATCCGAAAAAAACATGCCCATTGAGGAGAAGATCCGCCTGATCAAACAGGCAATTATGGATAGCTCCTCACTTGAAATTACATACCTCAAAGCAAAGGATGAGAAAACCCGGCGCACCGTCAGCCCTAAATATGTCGGTGATATGGAGTACAGGGGAAAAACCTTTCTGGGCATGGAGGCCTATTGTCACAGCAGAAAGGATCTCCGGAATTTCCGCGTAGACCGGATCCTGGAGATACACGCAGCCGCACCCGAACCGGGTCAACACCCTGGATATGGCCGGTGCTAGCCCTTATATCAAGGGGACGGTTCTCCTGATATATTTTCAGGCGCGGTAGATAATATTGCAATCGATAGCTGTGATCCCGGCCGGCTGCCCGGGGCTGCAGCCCTTGTAATTGCCCTGCATCTTGTTATGCCTTGATTTTTGGGTGCGACAGGCAGGGTTTCTACAACGGGCGTATAACAGCTATATAACAACCGTCAAAAAAGCCTGACGCCGAAGGGATGGTCGGTCCAGTGAAATCCACCCATAATCTTTATTTGCGCATTGGAAGCCTGTCCGCCCGCACCGGCATCAGCAAGCAGCTGATCCATTACTACCTGCGACGCGGCTATCTCCATCCGGCTATCTACAAGCGGGGCAACCAGGCCTTTTACGATGAAACCCATCTGGAACGGCTGAATTTTATCCTCCGCTGCAAGGAGGAAGGCATCCCCCTTCCCTTTACCATTGACCTGTGGGAGCGGACCGGCGAAAAGGCGGGCAGGTGGCCCCCCGCCTCCCGGAGTAAACGGATCAAAGGATCCCCCACGCGGGAGCAGATCATTGAAACAGCCAGCAGGATTTTCCTCACAAGGGCTACAGCAATACCAGCATCGCCGGAATCATGGATGCTGTGGGCATTACCAAGCCTTCATTTTACTATTATTTCGAAAACAAGCGGGACCTTTACCTGACCTGTCTCGACAGCACCTTTGAAAACTTCGGCACCCTGACCCTGGAGAAAATCCGCCAGGAGAAAGACCCCTGGAAGCGCATCGAGATGCGCTGCAGGGCGGCACACGTCTATGCCGGCACCTTTATCACAGCCATAAATTTACTGAAAGAATCGCTAAACCAGGAGGAAGAAACAGAACGGGGCCGCGCCGAAGCAATCCTGCGACGTTCCTGGGTTGAACCCCTGGTCAAAGATCTGGAACTGGGTAAAAAATCCGGTCTTTTCAGGGACGTAGATAGCGAGCTCATCAGCCTTGCCCTTATCTCCATCACCGAGACCCTGGTTTACCGCGGTATAGTCGCGCACAAGCACGGTGGCGAAGCCATCCTGAAGGCTATCCTTGATCTGATGATGCGGGGCCTGCTGCTCACCCCGCAAGAACAATGGCTAGACAGCAGGTGACGGCCCATATCAAGGGGACAGTCCCCCTGATATACACGGAGGGACCCTTTACGGCGCGAACTGCTTAATCCGTTTTCAACCCTCCTTGCCCGGGAGCAAACGACTGATTGTTATCTCCATTACCCTGTCCAGCCCCTCCAGTTCCCCCCGGACTATCTTTGATTTTTTCTCAACGGGCATCAGCTTGCCGATATGCACACTGATTTTGCCCCGCCGGGGAAAGTACTTACCTGCCGGCAGGAGATCTCTGCTGCCTGATATCGCCACCGGCAAGACAGGCGATCCGGTTTTAAGGGCAAAATAAGCCCAGCCTGACTGGAAAGGTTTTAAACTGCCATCAGTGCTCAGTCCGCCTTCGGGAAACATCCCGATCACTCCACCTTCGAAAAGCCGCGATAAAACGTATTTAACACTTTTTATACTCCCATAGCCGCCGCCTACAGGGAGAGCACCGACGGCACGGATAACCAAACCCACCAGAGGAATTTTAAAAAGATATGCCGCAGCCAGAAATGTAATCTGTCGGGGAATGCAGGCTATCAACACCGGAGGATCTAGCAGGCTCTGATGATTGGCCGCAAGAACAAAAGAACCCTCTTCGGGTATATTTTCACGACCAAAAACCTCCGGCTTACCGATAACTTTAAAAACCGCCCTGCACAAACACTTTATAAAAGCGTACACAACAAACCCACCTCCAACACCATATATCAGGGGGACGGTTCCGCTGATATATTGGTATAAAGCGGTTCTCCATTGAACTTACATCTCATGCAAATACATCTCAGGCAACTGCAACCGCGTTAGCTTTCGAATCTTAAATATCCGGGGAATCCCCCTGGTATATATCAAAGGAACCGTCCCCCTGATATACGTCCCCCTGATATAGGTGCTGCAGGCGTCTCAACTTCGGGAAAGGGGACGACAACGGGGACCTGCATATGTTCGATAATATGAACATGTATCTGGTACACCTCTTCAATATTCTCCGGGGTCATGCTCTCCAGCCCGCCATAGGCAAAGACCCGTGAGTTTTTGAGAAAGAGAAAGCGGTCGCAGTAGCGAATGGCCAGGTTGAGGTCATGAATAACGATAACTACTGAGATATCGTGCTCGCGGGCAATTATTTTTACCATGCGGAGCACTTCGTGCTGATTCCGGGGGTCCAGATTGCTCGTGGGCTCATCAAGAAGCAGCAGCTTGGGCTCCTGGGCCAGGGCCCTGGCCAGCATGACCTTCTGTCTTTCTCCGCCGGAAAGCTCCGCCACGCTGCGCAGGGCAAGTTTATCCAGCTGCATTTTCTCAATTATCTCTTGCACGATCTGCATATCTTCCGACGTTGCATCCCAGGTGATGTACGGTTTGCGGCCCAGGAGGACGGCATCAAATACAGTCATATTGAGCGGTACGTTGTTCTGTGCAACATATGAGATATTCCGGGCCATCTCATTCCGCGTCATCCCCGAGACGCTGCTGCCGTCAACCAAAACTTCTCCCTTCTGGGGAGGGCAGATCCCGTTGACACATTTGAGCAGTGTGCTTTTGCCGGCTCCATTGTTCCCCAATACGGCAATGCACTGATTTTTATCCAGGGCAAAGCTGACCTCCTCCAGTACATTTCCGGCGCCGGGCTTGTAGGCGAAGGTGACATTGTTGACCTCAACCACTTCTCTCCAACCCCCTGAACAGGAGATAAAGAAACATGGGTGCGCCCAGAAAAGAAGTAATCGCCCCGATGGGCAGGATGACCGGCGCAATCACCAGCCGGCCAAAGGTGTCCGCCAGAATGAGCAGCAGCGCTCCGGTGGCGGCGGAGCAGGGTATGAGGTAGCGGTAGTCATTCCCCACAAACCGGCGCATGATATGCGGCGCCACCAGCCCCACAAAACTGATAATGCCTACAAAGGAGACCGCCACCGCCGCGGTGAGCGTGCCGATGCCCATGCCCGCCAGCATCACCGCCCTTGTATTAACCCCAAGGCTTTTTGCCGTATCCGCACCGCTTTCCATGGCATTGTAATTCCAGCGGTTTAGCATGAAATAGACCAGGGCAATCAAAAAAACCGCCGCCAGGATCAGCAGCACCCTCCAGCCAGCCGCGCCCAGGTTTCCGAAGGTCCAGAAGACAACAGTAGCGATCTTTGTGGGATCGGCAAAGTATTGAAGCAGGGCGGTGCCGCCGGCAAAAAGCGAGCTCAAGGCAACGCCGGCCAATATGAGCCCCCCCGGTCCCAGGTCCCGCTTGAACTGCGACAGAGTGATGATAACCAGCGTGGATAGGGAGCCGCACGCGAAAGCACAAATGGTCACGATATAAGGATTGTTTATGGCAATAGCCGAGGCGGCGGAGTCGGATTGCACCACCCCACCGCCGAAAACAATAATCCCCAGCGCCGCTCCGAAGGCGGCGCCCTGCGATACGCCCAGCGTCGATGCCGAGGCCAGCGGGTTTTGCAAAACACACTGCATAACAGCGCCGGAAACAGCCAGCGCACCGCCCACCAGGATGGAAGCCGTGACCCGCGTCAACCGGATATTCCAGACAACGGTATGAGACTGGGGGCTTCCCCGGCCCAGCAGGGTCCGGATTACCTCCGGCAAAGGGATGTGCATGGACCCGGCGCTCACGGCATAGAGCGCCACGGCGGCAGTCGCCACAATCGCCGCCGCCAGGACAATCTGTTTTCTTCTGATATAGGAGGCGTAAGCCCCCAGCTGGGTGGTCTGATCGTCAGCCGGCATCAGTCTTCTCCAAAGGTTACTTTGCCGTATCCAAATCCGGAAGCTTCAAGCTCGCTGAGATAGTTCTCTGCACCAAGGAAAAACTTGAATATCTCATTGGCTTTCTCTTCGAACACGATATCTGTAAACTGATCAGGAAAGACAATACTTGCCACATAGTAGCTGTTGACCAGGGGAATCTCAACATTTGAATAGTAGGATGTGGAGCTGGGATACTGGTAAACCTGCAGATCCTGAAAGGCCGCCAGGTGCGCGTAGAAATCCCGATTCTCGGCATAATCGCCCTTTACAATATCTACACCACCGCTGTCCAGGAAAATGTAGCTGGGGTTCCATTCAATAATCTTCTCCTTGTCGATGAGCACGGCATCAACTTCTTCCATAATCCCCCCGGTAACATCATTAGCATTTATGGCTTCAAAGACAGCATACTTGACATAAACACTATCGATCCCGTGGACACCCTTGTATGTTGCGGCAGCTCCTAAAACCGAAGGCTTATCCCCTGCGGGGATACCCGCCGTTCTTGAATCGAGGTCATCCAGGCATTCGCCGATGAAACTGATGACCGCTTCGGCCCGTTCCGGCACCCCGCAAACATCAGCCAGCAGGCGAAGCGCCTCTTCATAGTCCTCTCCAAAAAGGGTTCCCATGGGCACTGCAACGACAGGGATGCCCGTTTTAGTCTGGATTTCATCCGCCAGTTCCCTGGCATAGGAACACAGGATCACATCGGGATTCACCTTGATGATCTCCTCCGGATAATAGTCGGTGGCGCCAAAGGCATCAGTACCCACGATGGGCACTTCCGCCCACAGCTTTTTATTGGCATAGGCATAAGCGGTCACGGGGTTTATTTCGTCAAAAGACATCCCCCCGATGCCTACCGCCCTGTCGGCAAGTCCAAGATAGGTGATCATGCGCGGCGTGTTGGCCAGGGGCACAATCGTCTCCACCACTAAAGGTATTTCAACTTCGCGCCCAACCATATCCGTTATCCTCCGCGTGGACGCCTCCGGCGTCTGCCCGGTATCGGCCCCGCACCCGCAGGCGGCACAGGTTGCCAGGACAGCGATTAACAGCAGGACAATCGATCTTCTCATCACTTAATTCCCCCCTTTTTAGGTGCTATACCTTTATTGTCCTGGTGTAATCGTCAAAGCAGTCCAGACAAACAATTTTCCCATTTTGGTGTCTTGTCCTCGGCTCCATGGCATACTCCCCGCAGCAGCTGCACTTCAGGGAGGCGAAAAGGCGCGCCTTCCCGGGCACCGCGAAATCAACTTCCCTGATTGCCGCAAACTGCTCCTCCGGCATGCTGAAAAGTTCATCCATCTTCCCGTCGCGAAGCCTTTCATACTCCGCCCTCTCCGCATCCGTTGCGTTTCTCTCGATTACCTTTCGCTGCAGCGCCCTCATTTCGGGACCGCTCTGCAAAATATCACCGTTCACCGATATCCGGATGGCTCTTTTTGAGTTGCGGCTGCCGAAAGTATATACATTTTTACCCATATCCCTGAATATGAGATTACCCTTGCCCGGAGTGCACCCCGTCACGACCATGATCGCATCAATACCGCAGGCATCATTTTCCACAATGGCAATCATTTCCTCGTCAGCAGCCCTCTTCTCCCGCAGAGCCGCCAGGGCCATCCTGGCCACCCGATAACCGATGGTCAACCCTATGCAGACATGGCCGTGAAAAGCAGCTGCCCTCTTCCAATCTGCTTCTTCTGTAAACATTTGCTCAACCTCCTGAACTGGCTCACGTTAATCCCCAACCCACCGTCTTGGTCAAGACAGGGCCGGCCAGATAAACACCTGCATCTGCCTTTCCATAAATTCCTGCCGCAACCAGTCTTCCTGTCCAGTAACATCAGATTAACATTCGTGCTACCCACCGCCCTAAAAAACGACCCCGCTGCATTTCGATCTTTTTGTGCTACAAATATGTTTAATAATAACACCCAGTAAATATTCTACATGAAACCGGCAGTTCCTGCAATAGATTAAATTATTTACTTTCCGCCAACTCAACATCCTTATATCATGTATATCATGGGGACGGTTCCGGTGAAATATTTCCATATGTAGAAACTTAATTCCATCCCCATCCGCCAGGAAACGCGAACGCCGGTTTCAACCCATCCGCCCTGTTTTGCCGCATGTCAGATCTGATCTGTTTTATTCTGGATATATCAAGAGAACCGTCCCCATGATATAGGCTAAAAGCTGAAACTGCCGAAGAGAGCTGCAAAGAGAACTGCCAGAAAGATGGCCGGCAGCAGGTTCCCCACTTTGATCATCTGTTTACCCGTCAACAGATTGATCCCGATGCCGGAGATGAGCAATCCCCCCGCTGCAGTCATCCCGGTGATGGCGGCATCGGTCAAAAAGGGCTTCACATAAACAGCTGCAGCAGCAATAGCACCCTGGTATAAAAACACCGGCAGGCTTGAAAAAGCCACGCCCACTCCCATGGTGGAAGCAAAAACAACTGCCGCTACCCCGTCAATTACGGCTTTGATGAAAAGGGTGGTATGTCTCCCCGTGAGCCCGCCTTCCAGGGCGCCCATGATCGACATTGCCCCTACACAAAAAACCAGGCTGGCGGTGACAAAGCCCCTGGTAAAAAGCCCCGCGCCGTTGCCGGCGCCGCTGAAACGGCTCTCCAGCCTTTCCCCCAGGCCCGCAAGCCGTTCCTCGATCTTTAGGAATTCACCCAGCAGCCCTCCGCTAACAATACTCAGGGTCAGCACCAGGATGTTTTCGCTCTGCAAAGCCATGGAGAGACCGATGAGAATTACAACCAGGCTGACCCCTTGCATGATCACGGATTTATATTTTTCAGGAAAGCCGCCCCTGAGAAGGTTTCCAAACAGGGCCCCGACAGCGATTGCTGCGGCATTGACTATGGTCCCCAGCAAAACTCCGATCCCCTCTGCATTTATTTTTTTCCATTATACCATTTTACTCGCACCCTCAGGCCGGCGGCTCACAGTCAAGCTCCTTTTTCAGCACATTTTGTGTTCCGCAGCAGGACAGCTCCAGGAGAATCTCAACCAGCTCTTCCGGTGAAATATCTTTGCCTCTTTGATGCCATTTGGCCAGGGTCATAACAACTCCGGCATTCTGGTATTCCAGGACATAGCGAAGTCTTGCAGACGTTCCCAGCGGAGGGATGCTTTCAAAATTCGGGGACAGCTGTAACAGCAATTTCTCACGAAAGGCAGGATCGCCCCCGGGGCCCAGCAGCACAGAAAAGTGTTCATCGCATTCTTCGAACAGCTCGATCAGCAGTGCAAAGGCCCCCTTCAAATCGCTCTTTTTTATCAGATTATCTACAATGATCTTCTTGAACCGGTCAGCTGAGATCAATTCCCCCTCTACTGCGCCCAGTACATCATAAATATCCTTAAAATAGGTATAGAAGGTGCTGCGATTGTAACCGGCCATAGAACAGATATCGGCAATGATAATCTTTTCGATCCTCTTTTTTTGTAAAGCTTCCAAAAAGCCTCTTTAATATTCTGCTGGTTTGCCTTGCAGGCGCAGATAACGCATCCAGCATTAAACTACCCCCCTATCCGATTAATTCTACCATAATACTCAAGCCGGCCTTCCGGAAAAACGATAAATCCAACAGATGGGATACTAGTCAGCCTGATGCTGGTCGATTTAAAATGTGTTTCAGGCAGCCGAAACTGCTGGGCATGTCCCTGGTGCCTCTGATCATCATTTCGCTGGGCGTCGGCATTTTTATACTCCGCATAGAGATCCTGCCCGTTGGCATCGTCATGGAGAACCCGGACCGGGAAAGTGAAAGGTTGAAGAGCTGCTTGATGGAGCTTAAAAGCGGCACCGGTCTGAACTGGTTCGCAGCTACCCTCTAATTGATCCTGAAAATCTTAATCTTTGCATACTCAACGGCTGTTGGGTCCCCTGCTGTCCCAGAGAAACACAGGGATTCGGGGTTCGCCTTTCAAAAACCGGTTCTACAGGAATGCTCAGCCGGACGGCCGCCTTCCCCAGGGCAGCTGCTAATCATTTCAAAAACATTCTCAACAGCAACATAAAAATCATGAATGATTGATCCAACGGCTCTTAAGTGAGGCTATCTTCTTTTAAATGAAGCATGTTTCTTACTGGACAGCTTTCACGTCAGGCCGTGGACACCATACGGCGTCTATTGCTTGACAGTATGCGTCAGCAGCTACACTTGCAACAAGAGTTATAATCAACTTACCGACATACACTGCGCTTTGATAAGTGACTCCTTAATCGCCTTCCTGAAAGCAATTGACAAGATTGATCCCACAAAAATACCGCTCAAGTGCAGAATGAAGGAGCCAATACCTGCGATATACGGGTTTAACATTGCCAGCTCACATACCATACCGCCGAGAAAAACATACGCTAGCAGCTGTCTGAAAAATCTTTTCTTATCCATCAGAAAGATTCGAAGCAAAATAGTACAGCCAATGGTGATCATCGAATATGATACGCTAGACAGACCTGCGCCATATGCATCCTCTCCGTTTGAAATAGCTGCTGCAACGATCATAAATACCAGTGCCGCGCCTAACCACGATGTCAGAAAAGCAAATCCGAATTTTGCATGTCCGATGGACTTTTCAATCATGATCGAAAAGGGTAAAAACATCAATAGATTTGCGCTAAGATGCACGGCTGCCATAGCCGCGGAACCGTCACCTGTACCGTGCAGAAAAACGCCGCCGAAGTGCTGCCAGGTATTGTCAGCAGGATATTTCCATGCCAGTGCAGGATACCATTCCGGCTTTACGAGGACAGTCACTGTGATCAAACAGCAGACAGCGGCGACGGTAACACTCAAAATCGGGAAGTGCCTATTGGCAGTATAGAGATTTTTGATTTTCAATATCTTCACGCTCCGTTATATTACCTAAATTCCAGTATATAAAAAAATTATACTACCCGTTTTTCGAGAAAAAAGATATTTATCGTGCTCTACCATCCTTAAAATCGATAATTGAGCACTTTTTTTATCTGCGTGTTAGATAGATAGTCATTTTGCTGATACGCTGGTCTTTCGTTGTATGCTTCCTACAAGTCGCTTTCATTCAGGCGGAAATGATGTAGTCGGGCATAGAATGGTAAACATGCAGATCCTTTTGGATCGCAATTTATTATATCATGCGCAAATAAGTAATACCATATTAGGGGTTTTAAGGGAACTAGGGGGGCAGGATAAGGCAATTCCGTCCAACATCAGAGTCATGGCCCGATGACCTGGTTGGCCAGTTCCAGGATTTGACTCTGAGTGAAGACCATGTAGGCATTCTGGTCTCAAAAGTGGTATTTCCTGAGCTATCGTACGTAATAATTTTTATTGCAATTTATCGTACGGTTATGTTATACTGATCGTACGAGGATGCCGATCTTGATGGAAGACAGCACAAAGGTGATTACTGCTACCGAGCTCAAGACCAACCTGGGGAAATATCTAGACTATGTCATAGAGAACAGCGAGGTGGTGGTCACGAAAAACGGCAAAAAGGCGGTCAGGCTGACCCCCTATATCACGGAGATCGAACGCTATTTTGCCGTAAAGGAAAAAGCGCACGATTACGTTTACGGCGGCAAAAAAGTCTCTTACGAAGAGTTCATGGAGATCTACGAGAAAAGCGAACTGCGCATGGAGTATATCAATGGGGAGATTGTTCTGCTCGCCTCTCCGGGCACCAGGACATTTCGGGAAATCTGCATGTTCAACTTCGCGCCCACCTGGAAGGGAAAAAGTGCAAGGTGTTCTATGCCCCCTTTGATGTCCATTTTTACAAAAAAGATTTAAAGACGCCTGATGTGATGCAGCCGGACCTGCTCATCGCCTGCGACCTGGAAACCGCGGTCAATGAAAGGGGAAGGTACATGGGCACACCCGTGCTCTGCATCGAGATCCTGTCGAAAAGCACCCGCACAAAGGACATGGTCGACAAGCTGAACACATACATGCTCTCGGGGGTCAAGGAATTCTGGATCATTGATCCTGAAAAGCACACCGTCATGGCCTACAGTTTCAAAGAGTTCAACATCGATGAATATATCACCCTCAAGCCCGGCGAAACCCTGCGCTCCTTCACCTTTGAGGGCCTGGCAGTCGCCGTAGACGACATCTTCAAATCCTGAAACACCGCTTTAGCATTGTGAAGGAAGGGTTTTTTACAGGTTTTCTTCAAGCAGAAGCTTTTGCTGTTCTAAAAAATAGTCCTTTACATTTATCCATTTTACCGGTTTGTGCATAATGGGCCAGGGCTCCCGCTCGGCATCGTCAAAATAGGATAAACTTTTAATCATGTGATAATGATTGATCTTGGCGCCGGGGAATTTAGAGGACAATAAAGGGAAAAACAATTTGATCTCCAATCCGGCTTTGGCGATAAAATAAAGATCAATAAAATCCTTACGGGAGCCGCGGCTGCTTAAGGCCGCCCATTTCATCACGGCAATATCTACCAGAGAGGCCAGACTTAAACCGGGAACCTCAGGCAAGGTTACCAATGCGCTCAATAATGGATTGGGGTAGTACAGCCAGGCAACCCGGATACCGTCGATAAAGCCATGAAAGGTACCTTCTTTGGTTTCGGCAATGTTGAGTGTACCCAACACAGAAAGGCTTTCAACAACGGTTTCCACCGCAAACATGCTCGGGGAAAACCAATCAAAGTCTTCCGAGCGGCGATGCCCCAGCATCATGGCCAGCGCCGTACCCCCAGCCAGATAGCAATTCGGCACCGGGGGAGCCGCAACAATCCTCTTTAGTAAATCAAATCCGGGCGCGCCGAGTATGCTGAGAAACAACGCATCTGTTCCTCCTTCAGGTCAAAATAGTTTTGCCAGCACCGGGCCGTCTTCAAGGTTAGCCTGCGGCTGTTGGTAACCGTAACGTAAATAGCCTGCGCTCCATACTTCCTCCATAACCATTTTAAAGCCTCTTCGTCGCCCATATTAAGCACACGTTCAATAATATAATCCTTCTGTAACTCCAAATCCAGCGCGGCTGGATCAACATCCCAAAACAGCATGGAAACTTTTCCGGGGATTGCAGAAGAATTGTTCATTGGAACCGCCCTTTTTTCACATAATCATTATACATTAGTAATAGTTTTAAATTTACCTGTTTACATTTATTGATATTCGAGAGCCACCACCTACGCATATTATACCAGAAATTACTAATAGAAGCAATGCAGGTTGCAATACCGTGCTTTTCTTAGGTAGGGAGTTTACGGTTTTTTTCACGGTAGCCTTGCAGCATGGTGCAGGTCTCAAAACTCAAAATATCACCCTAAGAAGGCCCGATACAGCCGGCAATTCACTGAGATTCTCAGAAGCATTTTGGCAGGAGGCGGGCGCATCGAGGAAACGACACTTCTGGGCAAATTTTTGTAGCTAATTGCACCTAAATTGCCACCTCATGACACACCAGCCAAAGTTCCTGTCCCTCCAGCTTGGTGAAGTGATATGAGCGGTAGCATTATCTACAATAAAGGTAAAGCTATCTTTACATTACAGGGGTGATGCGTTGAAAAATAACCTTTTAAAGATCCGCAAGGACCGTTCCTGAAGCAAAGTGAGTTGGACGAAGCTTTGGGGGTATCCAGGCAAACCATCAGCTCCGCCGGATAAAATTATTTTACATACATTAACCCTTATTGGGTACCCTGCGAGATTGTCCCGGTAATCTCTACTGCGAGATCCCGGTTGTTAATGCGCATGACATTCGCTTCTTTTTTGCTGTAACCTAAAAAACTAATACTGCCGTACCAAACAATATCATAATCGACAATTGTAAATCTCTGGAACATATTTTCTTGAAAAAATATCATAATTCCTGCGTCCTGCAAATATTCAAGGCTCTTTCCTGCGCGGCCGATATCTGTTTCCCGGTAGTCTGAAACAGGCCTGGTCAAAACAGTTACCTGGACTCCCCTATCCAAGACGGGTTTTAATGCAGGGATCATTTTCCCGACCTGCCGTTGATTCACAAAAGGGCTTGCTATGAATATCCGATCACACGCAGATGATATATCTTTGCTGTAAGTCTCCCAATAATTAATTTGGCTATATAAGACATCTACCTCCCTTCCTTCCTCATCGGACGCCTTGATGGTATAACCAGCTGCGGTATAAGCTTTTAGCCGCTTATCGTACATTTTTTCCAGCACATATTCATGAATGTCCACATAGTCTATCACCCTGACCTCTTGTTTCTGATCATATAATCGGTGCAGTCGCCCGATGTACTGCTGAACAGTACCATGCCAGGCCACCGGGGAAGCCATAAATAGGGTATCCAGAGGCGCATAATCGAAGCCTTCGCCGATATACTTCCCGGTAGCAACTATAACCGGAGGGCGCTCACCGGTACACTCTTTTAGGCGATTGCGGACCTCTGTCCGCTGCCTGTCCCCAAGTTGTCCAGTTAACACCAAACCTTCTACACCCTTTTTATTTAGCATCTCTGCCAGCTTTTTCACATGGGCAGTTCTGTGCGCAAGAATTATTGAATTGCGGTCTTCTGCTACCGCCTCAAGTACGTCTTGTATGATCATTTGGTTCCTGGTTTCACTTTCCGTAATAGCGGTATAGATCTTCTGAATATGCCACCTTTCACCGCCTTTTTTCGGCGGCATTTTAAATGATGTGAACCGTGGCAATACCATATGCTCAAAAGGGCGTTCCTTTGACTGTGAAAGAGCATCAACCTTGTATCGAACTGGGCCGCAATGCATGAAAATGATCGGATGATGACCGTCTTGCCGTTTTGGAGTCGCAGTTAAGCCGTACACATATTTTGCGTGGGCAGCTTTGATCACTTTCTCAAAGCTGAATGCAGATATATGATGGCACTCATCTACAATCACCATACCGTAATCCCGCAGGCAGGGATCAACAAATCCCTCTTGGCCTCTTGTATAAAGAGACTGTATCAGGGCGATATCGACCAGGCCGCTGCGCCTGTCTTTCCCGCCGCTAAACTCGCCAATAAGCCTGCGCTCCCTGGGGCGCCCTCTTCGCGGTTGGGCCTCTTCGGGTAATGTCTCTTCAATATTTAGGAATTGGCTTAACCTTTCTTTCCACTGCTCAAGCAAATGTTTCAGGTGAACCAGGATCAGGGTATTAACCTTTCTTTTTCCTATAAGCCATGCGCCCAGGACTGTCTTGCCGAAGCCTGGTGGCGCCGAAAGAACACCATAATTGTAATTCAGCAGCGTCTCGCCGGCTTCTTTTTGCAGATCGGTCAGCTTACCGGTAAAGGCAACCCTGATCGGATTGCCTGGATTGGTTTCATCCTCCATCACCGCCTTGACGCCGTGTTCATCAAAAAAATGTAAAAGTTCGCCATCGCACCCCCGGGGGATGGCAATATGGTCTTCAAATTCCTCCTCAAGGTGGATGACACGAGGGTAATCGTAGGTAGGCAGGCGCATGGCCTGGCGCCTGTAGAACTCAGGATTTTTGAAGGCAGCCATCCTGATGATCCGGTTAAGAACCTTGGATGAAAGTCCCCTTTTGGGGATGTAAAGCATGTTTGCCCTGGAAATAGTGACTGCGGACGGCAACCCGGCAAGATCAATTTGAACCGTTCCTTCACGTCCAAGCCATGGTCTCTGATAATTTTGGGAGCCTTCCTGCATTAAGGGGCCGAGCTCACTATAACCGGCCATTTTTTTAACGTATTCCTCAACCTGTTCAGCCGTCAGCTTTTTTATGCCGCCTAAATAAGCCCACTGATCAGGATACTGTTCCAGCTTTTCATCTACAAATATGCAGTTGCCCGCCTCCCGGGCTTCTTTCTGAAAGGGCAACGCGATTAAGTTACCCAGCCCACCTTCGGGCAGGGTATCCTGACTGGGGAAAAGCCTGTCATAAGAGTCCAGGCCTACCCGGTATTCTTTGATCATGGCGCAAGTCAGCAAAGCACACCCGAACTTACGGGCCAGAGATGCTGAAATAGCTGTTTCAAAGAAAAACCAGACATGCGCTCCGTTGCCGGAGCGGGAGCGCTCAACTGCGCAGATAACACCCCAATCCCTGCAGACCTCCCTAAATGAAATAACATTTTTCTGCCAGTTACCTTTATCAAAATCTATGGCTAAAAAATAGCAGGTTTCATCCTGCAACAGGGGATACACGCCCCCTGCAACCTGACCCGTCAGATGGGTTTTGACAAACTCTTCGTCATAGGGCATAAATTTCTGATTGGGACAGGCGGTGCACTTCACCTTGGGTTTCTGACAAAGAGGCCTGCGCCACTCGTGCGCACATGCCGGTGAATAGCCGGCAGTCCCCTTTTTATGGTTCACCCAACGCCTGGCATGAACATCCGGGCGCCCCTTAAAGAGAGACATAAACAGCTCTATTTTCTGAGTAGAAGGGCTGTTTTGATCGATCATCACGGGATATGTTTGAACAATATTTTGTTGAATAGGCGTTGCATGATCAGCAGTTGATATTCTATCTTTCTCAAACTGCGCGCGGAGGAAATTATTCTCCTCGCGCAGCTGTACATTTTCTTTTTTTAACCTTTTGTACTCAGATATCAAAGCATCGTGATCCATGTATTACCTCGACTTCAGGTACTATGGGGGTTCTCAGGTAACTGATTGATCTGTAGATAGCGAGAGATTTGATCAATAAATGATTCGAAACTGCCGGACTCTTTGACTGATATTTCATAAACCCGTTGATCGGAAACTTGCTGGTACCCATGGACAACCCTGTTTCTAAACCCAACCATAGCCGAGTATGTCTCAAAATCGTCAGAAGGGTGAACACCCTTTGATACTAAGAATTGCAACGCATCACGGGCGTCAGTCCCCCAAAGCAATTATCTCAAGGGCCTCCCGGTAGCGGGCATATTCATATCTGTGTATATTACTGACGGACTCTGTAAAATCTGTAATAACATCCATGTCTCGCGCATAGATCAGTTTTCCGTACCTGATAGCTTTGTGGGAAAAGAAAACGGCCCGCAGGGTCAAGAATACCAGGTCAAATTTATGGGTCCCCAATGGGGAAAGGCCTCCACGGATCCGGGCTTCGATCAGATCAAGCTCTTTCTCCGAGATATCGAACCCAGGCATCGTTACCAGTCCAATGTCAATATCGCTGTCAGGGCGACATCGCTGCCCAACTGGATAGCCCCCAGCCCTGTAATGTTGAGCAAATTATATCATAACTGTTTTTTGCTTACAAGCATAATAATGGTAATAACGACAGCAGGGCTTCCCCTGGGACCATCCCTCCTTGGCAACCATCACTGCCCCCAAGCACACCACTGCTATTTGAGAAACGCTGCCACATATTATACCAAATGTTACTAATGGTAGCCCTCAGCCAAGCAAGATACTGCCCTTCAGCAAATCCTGGTAATTATCGGCCTCTTCTTTCAGAGCAGTGATAATATCGAGGGAAAGCCTTAGCTTTTCGCTAAAAAACCGGTAATAGGGTTTTATTCTTTCTACGGCATTCTCTTCGTCATTATCAACTACGATAAAGAGATCAACATCGCTTAAACCCGTCTGCTCTCCCCTGGCTACCGAGCCGACCAGCCTGATCTCCTGTATCTCCGGGAATAACAACATGGCTTCCGCGGCCGCCTTTTGCAGTTCTTTGATTAACTTATTTCTGTCTAAATAAAAGGCTTTCACAGAATCTAGCGATATTATCCGCCGCATTTACAGCCTCCTGCGCCTGTTTTTCCGTAAAGTAATCCGCCGGCTTGCCGGAAGAAAAACCATTGGGATAACGGGTGGGAATAACCTGTTAATGCTTTTCCCTCCCCCCCAACCGAAAGTCGACAATAGTAATAATAACAATATTTACCATGATTGTCAATCCAGGACTAAGCACATGTCAAGGCACTATAGGTTTAAGAACCCCGCAAACCCCTAAATGAAGAAGATAAAAAAAGCCAGGGCTACCAGCGCTATGCCCAAAATCGTGGTGATGAGCAAGACGGTTCGGCGGGTCCCCGGTGAGAGCTGTTGTTCCGAAGCAGTATTTCGATCAAGGAATAAAATGACGATCGTATTGATTACGGCCAGCACT
>CAZQEV010000007.1:0-1820 GCA_964592135.1 uncultured Syntrophomonadaceae bacterium
GCCCCAGGGCGGTGCGGGAATGCTTTGCCGTGCTGGAACCGGTGCTCGACCACGCTCTGGAGACAGTCACCGGGCGCGGCGGCGAATGCGGCGCTTCATGATTAATCCGTAACAGCCAGGTGAAGCAGCTTCCCTCTTCCTTCCTGCAATATGCTTTCCATAATTCTTCCCGCCTCTTGAGCCATGAAATATATCGAGAGCGCTACTCGATTTTCTTCCGGGGCACCACTATCTCAAGATTCTCCAGAGGATAAGAGATACAGGGGTGGATATACCCGAATTTCTTGTCGGCCTGGCGCCGGTCATCGATCTCTTCAGGGATGAAGAGATCTCCCTTGATCAGCAGAGACCTGCACACACCGCAGGATCCACTTCTACAGGAGGAAGGGGGGCAGAGACCGGACCTTTCCATCGCCACGAGCAGTGATTCTCCTGCATCAGCTTTTATCTCCACCTGATCTTTCCCCCTGTGTACAAGTACCTTGAATGTCTTCCCGGCAACACCTTCCGGGTAAGTGTCGAGGCCGCAGACATCGTCGATCTCCCCGAAAACCTCTCTCCGGACAAATTTACTCCTTAATTCCAGACATTCCAGCTCTCTATCAATATGCCGGTACATAGCCTGTGGACCGCAGATAAAAAATGAGCTGTCAAGGGGATCGGCATATTTCTTTAACAGATCCGCGGATATAAATCCATGCTCATAGCCATCCACTTTTTCTTCGGCTAAAACGTGAACAACTTTAATTCTTCCCCCTGAGGAGGCTTGAAGTTTATTTAGCTCATTGTAATAAACAATTTCCTCTTTCCTGTTGCTGCCGTAAATTATGGTCAGGTTGATGTTCAGCCCATTTTCTAGAACGCTTTTAGCCATGGATCTGAATGGGGTAATACCGCATCCCCCCGCAATCCCAACAATGTTCTGATGGTCCCTCAAATCATCGTAGTAAAAGGATCCTTCCGGCCCGCCGGAGATCACCTCACACCCTTCATTCCAGTTGGCCCAGATATAATTGGAGATAAAACCGTCGTGATACCTTTTTACAGCTATCTCATAAAAACCGGCCAATGCTTCTTTGGGCGTCGAGGAAATGGAATAGGGCCGTGTTACCGTTGCTCCTTTCACTTGAAAAGTGAAACTGAGGTATTGTCCCGGGCGGAAGTAAGCAAGCCGCTGTGTCTCTTTAACTTTATCGGGAACCAGCCTGTATGTTCTGACATTGCCGGTTTCATCCCGGACTTGATTTACAATCAAATTCTGAATCCTTGGATGGAGCTCTCCTGCGAGGGCGTTTACAGGCGGAAGAGATCCAATGGTTGTGGCAGATGCTTTCTGAATACGCTTTTTCCTGCCGGGCACCAGGTTTTTGAAAGCCAGCAAGTCCAGGAGCCCCAGGGGTTTGATCTTAATCTTGAGCTTATCCCCAGTCATGTTACTTCACCTCCATTAAATCTTTGTGAATTAACAGAGCCGCTGTTTCACCCGATTGAAGCGAACTGGAATAACCGTGGCACCTGAAAGCAAAACCGCCGGCAAAATCGAGGCCCTTAATGTATTTTTCTTCATTCATAGTCATCATCCGCGGCAGAACGGAATCCCAGGGAACAGGTTCATAACCGTAAACGCCGCCGTTAAAAGCCCCGGTATAATTGGCAAAAGTGGCGGGAGTAGCCACTTCAACCTCTTCAATACTGTCCCGTATACTTATATTCAAGGCTTTTTCAAATTCATCGATCATCTCTCCGGCAATATTATTCTTAATCTTATAATAATCCTGCGGAGATACTTTACTCCAGGAATCACCGCTAAACAGTGTAGT
>CAZQEV010000007.1:1920-31578 GCA_964592135.1 uncultured Syntrophomonadaceae bacterium
TATAATAATCCTGCGGAGATACTTTACTCCAGGAATCACCGCTAAACAGTGTAGTGAAATAAAGAATCGTGGTTCCTTCCGGGGAACAGTCGGGAACGGCATTGTTCAGGCAGACTGTGGCCTGGGCAATAGGCCTTCCCAACCTGTTAAAGTCGTCATAGATTTCATTGTTATCCGGGCTGCTGTATATAAAATAACTATACTCCTTCAGGCCCAGCTCTTCAGGACTCTTATCCAGACCCAGGTAGACAACAAATGCGGAAAAGCCGACTTCCCTGGCATTGCAAGTCTTCCAGGCCAGCTCCGGAACTGCTGACCGGGGATGAATCAGGCGGCTGTAGACTGTATGGGGAGAGGTGTTGGATATGACAAAACCGGTCTTGATCACATCGCCGTGGGAGGTTTCCACGCCAACCACCCGCCCATTTTCCACCATGATCTTCTCCACTCTTGTGTTATAAAGTATTTCTCCGCCCAGTTCCCGGATCTTCATATCCAGCGCCGTGGTAAATTCGTGGGACCGGTATCTGGGGACATATGCCTCCTTGTTGATATAGCGGTTGAACATGGCGCCAAAGATGCTAAAACTTACAGTCTTTGCATCCAATCCCAGGTAGCACCAGTATGCCGTGATAATCTTTTGAGCCCGGTAGGGCATTTTGACGGCATCCAGCACATCCTGCAGTGTGTATGGAGCAGTTTTAAGGAAATTGGCGTAAGTGCCTGTGAGAACCTTCTTATCCGGATTCCCCCTCGATCTGCCCAGGTAGGAGAAAGCCTTGACCACTTCCTCGCACAGCCTCATAAATTTATAGACAGATTCTCTTGATCCGGGGACATACTCTTCCATTTTGGAGATATACTCCGCCTCGCCAAAAGGCATGATAGCATCGATCCTGCCGCCCTTTTCATGGGGAATGACGAGCCTGTATGCTTCGGGCACTCTCATCCATTCCGTATCAATGCCGATTTTGTCTTCCAGAAGTATGCGCACATTTCCCTTATCCAGAGGTGAACCGAAATCTGCAATTTCATGCAGCGATGGTTCGAACTCAAACCTTCCCCTGACGAAACTGGTGGCAAATCCGCCCGGTAAATTATGCTGTTCCAGTAAAAGTATTTTGTGACCTTTTGCCGCAAGGGTTGCCGCAGCGACCAGCCCCCCGTTACCGGCGCCCACCACAACAGCATCATAAGAACCTTTGAAACAGTCTTTGGACACGGCCGTCCCTCCTGTCTTTATATGGTTCAACCACCAACCAGTTAAATTATACTTTTCCCCCATTTTCTTGTCAATGCCGCAATTGTTACACTATTTTTAAATCCATCACCCTCAATTTAGAGCATGCCTCTCCGCTTTTAGGGCACGTTTGCATGGCCGCTTCCCCCAGGGCGGTAAAATCTGATCATGCCACGTTAACCAGTATCCTGAACGATGAGCGCATCATTCTGCCGCTCTCCTGCTAAAAACCTGAAACAAACCGCCCTGCTACGGCCTGATTATATTGTGCGGGAATACTCTGGTAAAATTCTGGACATGATCTTCTTCTGCGTTCCATGCAGCGGCATGCCGGGAGGGTGGCGTTCGGATTTGCCCTGGGTGGATTATATGTAAAATAAACTGCATGCCGGAATGAAGGATGCTAAACCAATGGGGCGGCAACTTTTGAAGGGCTCAGCACAAAAGCGCTTCATTGAAGCAGCTGAATCACTCATTTTCCCCATGCCGTAATGCCGGAGAATGCAATCCAGGGCAAGATAGCTCTGCCGAAGTCAACACGCTCACGGGAGATGGCGGTAATGTTTTTCAGCATTTCGGCGAAGTTTCCTGCGATCATGGACTCGCTCAGGGGACATTTGATCTCTCCATCCTCAATGAGATAACTGTTCTTGGCCACACCGGCAAAATCACCGTTTTCGCTGGGATTTCCACCCGAGAACCTGGCCAGAAGTATCCCCTGGTCCACGGAGCTGATGATATCGTCAAAGGCGGTTTCGCCCGGATCTACCACAAAAGCGCCTCCGTCATTTACCGCCCTCGAACAGCCGGTTTTACGAGAACCATAAAGGCTCAACAGAAAAGATTTGAGAACGCCCTTTTCCACAATAGTGCTGTTTTCTGCGGCGTATCCGTCAGCGGTAACAAAATAGCCGTCGCAGATTTCATCGCTTACCGGGCGTGAGTGCAGACTGAAGACAGGGGAGGCGATTTGCCGGTTCAGCCCGTCACGATAGATACTCGTTCCGGAGATGAGCGGCCTGTCACCGATGGCATCAGTAAGAAAGCCGAGTATATCCCCCAGGCAGTCGGGAGTGATAATCACCTCACCAAAAAATTTCCTCTTCAGGGGTCTGGTTACAATCTGCTCTGTCGATTGCCGGAGCAGGGCATCAAGGGAAGCACAATCCAGAAGACTCTGTTCCAGATCATTTAGCGAAAAACCGGTGATGTTAAAGGATGAGACCTGCTCTCCATCCCGGGAAGAAAAGAAAACCATGCAGCGGTAGATCCCTTTGCGGGTCACGAAATCGACTCCATTTGAGTTGATCAAGTAACTCTCAGATCGGTTAAAGTCAAGGATTGCCTGCCGCACCATGACCCGGGGATACCTTGCCGCGATCTCTTGCAGCAGCTCTTTCATCCGGGAGTACATTTTGTCCAGATCAGGCCTGCCGGCACCCGACGAATTTTCAGCCGGAGGCTGGGCTTCGGCGATATCGTGAGCATCATCAGGCGCAGAGGCGGCAGCGATATCGAGCACATCGGCGGCTGCCCGGCACAGCGCCGGGCTGTCTGAGCTGTTGATGGCTGTTGATCCTTTTTTCCCATCTTTTATCGCAGTCAGCTCCACACCAGTATCGAAAGTGGTCCTCAGCAAGCTAAACACTCCCAGATCAACATTCATTTCATGCTTGTTGGTCATCGTAAGGCTGCATGCGGCTTTGTCGGCACCTGCCCGGATCAACTCATCAAGGCCGTCTCTCACAACCTTTCTAGGGTTATTCATAATTACCTGCCTCCTATGTTAACCTGACATTTGATCGCCGGCCCGCCCATGCCTACCGGTATGAGCTGTTTCTTACCGCACATCCCGCCGCTCATCCAGTTCATTTCACCGGAGACCATGGATACCGTTTTCAGAACATCGAATGCCATCCCTGAAATGGTGGTATCCCTGATCGCCCGGCCTATTTTGCCTTTTTTGATCTCATATCCCAGGACAATTCCAAACATAAATTCGCTCGTCGAATCAGCCTGACCGTTGCTTGGCCTGATAAGGTAGTAACCGTCATCTACGGATTCGATCATCTCTTCCAGGCTGGAGGAACCGGGAAGGATGGCTGTATTGCGCATCCTGATCAGAGGCTCATCGGAGAACTCGAAAGCGCGGGCATTACCGGTTGGGTCGACATCATAATGCATAGCGCTCTCTTTGCTGTGCAAGTAGTTTTTCAAGATGCCTTTTTCGATGACCACAGCATCCTTTGCCGCGGTGCCTTCATCGTCAATATAAACAGGAACAGGACAGGTCTTGCCGCTGCATGAATTTGCATAATCAACGAGGGTGATCAGCGGGGCGGCCACTTCCCGGCTAATTTTCCCCCCGGCTACGGATCCGCTCATAACAATGTCGGCCTCCACAGTATGACCGATGGCTTCGTGAGCCAGAATCCCCGCCAGATCAGCATCGAGGACACAGGTTTTCTGCCCGGCATCGGCGAAACCCCCTTCACTTTTTTTCCTCAGGTGTCGATGCTGTCCGGCAATCTTCTCAAAAAGATCCGCGGGTGAAAAGAACCGATCCTCAAACTGCCCCAGGCCGCCGTACACATCAAGGAGTTCTACCGGTTGGCCGTCTTTGATCAGAGAGAGGTCGATGTAAACAAAAGTACGCGGGATCATTGAATATGAGCAAGATCCCTCCGCGGTGAGCAGTTTCTTCTCCATGTCGAGGCAGCGCAGTGAAACCGTCCAGCCGGCCAGTTCCGGGTAGGCGGAGGCGATGTGATCATCTAACTCCCGGGTGAAGTCAAAGAGATCCTTCTGGTTTAACCTTGGCTTTGTCGTAGAAAAGTCATTTTCTGAAGAAGCCGGGGCCCCAGGCAGAGGCCCTTTCTTTTGGTGCTCCCTTGAATCTAGAAAAAAAGCGTTGTCTGTGGCTGCGCTGATTACCTTTTTTACATTTTCATCAGACAGCCCGGGATGGGAGGCAAAACCCCATGAGCCGTTGCTATAGACCCGCGCCGAAATGCCGCCTCTCTGTGAGCGTGAGTTCAGCGTATTATTGCCCTTGACAAAAATTATATTTACAGTCCGGTTTTCTTGAACACGCAGCTCGGTGCGGGCTTTAAAAAGCCCTCTATAATTGTGCAGATCAAAATTAAGCAAATAGATCCCTCCCCCTATGGTGGCGCCAAACAGTCCAACGGCACAATACATGCCCCTTCCTCATAGCATAACCATATTGTAATATCTGGAGGGTGCCGGGTCAATGGACCTCATGGGGTACGTTTATTTTACCTGCCGGCTCCAGGTAGATATTCAGGCGGCGCAATCATCGCCCTATCTGTAAGCAAATTGTTGGGTTATGGGCAAAAATTGAAGAGCATGTTGCCGGTAAAGGCATCTAAAGCGAAAGGGTTATTCCTTGAGAGCGCTGAGGATGGAGCGAAGCCGTTCACGATAGCCTGCATTTTCAATGACCGTGCCGGTGACAACAATGTCAGCACCGGCCTGGCGCACCCGCCGTGCGTCAATAGCCGTGCGGATGCCTCCACCGACGATGAGGGGGATGGAGATCTCCCGCTTCACCGCTCGAATCATCCCAGCCGGGATTGGCTGTGCAGCCCCGCTGCCTGCCTCAAGGTAAACATAATCCATCCCCATAAATTCAGCCGTTAAGGCATAACCGATGGCTTTCCAGAAGTTTTCACGGGTAACTAGATCAGCTTCAGCGAGTTCGCCGATCTTCATACCCGGTTCTACAAGGACATAACCGACGGGTATGGTTTCCACGCCAAGCTGTTTTAAAATTGGGGCGATACAGGCATGCGTTGAAGTGATAAATCCGGCTTTGCGCGAGTTGAGCATGCATAAAAAGAGCATGGCATCGAGATTTAAACTGATCGACTCGCTGCCGGAGGGCAAAAAGATTACCGGGATGGTAGCCCTATCCTTCACCGCTTCCACTGTCTCCATCAGAGCGCGCTGCCCGGTAGGAGAAAAGCTGCCGATGAGCACCAGGTCGCTCCCCACCTCTTGAGCAGTCCGGGCCAAACGGCCGGCGGCTTCCGGCAGCTGCCGCGAAGGATCAATAAGGGTGATATGGACTGCACCCTGGTTTAATTTATTTTTTAAATATTCTTTAACCTTCATTTTTTAAGACCCTGCCTGGATTGATTTCCTTTCTTTAAAGCCATTATAGTTCAGAATGAACCCTTTTGACAACCGCTAAGAATTACCATTAATGAGCAGATCAGGTTCTATGGGAATGATTACGCTGCCGTGCTTTATACAATGCTTCTCCTTCAGCATAATCTACCAGTCCTCTGCTTAAAAGAACCGACAGATGTTTTTGCAGCATATTCCCTTCGAAAAACCGGTAGACCCACACCGGCTCAGGATGGTGGCCATAGAATAATTTTAGATCAACAAGCTGCTCCAGGGTCATCGCTTTTCTGCAGAGCAATCCGTAAAGCAGCTCGTGACGCTGTTCGATAACCGCTCCGTACTGTTCAAGTTTCTCGTCAATACCTTCATTCACCGGCCGGCTGTGACTGGTAACAAGCATTCGGGCATTCAGGGAACGGACCTTTTGGATCGAATCCTGGAACTGCCCCAGGTCCGAGGTATCGTTGCCATACCAGGGCCCAAAAGAGGAAAGATCGATATCGGCAGTAAACAGAAGACCATACTCTTCTATCAAAAAAGCGCAGTGACCCGGAGTGTGTCCCGGTGTATGGACAACCCGTAATGTCAGCCCTCCCAGATCAATCCTGTCCCCTTCCTGATGTTTTTCAGCAACGTAAGTAGCTGTAAATCCCTCCTGTTGTAAAGTTGCCCAGTATGTTTCTCCTAACCTTTCCAACCCGGTAAGCCTGTAAAAACCGTCCGCCGATATTACACCGGGAGCATCCAGGGGATGGATCGAAAAAGCTGCTCCGGCAAAAAGACTGTTCGCTGTAACGTGATCACGGTGATAATGGCTTAAATATACCAGGTCCACTTTCCCCACCAGCTGCCGTAAACTTTTTCCAGCCCCGGTATCAATGAGGGCACGGCGCTCGCCTTCCAGGTATAACGAGTGTGCAAAGGGAAAACGTCCCCTGTTTTCACCATATACGATCCAGACTCCCGGTCTTATTTCCTCCATATATATTCACTGCCTTTTTGGTTTATGTTTTTACGCAGTTCTTCACGAAGCCGGGCGGGATCAGGATTCAAAAAACTTTTTACCAGGCCCTTCCGAACAAAAATAAAGGAGACCTCTTTTACCGGAAGCCCTGATATATCGGCTATGGCAGCAGCATAAACAGAACCCTGCCGCCTGTAATCAGCCCAGCGCCGCTCAAGCTCAGCCTCACCTGCCCGATCGGTCTTGTAATCCACAATGACCAGCCCTTCGTTTTCCTGAAAAAGCAAATCCACAACACCTTCGATGAGAAAGCCGTCAAATCTGTAACTGAAGGGCAGCTCTCTGAAAAGCCGTTCCGCCCGACGGGCTCTCTGAAGAAGGGGGTGATCCAGTGTGATCCGGACCAGGCGGATGAGTTCATCGCTGTTCTCTATTTCCCAGCGGGCCGCCGCCCGGGCAACCTCTGCAGTCAGTTCTTCTGCCGAAGAACTGTGCAGATCGATTATTTCCATGATCTGGTGAAAAGCGGAGCCAAAAGCGGTACCCTCGCCGTATAAACCTGCCGGTGGTTCATTGATAAATGAAGACTGCTCCGACGCAGCAGCTGTCTCATCCAGACCGGCCAGAGTACCAACGCTGACAAAAGGACCGGGAACAGCAGCGGCCCTGATCACCTCTTCCTGCTCTTCGAACCAGCGCCTGCGATGTGCAACAAGCTCATCCAGTAGGGCTTTCTCCTCATCATCGGGCAAATCGTCGCTGATCCTCCCGACAGTATCCCCGGGAGGATCTTCCGGGCTTGCCTGAAGAGAGAGACAGCCTGCCCAGAGATCGGTCTCCTCTTCCTCCGCCCTTTCAAGATAAGACCAGAAACCGCGTGTGCCGCTTTTGTAAAAGCGAGGTAATATCAGGTAATCTCGTGCCCTGGTAGCCGCCACATAGAAGAGCCGGATCTGTTCAGCTTCAAGGCGCAGCGCCTCCCGCTGCTCTGCTTCTGCCACCCCGGCACTGACCAGCTCACCAAGTTTTAGATAATAACAGTCCCGGCTCCGGTCGGTCATGAAGGTGACCCTCCGCCGGTTCTGCCCCCCCATGTTCACCAGGCATACCGCCGGGAATTCCAACCCCTTGGACTTATGAATGGTCAGTAGTTGGACCGAATCACTGCCGGGATCATGAATGATCGATTCGGCCTCTTCCCGCCCCTGCTCCGCGATGCGGTTCAACCGGCTCACATAGCCTTTTAAAGTAAGAGGCCGTTCTATTTCGAGGGTGCGGATCATCTGCAGTGCTTTGCGCAGGTTTCCGGCCACCTGGCGACCCTGAGGGTCCAGGGCGGCTCTCTGCCAAAACCATGTCTGATCAAGCAGTTCCTCCACCAGGAGAGCGATGGAAACATACTGCCGCCGGTCATGAGCCCGGCGAAGCAGCTGAAAAGCCTGCTGCAGTCGAGGGAAATCCTGTCCGACACCGGCGAAGTAGCTCAATTTACCTCCCCCTGCGGTGTATTCAAAAATCATTTCGTCGGGAATACCGGCCCAGTAGCGCAGCACTGCCACCAGCGACACCTGATCATGAGGGTTACTCACTGAAGTAAGGAGGTTTTTGAGAAAGGCTATCTCCTCACGAAGATAAAACTGGCGTCCTCCCTCCAGCCGGTAGGGAATACCGCGGCGGTTCAATGCCTCTTCAAAATGGTGGATCCCCGTGGTGGTGGGAAATAGAAAAGCAATGTCGCCGTAACTGAGAAAGCGGGTTTTCCCCTCCTCCGCCGGGATCGTCCATTTACCGGCGGCCTCCTCGATTAACCTCGCTACTGCTGCAGCTTCGGCGGCTCGTATATCGTCTGCCTTCGCTTCATCGAACAAGGCATAAGGGTGGAGAAGGACCACGGAGGGTTCGGAGTGCGGCGATCGGAAAGCGCTGAGAGGCTGGTAGCCGGGCTGGTAATTCTCCTGCTCTTCGATTAAAATGCTGAAGGTGCGGTTAACCCACTCGATAAGCCCCGGCAGGGTGCGAAAGTTCTGCTTTATGGTAAGAGCTTTGCCGGACTGAAGCATGATCTGTCGGGCTGCCTGATATATTTCAATATCGGCTCGCCGGAAACGGTAGATCGACTGCTTTGGATCACCTACCAGGAAGAGTTTCCCCTCCGCCAATTCCGCTTCCTGCCAGGAGGCGGCGCGAGGCTCCTTTTCGGCCAGGAGGAAGAGAAGATCTACCTGCAGCGGATCGGTATCCTGAAACTCATCTACCAGGAGATAGCGAAAACGACGCTGAAAATAGCCGCGCACCTCCCTGGAATCGCGGAGGAGATCACGGGCTCTGAGAAGTAGATCCTGAAAGTCGAGGATGCCTGCTTCACTCTTGGCCTGCTCCACAGCAGCAAGGTATCCACTGCACCATTCGATCAGTCCGCCGGTCAGCCGTCCCCAGACTGACAGTCGCGCCGCCTCCTGGGCTTGCTTTAGCTCGCTGCAGATCTTTTTTTGAAGCCGGCAATGCTCTTGCGACTGCCAGTTATTTTGATTGCCGCGGGCGGCAATTGCAGGTAAGCTCTTCATAAAAAAGCGCTCCATCTCCAGGCGATCACTGATTTTGAAGAACCTTTCCGCAGAAGCAATGATTTCAACAATATGGCGGCAGCCCCTGTCTTCATGCTGCCGGCAAGAGAACAGCAGCGTCTTCAGCTCAGGCAGCCGCGCGATGAGAAGATCGCAGAATAGCGGCAGCATATCGGGCGGCACAGGAGTAGTTCCCTCCGCCATAAGATCCCGCTGGTGATAAAGAATCTGAGCCAACTCCTGCAGACGACCCGGAGTTACCCCCAGCGTTAAAGCACTTGTGAGCAACTCCGTGCCGGCCGCCAGCTCAGAAAAAAACCAGTTTTCCCACACCTTCTCCAAGAGATCTTCCATATCTCCCGGTTCATAAATTTGGAAATGCGGATCTACTGCCGCCTCCACCGGGCGTTCGCGCAGCAACAGCCCGGCAAAAGAATGAATCGTGGTAATCGCTGCCGACTCCAGCTCCTCAAGAGCCTCCCTGATCCGCATACACTCTTCCGCCGCTGCCCCGGCGGACTTTTTTTCCAGCTCATCGCGCAGGCGTGCTTTCAATTCAGCCGCGGCCTTCTCTGTAAAAGTTATTGCCGCGATCTCGTCAAGCCGGGCGGCGCCTCCTACAATCATGTTGAGCAGTCGCCGGATCAGCAGTGTTGTTTTACCTGTCCCCGCTCCCGCCTCCACCCAATAGCTGGTGCCAAGATCGCTCTCTGCCAGACGGCGCTCACGAGCATCAACCAGCGGTTCGGGGGCCGGCGCGCCTTTTTTTCCAATCAATTGATCACACCCGCTTTACAGTTCAAGCTTTTTCCTCCTTCATCTTGAGAAAGGTCGTCAGAAGCGGATCTGCATCCTTCAGGCGAAAAATTCTTTCGATCCCGGGACCGCAAACGCTGCGGTAATCACAGAAGCGGCAGCTGGAATTGGGATAGGGGAAAAAATAGCCGGCGGTGATACCACGGTGAAGTAGCTCCAGCGTCTTCTGCAAGAGCAGCTCTTTTTGCGTCCATTGTTTCCCTGAAAAGAGCACCGTTTTCACTCCATCAGGAGAGAGATGGTAGGCGTAGGCCTCCGCCTCCTCCAGCCGCGACAGTCTAAAAATAGAGGCGGCGGCCAGAAGATAAACAGGCAACTGGAGAGCTTCACCGCCGGCCATGCTCTCATCCTTGATCCGCTTTCGCCCAGTTTTATAATCGATCACCCGGATCCGGCCGCCACAGCGGTCAACCCGATCTATCCGCCCCCTGAAGTAAAGCCGCTCCCCTGAAGGCAGATCCAGAACCACTGGATTCTCCGTTTCAGGAAAACCAAAAGCCAGTTCAAAATCCTCCGGCCTGAATCCCTCTGCAGTTTCAATGTCCCACTCCAGTAGGGAACGCACCATCTCCTCGAGACAGCGCCGCTGCAGCCGCCAGAGTAAAGGATAAGGCGGCAGTTCTTCCGGGGGCACCCTGGCGAACTCCTCACCGGCGACGCGATTCAGCAGGGTCCGGCAAGCCCCGGCATGGCGCTCCAGGGGAAGCAGCCCCTCTGCAGAGGCCCGCCGGTAAAACTGTTCCAGGATACGGTGGATCAGCCGACCGCGCTCAAGAGGCTTCATGCTCAAAAGTTCCTCCGGCTCTTCGAGAGGTGTCAGATTAAGAAGTCGTTTTAAAAAATAGCTGTAGGGACAACGGGCGTAGTCTTCGAGAGCGGTAGCCGAAACCCGGCCGCCCAAACCAGCCAGGCGTACGGCAAGCAAATTCAGCGGAGCGCCGTGCGGCGTAAATATACCCTCATGGGCAGTAAAGCGGTTGCTGCGCCTCGCCAGATCAGCCCCGATAAATTGACCAAGTTCCGCGGAGAGGCGGCGGTAATAATGAACCGGCTGCAGCGTGGGCGGCAGGTCATGACAGCAGGTCTGGTCAAATTCGGCAGCCGTGACCGGATCATCAACTCTTCCTTCCCTGGCAGCGGCGGGAATATAGCGGTATCCCGGCAGCCGGAAAAGCTGTTCGTATCCGGGCCGGATGCCAAGCAGGGCCTCGCCACAGCGGGAAAGAAAATATGAAGGCAGCTGCTCCTTGCTGCCCGCGGCAGCAGTGCGCGGCCATGTCAGGACCGCCTTCCCGAGAGCTCCCCCAAGGGCCAGGTTAAACCGGAGCGTCTCCAGCTCGAGTTTGCGGCGCCGCAGCGGCAGCACCCCCGCCAGAGCAAGGCGTTCCGCCTCGGGGATCAGCGGATCTGCGCTTACTGGAGTGGGGATAATCTTCTCCACCAGGCCGGGAATGAAAACAGCGGTAAAGCATAGACCGGCAGCGGAATTTAACGGCAGCAGGTTGACCCCCTCCTGCTGGAACCGCCCCAGGGGCAGAGAGGCAGCCATCATGGCTGATCGAAGCAGATCCAGGGCTTCCTTGAGCACAAATCCACCGCCGCATTCATCGAGGTGGCGCAATCGCCTCAAAAACTGCCCTAGAGCATCCCGCTCTTCATCGGAACGAAAAAAATTGAGAATAAATTTTCCGGACAGTTCGCTCAGCTCAGTCCAGGACCGGCATTTCTCAAAGTTTTCAACTGAATCAAAAAGCATCTTTAAAAATGCAAGCAGCATGTCAAGTGCAGCGATCTGATGGCTTGTCCTGATCTTATCTGACGCAACAATATCCTCATCATGTTCCCTACACTGATGCTGGATCTGCCTGCGGTAACGCTCCAGGGCCTCCCACCACTGCCGCCGACCCCTGATCACTCCAGCTTGCAAAGTCAGGTAATCCCAGAATGACGGGTTCGCCGGCGCCGTTTTATCCAGTAGACGGCGGTAGTCAAAAGGGGCGTGTGTCAGCAGTTCGATGACGTCCTGACGGAGATAATCACCGCCCATCATCTCCAGAAGGAGCAAGAAAGAGCGTCCTGCCCCGGTCCGGGCCAGGGGTTGTCCTCCAGCCAGGTAGCAGGGAATCCCGGCGGCGGCCAGCCTCTCTCTGACTAGACTGCTATATTTGGAATTAGGCAGCAGCACGGCCATTTCACCAAAGCGGACCCCCTTGCAAGCCAGGCGAATAATTTCCCGGGTAATCTCATCTACTTCCCGGATATCATCAGGAGCGCAAATGAATTCAAGGGATGTATCATCAGCAGGCGAAGGTTCAGATTCCTGTGAGGAAGCCTGGAAAATACTGCGCTGCAGTCGGGACAGGTTATTGTTTTGCGGTGGGGGCGGCGGAAGACGCTCAATGGTAAAGCCTTGTTCCAGGTACCACTGCAGTGTCTCCTGGACAGGGGTTGTCGCGGAAGCAGACTCATGCCAGTATACGAATGTGTTAACATGCATGGAGAGGGCAACCAGCATTTTCTTCTCAAGCGCAGACAAGGTGTAGACACCATGAAGCACCAGGAAAAAAGGCTCCGCCGGCACAGACTGCGCTGCTGCCGTAAAAGCCTCAACTGGATGGGCAAAAGGCCGGCGCAGCTCACGGTAGCAGTCAAAAAGACGCTGCAATTCGCCGATGCGCCGCGGCTCACCCCCGGCCGGTAAAGGAACACGCTGCAAGCCTGCATCTTCGAGCTCTTTGAAGGTCTGGAGCAGCGCTTCTCGAAAACCGGGCCGCGCTGCAACAGGGCTGAAGTAGCCTTCATCGGCTTCGCGGGCGGTCAGCGCAGCCAGACATTCTTCACCAAAAGGGGGCAGTGCCCTGCGAGAGGCATAATCAGACTTCTCTTCCGCCAGTTTTGCCGCCAGTTGGCTCAGGGTCAGAAAGTAGACCCGACAGTAGCTGCCGAAGCGACTCAGCGCTCTTTTCAAGTAGATGCCGGCAAGGTTATTCTCCACCGCCACGATAACAGGTTGAAAAGGATCGCCGCATTTGGCAGTTGCAATATCCTTGAACAGCCTTTTTTCAAGTCCTTGCGGTGATCCCAAATAGAGTGCGCGCATAGTCACATATTCCACCAGCTGTATCGCTAATCCTGCATGTTCAGAAGTCGAAGTCAGAGGGCCGGTAAAGGCAATTGAAGAGGTTGCCTGGTATATCTGGCCAGGAGGCAAATATATCCGGTGCCGAAATTGCGGGGGCCGCCCCATATCAATAGGACGGCTCCCCTATTCCCCTATGCATGATCCTCATGACCCTATTGATTGTTTAGCGCTTGGAGAACTGCGGCGCACGGCGGGCTTTTTTCAAGCCGTACTTTTTCCGCTCTTTCATTCTGGAATCTCGGGTGAGGTAGCCGCTTCGCTTCAGCACGGCGCGGTAACCCGGTTCGGCATGCTCCAGTGCCCGGGCGATACCGTGGCGAATGGCCCCGGCCTGTCCGGATAATCCACCTCCATGAACCCTGGCGATAACATCGAAACGGTCAAGCGTATCGGTAGCCACCAGCGGCTGGCGCACAATAAGCTTTAGCGTCTCCAGGCCGAAGTACTGATCCATATCTTTTCCGTTGATTGTGATCTGTCCGCTGCCGGGAATTAAGCGCACCCGCGCTACCGACTCTTTACGCCGCCCGGTGGCAATGGATTGTAGTTCACTCAATAGCAGGGCCTCCTTCCTCTTTCACTTCCAGCCCTTCTCCCCAGGCCAGAGGTTTTTGCGCCTCGTGAGGATGCTGATTGTTGCGATAAACACGCAGCTTCTTCAACATCGCCCTTCCCAGGCGGTTGCGGGGCAGCATCCCCTGCACAGCCAGGTAAACTGCACGCTCTGGGCTTTTGCTCATCATCGTAGCGTAACTGATCGCCTTTAACCCGCCGGGATAGCCGGAATGGCGATAATGGTATTTCTGTTCCAGTTTTTTTCCCGTTAAAACAACCCTGGCCGCATTCAACACAATAACATGGTCCCCGGTATCGATATGGGGGGTATAAATTGCTTTATGTTTTCCCCTCAGCAGCCGGGCTGCTTCCGAGGCCACCCGTCCCAGCGGACGTCCGGCGGCATCGATGACATACCAGTGACGTTTGATTTCGCGGGGTTTGGCCATATAGGTAGTCTGCATTGCTTCTTCCCCCTTAAACTCCATTCAGCACAAAGTAAATTCTAATATACCCACCTGCCGCTGTCAAGCTGAAAAGGAAATTTGTGTTGTTGGACTGTGATATTGTAGCCATCATCGAAGGAGTGAATTGCTATTCTTGCACCCTCATAATCCTTTCTCCAGAGTTATCCTGTAATCACATCAGCTCCGTCCTTTTGTCAAAAAGAACCTGGGAAAGCCTCAAATAATTCCGTAAACAAGAGGGGCGAAAGGGCAAGTACTACGAAGATTAAGGGACAGTTCACTTCAGTAGATTACCTTTTCAAGGCAGAGCCCCTGCGATGGCGCCGTCGGGCCGGCCGCACCGGGATTTTTCCCCGCCAGCGCGGCGGCAACAGCAGCAGGGTCGAGTTTCCCGCGGCCCACCCGAAGCAGGCTGCCTGTGAGAAGACGGGCCATGCGGTAAAGAAAACCGTTCCCTTCGAAAGTAAACAGGAACAGCTTCTCCTCTAAAAATTCTTCCAGCTCTACCCGGTAAAGGGTACGCACCGTGCTCTGGACGGGGCTGCCTACAGCCCGAAAAGCCTGATAATCATGGGTCCCTTCAAGCAAACCGGCTGTTTCTGCGACAGCCTGCCTGTTGAACGGTCCGGGAAAGTGATGAGAATAGAGCCGCCGCAGCACCTGCGGATAGCGGGCCCGATCCAGTGTGTAGCTGTAGATCTTTCGTGCGGCGCTGAACCGGGCATGAAAATCCGGCGCTGCAGGCGCCGCTTTAAATACGACTATAGCCGGAGGAAGCAGAGCATTCATCGCTGCCGGCAGACGCGAGGCAGGTATTTCAAAGGGCGCATCAAAGTGAACCACCTGGCCGCGCGCATGAACCCCGGCATCGGTTCTTCCCGCACCGGTGATGCGCAGCGGCTCCTTGTAGATTGCCGCAAGCGCCTTTTCCACTTCACCCTGGATTGTCGGCGCATTCTTCTGGATTTGGAAACCGCCGTAACCGGTACCATCATAACTGATATCGAGACGTATCCGGAACATGATCATCCCTTCCGTTCAGCATGTTAAATCTTCTTCTTCCCTCAACCGAAAGTCTCCCCTTACGGTATCACCAACAAAAATAGATCACCGCTGCCAGAGCGGCAATAGAGATTAACAGGGCCACCCAGTCGTTCATCCTTACAGGCTCCTCGCGCATGCGGGTCCGTACGGCACCGGGGCGGTAACCCCGCGACTCCATAGCCAGGGCCAGATCATCGGCCCGGCGAAAGGCGCCGATAAATAATGGAACCATGAGCGGCGCAAATTTTCGGGCCCGGCTAAAAAAACCTCCTCCAAAATCAGCGCCCCGGGCCATCTGAGCCCTAAGCAGTCTCTGGCTTTCTTCGCTCAGCGTGGGAATAAAACGCATAGTGATGGTCATGATCATCGCCACCTCCGTCGCCGGAAAGCCGATCCGGCCCAGCGGCCGGATAAAAAATTCAACTCCCTGAGCCAGCGACAGTGGAGTCGTAGTCAATGTGAGGATCATGGTCATCAAAACCAGCCCTATCAGGCGCATGATCACAAAGAGTCCGGCTGTTAACCCCCTCTCCTCTACCGTCAGCGGGCCTAATCGCAATATTACCACGCCGCCTTTGGTGAAAAAGAAATATATGATCACGGTAAACAAGATAATGAAGGTCACCGGTTTGAGAGAGTCCGCCAGATATCGCAGCGGAACCCGCACAGCAGCAATCAGAATCAGCAGAAATATAATGAGTAGCCCCAGACCGGCATAAGTTTTTAAAAGAAAAAGGATTGCCAGGAAAAATAACAATATTAGAAGTTTGAATTGGGGATTAAGCAGGTGTAGAAATGAACTGCCTGGGAGGTAGCGGCCCAGTGTGATGCTGCGATTCAAGAACGCTGCGCCCCCTCTCGCCAGCTCTTTATCTCTTCACGGGCTTCTTCAAGTGAAAACAGCGCCGTAGAGAAAGGCAGCCCCGCCGCCGCCAGTTCATGCATGAGCTGCGTCACCGGTGGCGGCGCCAGACCGTAGTGATTCAGTTCTTCAACGCGTGAAAAGATCTTTTGGGGGGTACCGTCCATGACGATTCGTCCCCGATCCAGAACCAGGAATCTATCGGCCAGCGCAGCCACCTGCTCAAGGCGGTGCGTCACCACCACCACGGTAAGTTCCGAGGACTTGTTCAGGTCCCTCAACAGGGCAAAGAGATTTTCCTGCCCCGACTGGTCCAGTCCGGCAATGGGTTCATCAAGTAATAATGCCTGAGGCTGCATGGCCAGGACCGCGGCAATGGCGGCAAGGCGCTGCTGGCCGGCACTCAGATGAAAGGGTGATCTCTTCTTAAGAGCAGACTCGTTCAATCCAACTTGCTGTAGCGCTATTTCCACGCGTTCTCCAATAATTGCCGGAGGCAGACCAAAATTGCGCGGTGCAAAAGCGATCTCATCGAAAAGTGTTTCCGCAAAAAATTGCTTCTCAGGCTCCTGGAAGACAAGGCCTATGCTGCGCCGTAAATTCAGCAGCTCTTTGCGGCCGTACTTCATGGGCTCTCCATTGACCATAACCCGCCCCCCCGTGGGGCGCAGCAGGCCGTTAAAATGCTGTAAAAGCGTTGATTTACCCGAGCCCGAAGCCCCGAGCAGAATGCTGAAGCTGCCCCGGGCAATACTCATATTTACCCCCCGCAGCGCTTCTACCGAAAAAGGGCTCCCGGCAAGATAGGTATATCTTAGATTTTCTGTGCAAATGAACATAGCTGCTCGACCAGCTCCCCGTTGTGCAATATGCCTGCGGGCAGCGGGAAACCGTCTTCACGCAGCATGTAAGCAAGTTCCCCTGCAGCCGTTGTTCTTAGACCAAGGCTGCGGAGCAGCGGCAAATCGGTGAGAATCTCGGAGGGCGAGCCCTCTTTTACCAGACGACCGCAATCCAGGACAAATATCCTACCGGCAAGCACTGCTTCTTCAGGAAAATGGGTCACATGAAGCACCGTAATCCCCCGCTCCTTGTTCAGCATCTGCAGCGTAGCTGTTACTGCAGACTGGCCGGCCGGATCGAGCATGGCCGCAGGTTCATCCAGAAGCAGACAGCGTGGACTTGCAGCAAGCAGACCGGCAAGGGCAACCTTCTGCTTCTCACCACCCGAAAGCAGGTGCGGCGGAGCCGCGGCCAGATGTGAAATCCCCAATAGCTCTAGCGCAGTCTCCACCCGGCGACGGATTTCCGGCGGTGGGAGAGCTATGTTTTCAAGACCGAAGGCGACATCCTCCTCCACTGTTGCTCCGACAATCTGGTTGTCCGGATTCTGGAAGATCATGCCGCAAAGGGTGCGAATACGAGGAATGGCTGATTCATTAAAAGTGGAGATTCCCCCGACCAGAACCTCACCCGAGGTGGGACGCAACAGAGCGTTAAATTGTTTGAGCAGGGTGGTCTTCCCCGATCCATTGGGACCGATGACGGCCACGTATTCGCCTTCGCGGATTTGCAGGTTGATATCATCCAGGGCGGGAGGTGAGTCTCCAGCCTGCCCCGGATAAGTGAAGCAAAGTTTTTTTGTTTCCAGCAGAACCTCCGGCATCCAAAAACACCTCAATGGATAACATAAATAGGAGCTGCCCACGGGCGAAATATCCTGTAAAGGGGTCCTGGGCTAGCCAAAGAGATCAGCCCCCTTCCAACAGTCCCCAATTTCCGAACTTTGACTTTTGATCGCTGACCAGCCCCCTCACCCTAATCCACTCCTACGGGAAAGAGGACTCCATGCACCAGACTATGTTTGATTTGCTTCAAAAACGCCCTGCCGCTAACTTCTGCCCCCCCACCCTAAATTGCCTTCCTTTCTGACATCCAACCCGTTCAGCAAAATGGAACAAGAAGTTACGTCCCTGGTGCCCCCTGGTGTCTCATGTCCCTTGCAGCGTCCTTTCCGACTGTTTTCCAACAAGGGTAGATACAAGCAAAATTGAGAGGCTTAAAGTGAGGTAAATCCCATTGTCGCAGCTCACTTCGCTCCTCTCAATTAACCGGCACCGGATTAATGGAACACAACTCACTGGAACTCAATCTACCAGCTCTATGATCACCATCGGGGCGCTGTCACCGCGACGCGGTCCTTTGGGAATAATCCGCGTATACCCTCCGTCTCTGACTTCACACCTGGGACCAATCTTTTCAAAGAGCTCTGTTACCACACTTTCATCATATAAAAATGCCAGAGCCTGTCGTCGTGCATGAAGGCTCCCATTTTTGGCCAAAGTGATCATCTTCTCGGTGAGCGGTTGAATCGCTTTCGCCTTTGCCGCAGTTGTTTCTATTCTTCCCGCCTGCAGCAAAGATGTAATCTGGCTGCGGAGCAGCGCCTTTCTGGGACCGCTTTTCCGGTTCAGCTTTTGATAGGCCATTATATTTCCTCCTTACCGCGCTTACTCCCCGCTTTTACTCAAGCTGAAACCCAGCTCGCTCAATTTCTGTTCAACTTCTTCGAATGATTTTTTACCCAGGTTGCGCACCTTCATCATCTCTTCCTCCGTTTTGCGCACCAGTTCACCCACCGTGTTAATTCCGGCTCGCTTGAGGCAGTTGTACGAACGGACAGAGAGATCCAGATCTTCAATCATCATCTCGAGACGCTGTTCGCGATCCTCTTCTTCTCTCTCCTCAAAAGGATCGGCCTCTTCTACCTCCTCGGTGAGATCAAAAAATATGGAGATCCGTTTGCTCAACACCCTCGCCGCCTGGCTGACCGCCTCATCAGGCTTGATGCTGCCGTCTGTCCACACTTCAAGCGTGAGCTTGTCATAATCTGTTACTTGACCCACCCGGGTATCTTCAACCTGATAATTTACCCTGCGTATGGGACTAAAGATAGAATCAACGGGGATCACCCCAATGGGCTGGTTCGCTGTCTTATTCCTCTCTGCAGGAACATAGCCGCGACCCTTCATTGCTGTCATCTCCATCCTGAGATGCGCTTTCTCTTCCAACGTGCAGATGATCAGCTGTGGACTCAAGATCTCCACCCCTGCCGGCGCCCGAATATCCTTGGCCCTGACGACACCCGGCTTATCTGTATCAATTACCAGCGTCTGGGGCTCGGAATCGTAAATCCTCATGGATAAAGATTTTAAATTGAGGATGATCTCGATAGTGTCTTCGAGCACCCCGGGAAGGGTGGAAAATTCATGCAGCGCCCCGTCAAATGTCACACTCGTGATAGCCGCACCGGGCATGGATGAAAGAAGAACCCGGCGCAGGGCATTGCCCAGCGTGATCCCGTAACCCCTTTCCAGAGGTTCAACCACAAATTTGCCATAAGTGAATCGATCGTCTTTTTCGACGTAATCAATTCTCGGCTTCTCAATCTCAAAAAACATGCCTTTTTAACCCTCCTCTTAGATAGTATTGAGGGCATCGTGTATTGCTTAACGGGAGTAAAGCTCAACGATCAAATGTTCCTCTACGGGGACATCTATCTCTTCCCGTTGTGGCACCCGAATCACCTTACCCTGCAAGTGCTCCAGATTTGCTTCCAACCAGTCTACGGTGGTGTGAGTCTCCCCGGTCTCCCTGATCTCTTTAAACAGAGGCGAATTCCGGCTTTTTTCGCGCACGGTTATCACATCTCCAGGCCTGGTAAGATAGGAAGGGATATCAACCTTCCGGCCATTAACCTGAAAATGACCGTGATTGACCAGATGGCGTGATTCAGCCCGGGAACGCCCGAATCCCATCCTGTAAACAACATTATCGAGACGGCTTTCCAGAAGCTGCAACAGGATTTCACCTGTTACGCCTCTGCGCCGGTCAGCCTCTTTAAAGTAGCGGCGAAACTGTCTCTCCAGGATTCCATAGATTCTTTTGGCTTTCTGCTTTTCCCGAAGCTGTTGCCCGTACTCAGAAAACTTCTGGCGGGCCTGCCCGTGCTCCCCGGGGGGATAGCCTTTCCGGACCACACTGCATTTATCAGTATAGCAACGATCTCCTTTCAGATAAAGCTTATTTCTTTCGCGGCGGCATAAGCGGCATACCGCATCCCTGTATCGTGCCATAGAATTAAACTGCACCTCCTCTTGACCATTTATTTAAATCAGGTCCCAATATTTATAATTTAAACCCGCCGCCGTTTCGGCGGCCGGCATCCGTTATGCGGAATGGGGGTCACATCCTTGATCGTGTTCACTTCCAGGCCTGCGGCCTGCAGTGAGCGGATCGCCGCCTCTCGACCTGCGCCCGGCCCCTTCACGAAGACCTCCACCTGCTTCATGCCATGCTCCATGGCTGCTTTTGCAGCTGTTTCAGCAGCCAGCTGCGCCGCGAAAGGCGTCGATTTTCGTGACCCTTTGAAGCCCACATTTCCGGAGCTGGACCAGGCAATACTGTTCCCCTTTGTATCTGTAATCGTAATGATTGTATTGTTAAAGGTCGACCTGATATGCGCAATTCCATACTCTATATTCTTCCGCTCGCGGCGCCTGGTACGCGTCACTCTTTTTTTAGCCAACTTTGCTTCTTCCTCCCTTCATCCAAAATCTCCAAGCAGGTTATCTCTTCCGCCGCACTCCCACAGTTTTTCTGGGGCCTTTACGCGTACGGGCATTATTCTTCGTCGCCTGACCCCTCACCGGTAACCCGCGCCTGTGCCTGATGCCACGGTAGCAGCCGATCTCAACCAGGCGCTTGATATTCATCGCCACTTCCCGGCGGAGGTCACCCTCGACCTTGTAGGTTTTATCTATAAATTCCCGCAAGCGGTTGACTTCATCTTCGGTCAGATCGCGCACCCTGGTATCAGGATTTACACCGGTGCCTGATAGGATCTGCAAAGCACGGCTGCGACCGATCCCATAGATATATCCAAGGGCTACAGCCACCCGTTTATCCCGCGGTAAATCCACACCCGCTATTCTCGCCAACTGACGGCACCTCCTTCAAGGCAAAAAAAGCTAAACATAGCTAGATTTCCCTTCATGAATTGTGTCTATACCTTTCTTAACCCTGCCTCTGCTTATGCTTGGGATTCTGGCAGATCACCACTACTTTACCCTTGCGCCGGATCACTTTGCACTTCTCACACATCGGCTTAACCGATGGCCTTACCTTCATTGTTGCAGCCTCCTTACTTGTAGCGATAGGTAATCCGCCCCCGGGTCAGGTCATAGGGAGAGAGCTCTACCAGAACCCGATCTCCGGGGAGAATCCTGATAAAATTCATGCGGATCTTACCTGAAACATGAGCCAGCACCTTTAGACCATTTTTTAGCTCCACGCGGAACATGGCATTGGGAAGAGGCTCCACCACTGTTCCCTCTACCTCGACTACATCTTTTTTCCTGGTCATCGGCCGCTCAATCCTCCTCTTCCACCGGAGCCAGCTCATCAAGATATTTAATTACCTGGCTATCCGTTAATTTTTGATTGCCTATGAGCTCTTCGATCTCCGCCCGCCGCGAATAGGGCTGCAGGTGAATCACATTCTTTTTCTTTGGCCTGGCCAGAGGGCGGCTCCGCCCGTTGGAGAGGAGCACTTCCCGCGGGCTAATTACCTTTATAATCAGGTAATGGCTTCCTTTATCCCGTCCCGCTCTGGATCGAACAAGCTGCCCAGGCCTGAGTTTTTCCATCACTCGGCCTCTCCTTTCCCCGGTCAAAGGACGGTCAATACAACAGGACCGTCTTCCCCAAGCGCAACACTGTGCTCGAAATGTGCCGAAAGGCTCCTGTCCCTTGTTACAACCGTCCAGCCGTCGTCCAGCATCTCCACATCAGCTCCGCCCACATTGACCATGGGCTCGATGGCCAGGACCATGCCCGGCTGAAGTCTGGGGCCGTGACCAGGGGGACCCAGATTGGGCACCTGCGGCTCCTCATGCATCTCTGTGCCGATCCCATGACCGGCATAGCTGTAAACCACGGAAAAACGGTTATTTTCCACGTATTTCTGCACCGCATGGGAAATATCGCTTAGATGACCACCGCAGCGCATCGCTTTAATGCTCTTCTCCAGAGACTTCCGGGTAACATCGATAAGGCGCCTGGCCAGTGGGCTGATCCCTCCGACAGGGTAGGTTACGGCAGTATCACTGTAATATCCTTTCAGGCATACCCCAATATCAATGCTGATTATATCTCCCTCTTTGAGCCGGCGCAACCCTGGAATACCGTGGACTACCTCTTCATTTATAGAGGTGCAGATGGAGCCGGGAAAACCTTGATAACCGAGAAATGCAGGTTCTCCCCCGGCTCCACGGATCAACTTTTCAGCCCGCTTATCCAGTTCTGCCGTGGTTATTCCAGGTGAAATAAGATCGCCCAGTTTCTGCAATACCATAGCTGCCACTTTTCCAGAATCCCTCATCAGTTCAATCTCTCGCGCTGATTTCAACCTGATCATTTTTTCTGCCCCTATTTCATGAACCCGCGATAACTGCGCATGAGCATATGGCTTTCAATTTGTTTCATCGTCTCCAAAATAACGCCTACCACGATAATCAAACCCGTTCCGGTAAATATAATGTTTACTCCCGTTAAACCTTTAAAAATTATCGGAAAAACAGCGATAAATGCCAGTGCCAAAGCCCCCACCGTGGTCAATTTTGAAATTACCCGTCCAAGAAATTCCGCCGTGGGACGGCCGGGACGCAAGCCTGGGATAAACCCGCCATATTTGCGAATATTGCCGGCAACCTGGAAGGGGTCAAACTGCACTGCAGTATAAAAATAACTGAAACCGATAATCAGCAAAGTATAAAGCACTGTATTTAAAGCTGTGCCCCAATCCATCGCTGCGGCAATTTTTTCAGCCACCGGATGCTGGATAAACCTGAGAAGGCTCTGCGGAATCGTAATGATTACAGAGGCGAAGATCACCGGTATCACTCCGGCCATGTTTATCTTCAGCGGGATATGGGTAGCCTGTCCGCCGTACATCTTCCGACCCACAATCCGCTTGCTGTACTGGACACTGATCCGTCGCTGCCCCTGATCCATGCCCACAATGGCTACAACGAGTGCCAGCAAGATCACTATCGTGAGCGGCACATAGTAAAGGGGGACCTGGCCGAAACGGATCTGCTCGGCAATAAGAATCACTCCACCCGGAAAACCGGCAATAATTCCGGCAAAAATAAGCAGGGAAATACCGTTGCCAATCCCTTTTTCGGTGATCAACTCGCCCATCCACATGAGAAAAGAAGTGCCTGCAGTCAAGGAGAGCACGATAATAAAATAAGCTAGAAAGGTTTTTTCAGGAACAGCGTCGGCAATCAAAAAAGAATAGCCGATCCCCTGGACCACCGAAATAACCACAGTGCCGTATCTCGTCATCTGGGTAACCTTTTTCCGCCCGTCAGGATCCTGGCTCCATTCTTTAAGCTTGGGAATAACCATCGTCAACAGCTGCATAATAATCGATGCAGTGATATAGGGCATGATCCCCAGGGCAAATATTGTAAATTTCTCCAGGCTGCCCCCGCCGATAATATTCAAGAAGCCAAAGATCGTATCTTCTTGAAAAAATTTTGCCAGACGCGCAGCTTCAACCCCCGGAACGGGTATGGCCGAACCGGCACGAAAAACCACAAACATGGACAGGGTAAAAAGAATTCTCTCTCTTAACTCTTTGATCCGCCACGCTGTGCGAAGGGTTTCGAACAAATCAAATCACCTCGGCTTTTCCGCCCGCCGCTTCGATCTTGACCTGAGCCTGGTTGCTGAATCGATGGGCCTGCACCACCAGTTTATGCTTCAGTTCGCCGTCGCCAAGAATTTTCAAAGGATCACGCAGCGATTTGAGCAGACCTTTCTCTTTAAGCAGCTGCGGCGTCACTGTAGTGCCGTCTTCAAAACAGTTCAGCGCGGCCAGGTTTACCACCGCCCACCTTTGCTTGAAGATGTTCGTAAACCCTCGCTTGGGCAGCCGTTGGAAAAGCGGCATCTGGCCGCCTTCAAAACCGCGGCGTGTTTTTGCGCCCGACCGCGCGCCCTGGCCCTTTTGCCCCCGGCCTGCAGTCTTGCCCAATCCTGAGGCGGGTCCCCTCCCTTTTCTTTTGGCCGCGCGCCTTGCCCCCTGAGGAGGTTTCAATTCATCCAGACGCATCTGCGGCACCTCCCTCTGCACTTTCTTCTACTCTGACCATGAAACTGACCGCTTTGATCATTCCCTGCAGCACCGGTGTGTCTTCATGCACAACTGTCTGATCTATCCTGGTTAAACCGAGAGCCCGCAATGTGCGGCGCTGTTTCGGCTTGCAGGCCACCGGACTGCGCAATAGCGTAATTTGCAATTGTTTTGCCATAACTGCTCCCTTTCCTTAAGTCAGCAGTTGGGATTCGTCAATGCCCCGCAGAGCGCTGACCTCATCTGCCATTTTCAAAGACTTCAACCCTTCCACGGTAGCGTTGACCATGTTCAGGGCATTGGATGAGCCCAGCGACTTGGTCAGGATATCTCTCACCCCGGCCAACTCCAGCACCGCTCGGACGGGTCCGCCTGCTATAACGCCGGTCCCTTCTGAGGCAGGCTTCATCAACACTTTTCCGGCGCCAAAACGGCCTTCTACCGAATGAGGGATGGTCGTTCCAACCATGGGAACCCGAAAAAGTTTTTTCTTCGCATCTTCAATCCCTTTCCGGATAGCCTCCGGCACCTCTCCGGCTTTGCCCATGCCGGCGCCAACATTTCCACTTTGATCACCAACCACAACCAGGGCACTGAAACTGAATCGGCGCCCGCCTTTGACCACTTTGGCCACCCGGTTGATCTTAACGACTTTTTCCATTAGTTCTTGAGCCGGTTCTATTTTTGACACCCCTTGCCACCCCCCCTTCCTAAAAATTTAGCCCCTCTTCCCGCGCCGCATCAGCCAGCGCTCTAACGCGGCCATGGTAACTATACCCTCCCCGGTCAAAAACGACATCTTTGATCCCGCTTTCCAGGGCGCGCCGTGCCAGCAAAGCACCTACTTTTACCGCCGCTTCGCAGTCACCCCCGCGAGCCGAAAGCTCACGAAGCCCGGGGTCCAGGCTGGAAGCGGCTACCAGGGTCCGACCGGAACGATCATCGATGATCTGCGCGTAGATATGTTTGCTGCTGCGGAAAACATTTAACCGGGGGCGTGCGGCATCTCCGCTGATTTTTACCCGGACACGCTGGTGACGCTTTTTCCGATTATCATTGCGTGACTTGATTCTAATCATTCTCCTACACCTCCCGGCTGCTGCTACTTGCCTGTCTTGCCTACTTTGTGCCGGACCTGTTCTCCGGCGTACCGAATCCCCTTGCCCTTGTAAGGTTCAGGAGGATAGATTTTCCGGATGACAGCGGCAAAATTACCCACTCTCTGTTTATCGATTCCTTTTACAATAATCTTGGTGGGAGCAGGAACCTCTATCTCCATATTTTCCTCCGGTTCAAAGACTACGGGATGGGAGAAACCCACATTTAGCACCAGTTTCTTCCCCTGCAAATTGGCCCGGTAACCAACCCCCACGAGCTCCAGAGAACGGCTGAAACCCTCCGTTACCCCTGTAACCATGTTCTGAATAAGCGTTCTCGTCAAGCCGTGCAGCGCCCTGTGCTCCGGGTTGTCGGAAGGACGCTTCACTGTCAGCAGTTTCCCATCCTGCTCCACAAGCATGTCCGGGTGGATCTCCTTTATAAGCTGTCCCCCGGGTCCTTTGACGGTAATACGATTATTGACAATTTCGATCTTAACCTTTTCAGGTATACCTATCGGTTTTTTACCAATGCGGGACATGGTAAACCTCCTCGCTACTTCACCAGATATAACAGATTACTTCCCCGCCGCAGCCGGTTTTACGGGCTTCCCGGTCGCTCATCAAGCCATGGGATGTGGAGATGATGGCCACGCCGAGCCCTCCCAGAACTCTGGGCAGTTCATCCTTATTCGCATATACCCGCAAACCCGGTTTGCTGATCCTTTTCAGCCCGGTAATGGCACGACGCGAATCGGAACCATATTTTAAATATACCCGGACGATACCCTGTTTTTTGTTTTCCAGATACTCAAAGTCCCTAATAAACCCCTCCTCCCTCATGATCCGCGCCATAGAGCGTTTCATGTTAGAGCCGGGGATATCCACCGATGTATGCCGAACCATGTTCGCATTCCGGATCCGGGTGAGCATATCGGCAATGGGATCGGTCATCATTTTAAACTACCTCCTCTCTTTCCCTTCATCATCTACCAACTGGCTTTCCTTACGCCAGGAATTTTCCCTTCGTTGGCAAGTTGACGAAAGCAAAGGCGGCACATGCCAAACTTGCGCAGGTACGCCCGCGGACGGCCGCAGATGCGGCACCTGTTATAACGGCGCACCTCAAACTTCGGCTTACGGCCGGCCTTGGCAATCAGAGATTTTTTGGCCATCCTGACCCTCCTTCACATGTAAGCTTCATCTTTATGCGGCCCGAAAAGGCAGCCCCATCAAAGTAAGAAGCTCTTTTGCTTCTTCATCCGTTTTTGCGGTGGTCACAATGACAATATCCATGCCCATGATTTTTTCCACCTTGCTGTACTCAATCTCCGGAAAGATCAGCTGTTCACGCAAGCCGATGGTAAAGTTACCTCTTCCATCAAAAGAGCGCGGCGATATTCCTCTGAAATCTCGCACCCGCGGCAGCGTCACGTTGAAGAGCTTATCCACAAAATCGTACATCCTCACACCCCGCAGGGTCACCTTACAGCCAATAGCCATGCCTTCACGCAATTTAAAACTGGCCACAGATTTGCGAGCCTTGGTGATCACGGGACGCTGGCCGGTGATCTGCATAAGATCATTCACCGCAGCATCGAGAACCTTGGGGTTCTCTTTCCCCTCGCCCACCCCCATATTGATCACTATCTTGACCAGGCGGGGAACCTCGTAAATATTTTTATAGTCAAACCGATCCCGGAGGGCGGGCCTTATATCTGAAATATATTTTTCTTTTAAGCGCGGCATCTTCTACTCCCCCTATTTATCCAGAGCTTCCCCGCATCTTTTGCAGGTGCGAATCCATTGGCCGCCGGCGGTTAACTTCTTCGCAATACGGGTCGGCTTGTTGCAGGCCGGGCAGAGAAGCATCACCTTGGAGACAGGCAGCGCCGCCTCCATTTCCCTGATCCCACCCTGTGGTATTTTCTGGGTGGGTTTGGCATGCTTTTTGATCATGTTGACACCTTCCACCTTAACCCGCTCTTTGTCCGGTAGGGCCAGAATTACCTTTCCCTTTTTCCCTTTATCCTTTCCGGAAAGAACGACCACACGGTCACCCCGGCGAATCTTCATTTTTTTCTGTGTCATCATGCGCCACCTCCTTGAACATCTAGATCACTTCGGGAGCGAGTGAAATAATCTTCATGAATTCCTTTTCGCGCAGCTCCCGGGCGACAGGGCCGAAGATTCGTGTTCCCCGCGGGTTGTTTTGCTCGTTGATGATCACGGCAGCATTTTCGTCAAAACGAATATGCGAGCCGTCCTTGCGGTTTAGCCTGCTTTTTGTGCGGACAATCACGGCCCGCACAATTTCGCCTTTTTTCACCACCCCGCCGGGAGCGGCCTCCTTTACCGAAGCGATAATGACATCTCCAACATGGCCCGCTTTGCGTATGGAGCCTCCTACAATGCGGATGCAGAGAACTTTTTTGGCACCAGAGTTATCGGCCACATTCAAGATGGTTTCGCTTTGAATCATGCTTGCCACTCCTTCCTCCCCTGCGACCTGAGCGCAGATGAGAATCTACAGCTGCGATCGTTTAATGATTTCAACCAGGCGCCACCTTTTATCCTTGCTCAGCGGTCTGGTTTCCATGATTTTCACCATGTCACCCGTATGCGTTTCGTTATGCTCATCATGAAACTTATATTTCTTTGTCCTCCGGATGGTCTTCCCATAGAGGGGGTGGTGAGTCGTCCGCATCACTGCTGCGACCCTGGTTTTATCCATCTTATCGCTGACTACTCTGCCGATGAATATTTTACTTTTTTTTTCTTTCAAATCACGTGCCTCCCTTCACTCCACGAGTCAACCTCAAGCCCGCTCTCTTTGAACAGTCTTGACCCTGGCAATACTGCGGCGGACCTCTTTGATCCTCATCACATTCTCAAGCTGTCCGATAGCCGCTTGAAATCGGAGGTTAAAAAGCTCCTCTTTCAGCTCTTTAAACTTTTCTTCCAGCTCTCCATCGTTCAACTCGCGAAATTCTTTTACTTTCATTCTGCTACACCACCCGCATCGGCTCTTTTTACAAACCTGGTTTTAATAGGCAGTTTGTTGGCTGCAAGGCGGATCGCCTCTTTGGCTGTATCCTCCTGTACACCGGCCAGTTCAAACATGATCCGGCCCGGCTTGACCACGGCAACCCAGAATTCAGGCGAACCCTTCCCTTTGCCCATCCGGGTCTCCGCAGGTTTTTTAGTTACCGGTTTATGGGGGAATATGCGGATCCAGACCTTCCCGCCCCGTTTTATATACCGGGTCATGGCAATACGGGCCGCTTCAATTTGCCTGCTGTCAACCCAGGCCGGTTCCAGCGCTTGAATCCCGTATTCGCCGAACTGAATCTCCGTCCCGCCCTTGGCTTTTCCTTTCATCCGCCCGCGATGCTGGCGACGGTATTTTACCCGTTTAGGCATTAACATGGTTTAATTACCCTCCCCGGTACGGTCACGCCGGCTCCCCTTATCCGGCAGCACTTCACCTTTGTAAATCCAAACTTTGATTCCAATGCGGCCGTAAGTGGTATGCGCTTCGGTAAAACCGTAATCTATATCCGCCCGCAGGGTCTGCAGCGGTACTGTCCCTTCTCGATAGCTTTCGCTGCGCGCCATCTCGGAACCGCCGAGACGCCCCCTGCAGGATATCTTAACCCCTTTTGCACCGGCCCGGATTGCCCGGAAGATGGACTGTTTCATGGCTCTGCGAAAAGCAATCCGCCGTTTTAACTGACTGGCCACGCTCTCGGCAACAAGGTAGGCATCAAGATCGGGATTCTTAATCTCGATGATGTTCAAATGCACCTTCTTGCCTGTCTGTCTCTCCAGATTTTTGCGCAGCTGTTCCACCTCGGAACCACCCCTGCCAATGACCATACCAGGCTTGGCAGTATGGATATGGATCCGCAATTTGTTCGCAGCCCTCTCCGTCTCAATCCTGGAAACACCGGCATTCTCCAGTCTGGCACGGATATAATTGCGTATAGCCAGGTCTTCGTGAAGCAGCTCGGTATACTTTTTATCTGCAAACCACCGCGCATCCCAGTCGCGGATGATGCCAATGCGGAAACCGATGGGGCTCACTTTCTGTCCCATTTCTAAACCCCCTTTCTCTCTCTGACAACTACCGTAATATGGCTGGTGGGCTTGCGAATCAGGTAACGCCGCCCTCTGGCACGCGGCCGGATCCGCTTGAACACCGGACCTTCGTCAACATAAACCCGGTCCACGTAAAGCCGCCCCCGTCTAAGTTCAAAGTTGTTTTCCGCGTTGGCCGCAGCGGATTGCAGCACCTTGGCCACAATCCGGGCTGCCCGATTGGGAGTGTAGCGCAAGATAGCGAGCGCTTCCTCAACATCTTTGCTGCGCACCAGATCAACAACAGCTCTTGCTTTACGGGGCGCAATCCTGATAAAACGAGCCTGTGCCCTTGCTTCCATGCTCTAATAGCCTCCTCTATCCTACCTCAACGCGGTAGAGCGCTCGGTATGATGCCCGTGTCCCCGGAAAGTGCGGGTCGGGGCAAACTCACCCAGCTTGTGCCCGACCA
>CAZQEV010000008.1:0-16941 GCA_964592135.1 uncultured Syntrophomonadaceae bacterium
GCGCGGCGGCGGCGCGGCGGCGCGCCGAAGAGCTTTACGGCGCGGCTTTGAACTGTCTCGATGAACTGGAGCTTCCGGCGGAACTTCTCAGGGAGCTGGCCCGCCGCCTTGTCTACCGCAACAGCTAGCGCCGTAATGGGACACCCGGGACGTACCTTCCTGTCCCACTTTCCCGCCTAGCCGGGTACCCCGTCCCCCTGGATCATTAAGGGGTTACAACTGGTGAAAACATAAAATCAAAACAGAAGGAGGTTATATCTATGGCCATGTCGTCAAAGAGCTGCGATTATTTTTTGGATGTGCTCGCTTCCAAGGCTCCCACTCCGGGAGGGGGGGGAGCGGCCGCCATGGGCGGCGCTATCGGGATGGCTCTTTCCAACATGGTGGGCAACCTCACCGTGGGCAAGAAAAGATATGCCGATGTGGAGGATGAGGTTAAGGCCCTTCTCGAGGAGGGCAGCGCGATCATCGAGCGTCTGAAAGCGCTGGTGGATGAGGATGCCGAGGGCTTCAAGCCGCTGGCCGAAGCCTACGGCCTGCCGAAGAGCACCCCGGAAGAGGCGGCTCACAAAGAGAAGACCCTGGAGGAATGCTCCAAGGTGGCGCTCTCCGTTCCCCTGGAGATCATGCGCCAGGCTTACCGGGGCATCAAGATCCATGAGCGCATGGGCCGGATCGGCTCCATGCTGGCCATCTCCGATGTGGGCTGCGGCGTGGTATTTCTGAAGGCGGCCCTGCAGAGCGCTTACCTCAATGTGATCATCAACCTGGGCGCGATCAAGGACGGGGATTTTGTGGAGAAAGTGAACAAGGAGATGGATCACCTGCTGGGTGACGGGAGCAGAGTCGCCGATGAAACAATGGAGCTTGTTGTCGGCAAGATCAAAAAATAAATATTAAAAAATTGGGAGGTTGGGACAATGGCTGAAAGATTGAGAGGTAAACCGGTTGCCGATGCCATGAAGGAAGATCTGATCAAAAGGGTGGAAGCCCTGAAAGCAAAGGGGATCACCCCCAAGATCGGGATCATCCGCGTAGGCGCCAACCCCGACGACCTTTTTTACGAGGGCGGGATCAAGAAGACCGGCGAAGGGGTTGGGCTTTCTTACGAGATTTTCGAGCATCCCGAGGACATTGGCCAGGAGCAGCTTGAAAAAGCGGTGTCCGCCGTGGGCGCCGACAGCTCCATTCACGGCATCCTCATGTTCGCCCCGCTGCCGAAACACCTGGATGAGAAGAAGATCCGGCAGCTTATTCCCGTGGAGAAAGATGTGGACTGCATGACCCTGGGCAGTGCGGGAAAGGTTTTTGCCGATGATGTGACCGGCTTTCCGCCCTGCACCCCCACCGCCTGCATGGAGATGCTCAAGTTCTACGACATCCCCCTGAAGGGGAAGAAAGTCACCGTTGTGGGCCGCTCCATGATCGTGGGCAAGCCTGTGGCCATGCTGCTCATGCGCGAGCATGCCACCATCACCATCTGCCATTCGCGCACCGAGAACCTGGACCAGGTCTGTGCCGAAGCCGATATTCTTGTAGCCGCCATCGGGCGGGCCAAGATGATCGGCGCCGGCTACGTCAAGCCGGGCCAGATCGTCATTGATGTGGGCATAAACGCCGATCCCGACAATCCCGGCAAATACTGCGGCGACGTGGACTTTGCCGCGGTGGAGCCGGTGGTGGAGAAAATATCGCCCGTCCCCGGCGGCGTGGGCTCCGTCACCACCATCGTCCTCTGCAAGCACACCGTCATGGCCTGCGAAATGCAGCAAAGTTAGTTATACCGGTGCCTGGCGCCGATGTAACTAACTTCTGAATTTGGAGGCGCCCGGTATGAGATGCCGGGCGCCGCGCTTTCTTCCGGCGGTTGCCGGGGTAAAAATGTTGAAGTATAATTGAATAAATTCAACCCCTTGATGCGAGGAGGACAAAAATGAGGAAAACAGATCTGCTGGTGATTGGAGGCAGCGCAGGTGGGATCCTGACCGCGACAATGGCCCGGAAGGCTTACGGAGATCTCATTGATATCACTCTGATCCGTGAAACCGAAACCGTGATGGTGCCCTGCGGGATACCCTACATTTTTGGGACACTGCGCGATTTGAAGAAAAATGTGATTCCCGATGCCATGCTCGTCAATGCCCAGGTCAAGCTGATCATCGACAGCGCCTTGAACATTGACAGGGAGCAGAAAACAGTAACGACCGCCGATCATGGAGTGATCGGCTACAAAAAGCTGGTCATTGCCACAGGCTCCCTGCCCATCATTCCCACGTTCATCCCCGGCTACGATCTGGACAATGTCTATCCCATTACCAAAGATGAAGCCTATCTGCAAAAGATCTTTGAAAAACTGGAGTCCGCCCGGAATGTCGCCGTCATCGGGGGCGGTTTTATCGGCGTTGAATTCGCAGAGCAGATCAGGATGCTGGAGAAGCATGTTATGCTCATCGAGATGGCGGATTCCCTTCTCTGGCAGGCATTCGACAAGAGCTACACCGACGATATTGAGGCTCATTTAAGTGAGCGGGGCATCGAAGTGATGACCCGAACAAAGGTCAAGAGAATCGTGGGCGAAAAATCTGTGGAGGCTCTTGAGCTGGAGGACGGCCGGACCGTCTCCGCGGACATGGTCATCCTGGGACTGGGCATGAAACCCCATGGAGCGCTGGGGAGGGATTGCGGCCTGGAGATGAATGCCAAGGGCGCCATCGTCGTTGATCAGTATATGAGGACGAGCGACCCCGATATTTTCGCCGTGGGCGACTGCGCCGAGAAGAAATGTTTCTTCACGGGAAAAGATGTGCCGCTGCTTCTGGCTTCAACGGCGGCGATGGAGGCGAAGATAGCGGGCAGCAATGCCTTTCAGCTGAGGTTGATCCGCGCCAACAAGGGGACCATCAGCACATTTTCCACAAAAATATTCGGTAAAACCTATGCGGCGGCCGGCCTGACGGAGGCCCGGGCCAGGCAGGAAGGCTACTGCCTCATGATCGGCGAGTTCAAGACCATGGACCGCCACCCCGGCTCCCTGCCCGATGCCCAGGAAGTCAAGATCAAGATGATCTTTTCAAGATGCTCCGGGATCATCCTGGGCGCGCAGATTTCCGGCGGGAATACCGTTGCCGAGATCATCAACATTTTAAGCCTGGCCATACTAAAAGATATCACCGCAACGGAGCTCAATACATTCCAGACGGCAACGCATCCCCTGGTCTCGCCGTCGCCCATCGCCTATCCCATAAATGCGGCGGCCATGAATGCCATAGCTACAAACTGCAATCATCTCAATGAGGGCCTGGTGATCTGATTTAGCGCCGCCGGAGCTCTTAAGGGCGGAAAGAGGCCTTCTACCGGTCTTCCAGCAGCATTGAGAAAGGAAAAGGGTTGTGCTATAATTTTTTTACAAGAGGCATAAGTGGTGCAGTATTCTAGTTGGCTCCCCCTCTTCGAAAGCGGGCCTAAAAATCCGTTAAGGGCACATCGATGAAGTTCCTGGTGCCGGCTGCCGACGCCCAGTCGGGGGTCGGTGCTGGGAGTTAAGAAGGACGGGGCGATCTACAAAGGCATGTAGGCGTTGACCCTGCCTTCGCGGAGACCCAATGATGGTGGCCGGATGCCTGACGGCTACGGTTACTGCTTGGGAATGAACCTGCATGCGGTGAAAGCTGGGTGCAGCGTAGCCTGCCTTGAGTGGTGCGGGCGGGGGGAGGAGAGAATTCCTGAAACCCACACTGCAAAAGGGGCTAGGGGAGGACAGGAGCCAGGGGGGAAATCTCCTAGACTGTTCTCGCAAGAGAGGCAAGCCAGGGATTAAAGTGTGAGCTAAGTGGCAATCCAGTTTCGCCATTGGTGACATGGCGGGAATAATCTGAAAAGGGAACTGCCTTTCCGGTGACGAAAGGCGATTATTCGGGAAAACCTGCTGGACCTAAGCCGCAACGTTTACCTGGTCTGCTGCCACTTATGTTTTTTTATACAGTTTTCACGGCGGGCGCCCGGCAGCCGGAGTATGATCGGGCGGCGCCATGATCAACCTAAAATAATGCCGCCGGCTCCCGGCAGCGCCGGCGCGGTCTGGTGATGATTTGGGTAAAGGCAGGCGCAGCCGTCCCTCGGGACGCTGGATAGCTGGAATCACCATCTGGTCCTTTATTCTGGCGGTACTTATCAGCATCGTGACGCGGTTGCTGCTCGATGCAGTCTACTCGCTGCTGTTCTCCCTGGTGATCCTCTGCGCCGTCGTCGCGCTGGGGGTAGTCTTTGACATAATCGGCACCGCCGCCGCAGCGGCGGACCCGGCGCCCTTCAATGCCCGGGCCGCCCGCAAAGTGGACGGGGCCCGGCGGGCGGTGGAGCTCGTCCGCCATGCCGACCAGGTGGCCAATTTCTGCAATGATGTGATCGGCGATATCAGCGGTATTGTCAGCGGGACGCTGGCGGCGGTGATCGTCTCACGGCTGGTGACCACGCACACTTTTGAGGCAGCGGAGATTTACGGCGGGATCCTGCTGACTGCGCTGGTGGCGGCGCTGACAGTAGGTGGAAAAGCCTGGGGCAAGAATGTAGCCATGACCCGCTCCACCGAGATTATTATTTTTGTCGGAAAAATTCTTACCAGGCTGGAGAGCATCCGGGGGAGGCTCTTTTTGCGAAAGTCCAAATGAGGTGACAGTGGATGAAAGAATGGCCCGGGCGGCTCAACCTGCCCCATGATCTTAAAGATATGGGCATTGCTGAACTGAAAGAGCTGGCCGCGGAAATGCGAAATTACATGATCAGGACAGTGGCCGAAAACGGAGGACACCTGGCGCCGAGCCTGGGTGTGGTGGAGCTGGCCCTGGCCCTGCACAGCACATTCCAGAGCCCCCGCGACCGGATCATCTGGGATGTGGGGCACCAGAGCTACCCGCACAAACTGCTTACCGGACGCTGGGATCGCTTTTCCACCCTGCGCCGCCACGGGGGGCTCAGCGGTTTTCCCAAGCCCTCGGAGAGCGAGCATGATCCCTATGGAACGGGGCACAGCTCCACATCAATCTCCGCCGCCCTGGGACTGGCCCTGGCCCGCGATTTTTTCGGTGACAACAACAAAGTCATCGCCGTCATCGGCGACGGCGCTTTTACCGGGGGCATGGCTTACGAAGCCCTGGACCATGCCGGACATGTCAAGACCGACCTCATCGTGGTCCTGAACGACAACGAGATGTCCATCGGCACAAACGTGGGCGCCATGTCGGCATACCTGGGGAAGATCCGCTCCGATCCGAAATACTCCCGCCTGAAGGCTGAATTTGAACAGATGGTGGGCCGGCTTCCCTTTGTCGGCAAGAGGATGGTCCATTCCGCTGAAAGGATCCGGGGGGGAGTGAAATATCTCATCGCTCCGGGGATGATCTTCGAGGAGCTGGGGCTGACCTATTTCGGTCCCGTTGACGGGCACAATATCTCCGCCCTGAAAAGAACCCTTCGCCAGGCTTCGCGGATGAAAGGCCCGGTGCTGGTGCATGTGCTCACGGAGAAGGGAAAGGGTTACCGCTACGCCGAGGCGGCGCCGGAGCGCTTTCACGGCATCGGCCCCTTTGACAGGGAAAACGGTTTGCCCCACAGTAAAAAGTCAAGCCCCTCCTACACCGAGGTTTTCGGCAGGACGCTGCTGAATCTGGCTGCGGAGAATCCGAAAATCGTGGCGCTGACGGCGGCGATGGCGGGCGGTACGGGGCTGAGCAATTTTGCCAAAAAATATCCCCACCGCTTTTACGATGTCGGTATCGCCGAGCAGCATGCCGTCGGAATGGCCGCGGCGCTCGCCGCGGGAGGGTTGAAACCCGTTGTCGCCGTCTATTCCACCTTTCTGCAGAGAGCTTACGATCAGCTGATCCACGACGTCTGCCTGCAGAAGCTGCCCGTTGTATTCGCCGTGGACCGCGCCGGAATTGTGGGCGAGGATGGCGAAACGCATCAGGGAATTTTTGATCTCTCTTACCTGCGCTCTGTGCCGCAGATAGCGGTCATGGCCCCCCGCAATGAAGATGAGCTGCAGCACCTGCTCTTCACCGCTCTTTACGGCGCTCCCGGACCGGCGGCGCTGCGCTACCCCCGGGACAAAGGCGAGGGCGTGGTGCTGGAGGAGCCGCGGCTGCTGCCCTGGGGCAAAGGTGAACTGCTGCGCGAAGGCGATGATCTGCTCATTGCCGCTGCCGGCACCATGGCCAATGCCGCCCTGGCCGCCGCGGAGGAGCTCTCCGGTGAGGGCATTGAGGCGGCGGTGATCAACGCCCGCTTTATCAAGCCCCTTGACGGGGAGCTTCTGCTTAAATGGGCCCGGCGGTGCGGCCGCGTGCTCACTGTGGAGGAGAACACCCTTGCCGGCGGTTTCGGCAGCGCCGTGCTGGAACTGCTCTCCGGGCGGGGGCTCAGCGTGCCGGTGCGGCGCCTGGGTGTAGACGACAGCTTTGTGGAGCAGGGGCCGCGCGCGCTGATCCTCTCGCTCCTCGGACTCGATGCGGCGGGGATCCGCCGGGAAGCGATCGCTCTTGCCGGCGCCGGGGCGCGGGAAAGAGCGCGTTGAACAGGGAGGGGGAGCGGGGCCGCGAGCGGCTGGATGTTCTGCTCACGGAACGCTTTCCCGGGCTCAGCCGCAACCGCGCCCGCTCGGAGATCATGTCCGGCCGCGTCCTTGTGGAGGGGCAAATCTGCTCCAAGCCGGGCATGCTCTACCCGCGCCGGGCGCAGATTGAGATTAAAGCGCCGCAGCAGCGCTATGTCAGCAGGGGCGGCGGCAAACTGGCCGGAGCGCTGGAGGATCTGGGGCTCGAGGTCAAGGGGCGCACCGTCCTCGATGTGGGCGCCTCCACGGGGGGCTTCACCGACTGCCTGCTGCAGCGCGGCGCCGCCCGGGTCATCGCCCTTGATGTCGGTTACGGTCAGCTCGACTGGAGCCTGCGGCGCCATCCCCGGGTGACGGTGATGGAGCGCTTCAACATCCGCAACTTAAAGCCGCAGGATCTTCCCGCAATGCCCCACCTGGCGGTCATCGACGTCTCTTTCATCTCGCTGCGGCTGGTCCTGCCTGTCTTGAGGGAGAGCGGCATCCCTGAACTGCTGGCCCTGGTCAAACCGCAGTTTGAGGTGGGACGCAGCGATGCCGGCAGGGGCAAGGGCGTGATCCGCGATCCCCGCCTGCACAGGGAAGTGCTTGGCCGACTCACCGCTTTCGCCTGCGCCGCGGGATACTGCACCGCTGCGCTCAGCTACTCGCGCCTGCCCGGCCCCAGGGGCAACATAGAGTTTTTTCTCCACCTGAAGGGGAGCGGCGGCGCCTGCACCTGCCGGGCCGGCCTGGCGGAAAAGATCGCCGCCGTGGTCAGCGGGGCCCACAGCGAACTGGTAAAATAATCCTTGATGAAAAAGGAATTGAAAGAAGCCCGGCGAATATAGAATAAAGCTGAACGCCGGGTGGTGATCGCTTGCGCTGGCAGGATTATCTCTGGCTGCTGCTGCTGTCCGGTGCCTGTCTCATGATCTACCTGGCCCGCCGGAAGGGGCGGCGCCGCTCGAAAGAGAAGCGGCGGGCCGCAAGCCCGCTGACCCGCCGGGAGCAGAAGGCCTGGCGCCAACTGCAGGCCGGAGGCTACCGGCTGGAGGAGATCCATCCCTCGATGCCGGTGACCATGACTCTGGGCGGAAAAAGAGAGAGCTTCAATTATGAAGGCGACTTCATTGTCTCCCGGGGCGGCGAAAGTTTCCTCGTAAAGGTGATCAAAGGAGGCAACGCGCCGGTGAGATCCGCCCTGCGGCGGGAGCTGCTGCTGGATTCCCTTTTCTTTCAGACGGACGGCATCTTTTTCTATCATGAAGAGAAGGGGCGGCTGGAGGAGGTTCGCTTTGACTATGAGAGCGCAGAGGGGGGCAGGGAGCGGCTGCTCTGGAAAGGTGCGCTCATCGTGCTCATCATCGTAGGCATTGTATTTCTGGGACAACTGATCAGGGGTTCCATTTTCTAAAGGAGGCGCCATGCGGGGCATCGGATTGATTCCAAACTGGCAAAAAGAGAACACAGCACTCGTTGTGGAAAAAGTATGCGATTTTTTTGAACAGCGCCGGGTCCTGCTGCTGACCGCAGATTCAGGGCAGGCCGATTGCCAGGACCCCGGTTCTCTGGCAAAGAACCTGGAGAGTTGGCGCGGCCGGGTGGAGATACTCATCGTTGTGGGCGGCGACGGGACCATTCTCAGGGCGGCCCGCGATCTGGTGCACTGGGATGTGCCCATCCTGGGGATCAATCTGGGGCACAAGGGCTTTCTGGCCGAGATCGAGGTGGAGCAGATCGACCGCTACCTGCAGTATATTATCGCGGGACAGTATCACTACCTGGAGCGGATGATGCTCGAAGCGGGGGTGCAGCGCGGGGGGCGGGTGCTGAAGCGATTTATCGCCCTCAATGATATCGTCATCTCGCGGGGGCCCTTTTCCAGGATTCTCACGCTGAACACATTCATCAACGATGATTTTTTGGAGAGCTATTCAGGCGACGGGGCGATCGTGGCCACGCCGACAGGCTCCACCGGCTACTCTCTCTCCGCCGGCGGGCCCATCGTGAACCCCTCCCTGGAACTCATCGTGATCACCCCCATCTGCCCCCACAGCCTGAACAACCGCTCCGTCATCGTTACCGCAGAGGAGCAGATCCGGATGCGGGTGGAGTCGCGCCAGGCTCAGATAGTGCTCACTGCAGACGGGCAGGTGGGCTTTGACCTGGAAGAGAATGATGAGGTTGTGGTCAAAAAAGCGGCGCAGAAAGTGAAACTCATTCATTTCGGAGACAACTCTTTTTACAGGCTGCTGCATCAGAAGTTAAAAGGATAGAAGCGCCGCAGAGAGGGAAGGAGGAGGCGCCAGGTGCTTGCTGAGATCCGGGTCTCGCAGTTCGCCCTCATCGATGATCTCACCCTGGAGTTTGCCGGGGGCCTGAACGTGATCAGCGGTGAGACGGGGGCGGGAAAATCAATTGTCATCGGGGCGATCAACCTGCTTTTAGGCGAGCGCGCCTCTACGGAGCAGATCCGCCAGGGCGAGGAGAGCGCCTTTGTGGAGGGGATCTTCCAGTGCCCCGCCGCTCCGGCGGCGGAGATAAAGGCTCTTCTGGACGAGGCGGGCATTGAGTGGGAAGAAGGCGCGCTCATCGTTGCCCGGGAAATGTCGCGCAGCGGACGCAGCGTCGGCCGGGTGAACGGCAGGGCGGTGACCATCGCCTTTCTGAAAGATCTGGGGCGGCTCCTTGTCGATCTGCAGGGCCAGCATCAGCATCAATCGCTGTTGCGGCCTGATTACCACCGCGATCTGCTCGACTCCTTTGGCGGTGAAAGGTCTGCGCAAGCCCGCAGCGCGGTGCAGAGCCTTTTTAGAAGGAGGCAGGAGCTCACGGCGCAGCTTGCCTCCCTGGGGCACGACAGCGCCGAGCGGGAGCGGCGCATGGATATCCTCTCCTTTCAGATCCAGGAGATCGCAGCGGCGAAGCTCGATCCCGACGAAGAGGAGAGGCTGCTGAAAGAGGAAAAAATCCTGGCCCACGCGGAGAAGCTGGGCGAACTTGTTGCCGGCTCCTACGGCGCAATTTACAGCGGCGACGAGCGCAGCGAGATTCCCCCCCTTGTCGATATTCTGGCTCTCTCCAGGGGGCGGCTGCGGGAGGCGGCGCAGATTGATGAAAAACTGGCCCCCCTGGTGGGGCTGCTTGAAAGCGCGGCGGCGCAGATCGAGGAGGTCTCCTTTGAGCTGCGCGATTACCGGGCGGCTTTTGAATACAATCCCGCCGAACTGGCGGCGGTGCAGCGGCGCCTGGAGCAGCTTCAGGTTCTGAAAAGAAAATACGGGGGCACCCTGGCGGAGGTAATTGAATTCGGCCGCGGGGCAGAGGAGGAGCTGGACCGGCTGCGGAACAGCGAGACTCTGGCCCGGGAGCTGGAGGGGGAGATCGACGCCGCTGCCGGGGAGCTTGCAGAGGCCTCCCGCCGGCTGAGCGCGCTGCGCCGCGAGGCGGCGCAGTCCCTGGAGCAGCCCCTGGGAAATATCCTCCGGGAACTGGCCATGCCCAAAGCGCTCTTTACCGTAGAGCTGACCCCCCTGGAGAGCTTCACCCCCCGGGGAATGGACGGGGTGGAATTCCTTTTCTCGGCAAACCCCGGCGAAGATCCCAGGCCCCTGGCGAAGATTATTTCGGGCGGGGAGATGTCGCGGGTCATGCTCGCCATAAAAACTGTCTTTGCCGGAGAGGAGCGCATCCCCACACTCATCTTCGACGAGGTTGACGCCGGCATCGGCGGCGCAGCGATCCAGTCTGTGGCCGAGAAGCTGGCCCTGCTGGGTAGCCATCACCAGATCATCTGCGTGACCCACAGCCCCCAGATCGCCGCCATGGCCGACAACCATGTGCACCTCTACAAGGAGCCCGCCGGGGAGCGCACCCTGACCAGGGCGGCGCAGCTCCATTCCGAAGAGAGGCGCCGGGAGATCGCCCGCATGCTCGACGGAGCGGCCATCGACAGGGCCGGCCTGGAGCATGTGGACAGCCTGCTGGAAAGGGCGGAGCGCTTCAAGAAAGAAACGGGACCCGGTCCCGGGGGGAAATAGAGATGCGGCTTGTTGATATGATGACCCGGGATTATGCCACCCTTTGTCCCGGCGACACCCTGAAGAAGGCGGTGCGGATGCTGCGCAGCAGCCGCCGTGACGGCCTGCCTGTTTTGAATGACGACGGCACCCTGGCCGGCATTTTTACAAAGACAAACCTCTACGACGCCCTCCTCAAAGCGAGCACCCTGGAGGAACCTGTCTCTAGATTTTACAACCGCAATGTGGTCAAGATTCCCGTGGATCTGAGCTACAGCGAGGTCATCGACACCGTGCACCGCATCCCCGTGGGCACCGGCGTGGTTGTGGAGAAAGACGGCTCCGTGGCCGGGCTTTTCACCAAGGTGGAGCTGATCACCTCGCTGTTCAAAGAGGAGCGCATGCTCAACGCCCGCCTGAGGGCGGTCTACCAGGCCATGCACAACGGCCTCATCTCCGTGGACCGCTCCTGCCGTATCAACCTGATCAACCGCGCCGCCGCCCAGTTCTTCGGCCTTGACGGCGAGAGCGCCGCCGGCCGCTGCCTCGACGAGCTGCTGCCGGGCCTGGATATGGATCGGCTGCTCCAGAAAGGAACGGTGGAGATCGGGGCTAAATACTCCTACGGCGGGGCGGCCACAGTGGTCAACAAAACCCCCCTTCTCGACGGCGGGCGCGTTGCCGGGGGCATCGCCATCTTTCAGGATATCACCGAGCTGGAGCAGATCGCCGAGGAGCTGGGCAGCGTGCAAAGCCTCAACCGGACGCTGCAGACCGTCCTCGATATCGGCTACGACGCCATCGTGGTCGTGGACGAGAGGGGTGCGGTCATACTGGCCAACCGCTCCTTTCTCGATTTTGTGCGCCTGGAAGAGAAAGAGCTGCTGCACCGCCCGGTGGATGAGATCCTCGAGAACAGCAGGCTCCCGGTGATCGTGAAGACAGGAATACCCGAGCTGAATGATATTCAGTTTATCGAGGGCAAGCCCTATGTCGTCTCCAGGCTGCCCATCGTGCGCGAAGGACAGGTCATCGGGGCTGTGGGGAAGATCAGTTTTCGCCGTGTTGACGAGCTGCGCGATCTGGCCCGCCGCCTCGAGGCCATGGACCACCGCCTGGCCCACTTCCAGGCCGAGCTGAAAAAAGAGCGGTACCGGGAGCGGCCCTACCGCTTTGACGATATTATCACCCTCAGCCCGGCCATGGAGCGCCTCAAGCGCGAAGCCCGCCTGGCTGCGCAGGGCCTCTCCACGGTCCTGGTGCAGGGTGAGAGCGGCGTGGGCAAGGAGCTCTTCGCCCAGTCCATCCATTACGACGGGCCCCGCCGCGACGGGCCCTTTGTGAAGATAAACTGCGCCGCCATCCCGGAGAACCTTCTTGAATCGGAGCTCTTCGGCTATGCCCCCGGCGCCTTTACCGGGGCGCAAAAATCGGGCAAGCCCGGCCGCATCGAACTGGCCGAGGGGGGGACCCTTTTTCTGGACGAGATTGGCGATCTGCCCCTGCCGCTGCAGGCAAAGCTGCTCCGCTTTTTGCAGGACCGCACCTTTGACCGCGTCGGCGCCACGGAGACGCGGCGTGTCGACCTGCGGGTCATTGCGGCGACGAACCAGGACCTGGAGCAGAAAGTCTCCGAAGGCGATTTCCGCAAAGACCTCTACTTCCGCCTCAATGTGATCTCCCTGCCGGTGCCGCCGCTCAGGGAGCGGCCTGAGGATATCCTGCCCCTGGTCCATGCTTTTTTAAGGAAATACAATGCCCTTTTCGGCCTGGAGGTGCAGGATATCTCGGAGCAGGCGCTCATGATCCTGCAGGATTACAGCTGGCCCGGGAATGTGCGCGAGCTGGAGAATGCCGTGGAGCGGGCCATGAACTTTACCGGCGCCCCGGTGATCGAGGCGGAGGATCTGCCGCCCCATCTGCGGCGGCGAAAGGGCGAAGGGACGGCGGCGGGAAGAAGGGGCGAAGAGGCGCCTTCGGGAGAAAGTCTTGAAGACTACCGGTCGCAACAGGAGGCGCTGGAGCGGGAGACCATCCTCCGGGCGCTGCGGAAGTCCGGAGGCAATAAGAGCAAGGCCGCCCGCATCCTGGGTCTGAGCCGCTCCTGGTTCTACGAGAAACTAAACCGCCACAACCTCAACTAAAACACAGCCCTAAACACAGCGACTTACTTACACCGGTGCCCGGCACCGGTGTAAGTAACTTCTGCTGCAGATCAGTTGTAGGCGGTGAGGGTTTTGTTGCGCAGGCGCATCCGATCGGCCATCATGGCGATAAACTCTGAATTTGTGGGCTTCCCTTTTTCCGACTTGATGGTGTAGCCGAAAAACTTTTTGATCACATCAACGCTGTTGCGGGCCCAGGCCACTTCGATGGCGTGGCGGATTGCCCTTTCCACCCGGCTGGGCGTGGTGTCGAAACGATCGGCAATTTCAGGGTACAGGATCTTCGTAATGGAGCCCAGCAGGTCGATATCCTCCACAACCATGATTATGGCGTCGCGCAGGTAGAGATAGCCTTTGATATGGGCGGGGATACCGATCTGGTGCATGATTTCGGTGACCTCTTCCTCCAGGGGAACCCGCGAAGCTTTTTTCTTGGCGACAGCAGCGGTCAGCCCGGTTTCGCGGACAACAACATCGCTGCTGCCGAGCTGGCGGATCCTCCCGGGCAGCTGTTCAATGTCAAAGGGCTTTAAAATATAGTAGGCCGCTCCCAGGTCCACCGCTTTCCTGGTAATACTTTCATGGCCGAAAGCTGTCAGCATGATCACATGAGGCCTGTGTTCCAGCTCCATCTCCGCCAGCGCCTCCATTACACCGATACCGTCCAGATGAGGCATGATTATATCTAGAATGAGTACGTCGATCCGGTTATCCTTGAATAGCTCCAGAACTTCCTTTCCGTTGAAAACGCTGGCGATCACTTCGAAATCAGGTTGCATCGAAAGAAACGAAGTGAGCAATCCATTGAACTCGCGATTGTCATCCGCCACCACTATTCTTAACACTTTTTAACCTCCCTGCTTGTAATAGGTTGAACATTATAAAAAATTCGACACAGGAATGTAAAATCCTTCTTTCAATTATAAATATTATTAATTATTGGTAAATATTTCAGCCTCCTGGTACATCCATTCTGCAAAAATGCCGTAGCCTCGCGTGGGATCGTTAATAAAAACATGTGTCACCGCGCCGACAATTTTCCCATTCTGGATAATGGGGCTGCCGCTCATTCCCTGGACGATGCCTCCGGTCCTGCGCAGCAGCTCTTCGTCCACCACCCGCACGATCAACCCCTTGTCCGACGGAGTGGCCTGGTAGGAGGTCTTCTCAATCTCCACCGCATAGCTGCCGATCCTTTCTCCCTCAATTACGGTGAGGATCTCTGCGGGCCCTGTCTCCACCTCCGTGGCCAGGGCCATGGGCAGCGGATTCCCGTAGGGCGAATCGAGCTTGGGGAAATCGACGATTCCCCCGAAAATGCCGAAAGGAGTATTTTTGGTGATGCTGCCCAGGCTGTTGTCGACGAAAACCCCTGTTTTTTCACCGGGCTGCCCCCTTTGGGCCGCTTTGATATTGATGATTTTCGCCTTGACAATGGAGCCTTCACTCAGGTTGATGGGCTGGTGGGTGTCGGAATCGAGGATAACATGCCCCAGGGCGCCGTAGCGCTTTGTCCTGGGATCATAAAATGTCAGTGTGCCCACCCCGGCCGCCGAATCGCGCAGGTAGAGGCCGATCCTATAGGCGCCGTCGGAAGGGGAGTAACGGGGGGTCAGCGAAAGGCGGATCGTCTCGTCGCCGCGGCGGATGGAGAGCCTGACGCGGCCGCCCTCTCTTTCCGCCAGAAGGCGGGCCGCCCCGGGGGCGTCTTCTACACTTTTCCCGTTGATCTCCAGTATGATATCGCCGATTTTAACCCCCGCCTCGCGGGCCGGTGAAAGACTCTTTCCGGAGACACTGAAGTAGTAGAAGCCCACCACGTTGACGCCCTGCGAGTGCAGCTTGATCCCGATGGAGTGTCCGCCGGGGATCAGTTCAACCTCCGGCAGCACATTTACCGTAACCCGCCGCAAGGGGATCCAGCCAAAAAGTGAAAACTCAAGGCTGACCTCTCCCAGGCTGTTTCCCACCAGGCTGATGGGGGCATTGACCCGGCTCAGATCCTTCGGCAGCGGGCTGCCGTTGAAGAGGATCACATCATCGCGGTCGCCGCGCACATAGAGGAAGGGGACACGCAAGTTTACATAATACGATCCGCCCTGGTAAATCCTGATATTCTCGATGGTGTTTGCCTGCAGCCGCCAGCTGGTCAGCGCCGTCCAGAACAGGGTGACAATGAGAATGAGTAAGAGCAGGTATCTGAGCCGTTTTAGTTTCATAATTATCTACGATTCCTTCCGGTTTGCTGCTGAAATGTTTGTTTCTGTGAGGCTCTTCCAATCCGGTGAGGCTTTTTTAAATTGTCCGCAACGGAATAGATTTATGCTCTCGAGTTGACATAACACGCAATCTTATATTTGACAACGGAGCACCTTAACGGAAGGATTGGCTTGATTTGTTTAATATGTGGAGAGGAGATGGGGGAACACTAAACAAGGGTGTGAGTGTAAAGATGTTTCACTGCATACATAAGCGAAAAGAAGAGAATGCCCGGGCCGGACGGATCCGCAAAGACCGCTCCACAAAAAAGCTGATCCAGCGGCTCCGCGGAAAAGAGATCGCGCTCATTGCTCACCGGGACCTGGACTGGACCGCAGCGGAAGGGCTGCTGCGCTGCGGGGTCAGGGCGGTTTTAAACGTGGATTCCTTTTGCAGCGGACTCTTCCCCCCGGCGGCGCTGCAGCAGCTGCTCCGCCGGAAGGTGCATCTTGTGGAAAACCTGGGTGAACAGTTTTATGCGGCGGCGCCTGAAGGAGAGATGGTCAGGGTCGTGGGGGGATCGGTTTACTGCCGGGGAGTGGAAATAGGGCGCGGTGAGCAGCTGACCGAAAGTGTGTACAAAGAGGTTTACCGGGACTCGCTGCTGCGGCGGGGGGAGATCGTGGAGGATTTCCTGGTAAACACCCTGGATTATGCCTACCGGGAACGGGCTCTGATTACAAAGAGCATCAATCCCCCGCCTTTGAAGACCGCTTTCAAAAATCGCGATGCGGTGGTGGTGATCCGGGGAAAGGGTTTCCGCGAGGATCTCCGGGCCATGAAGAGCTACCTCAGAGAAAAAAGGCCCGTCCTCGTCGGTGTGGACGGCGGCGGAGACGCCATCCTGGAATTCGGCCTCAGGCCCGACCTGATCATCGGCGACATGGACAGTGTGAGCGATGAGGCGCTGCAGCAGGCCCGCGAACTCGTGGTGCACGCTTATGCCGACGGCAGGGGCATTCCGGGGCAGGGGAGGCTGGAGCGGCTCGGCCTGAACTATCACCTCTTCAGAGCTCCGGGAACGAGCGAGGATATAGCCCTGCTGCTGGCCCATGACCTGGGGGCGGCCCTTATCGTGGCCGTGGGAACGCATTTTTCAGCCACAGAATTCCTGGAAAAGGGACGGCGGGGAATGGCCAGCACCTTTCTGGTGCGCCTGAAAGTGGGCGAACGGCTCGTTGATGCCAAGGGGGTCAGCCGTCTCTACCAGCCGCGGGCCGCGGGGTTTCTGCTCCCCCTGGCCATCTGCGCCGGTTTGAGCCCCCTGCTGACCATGGCTTTCTTCTCCCCTCCCCTGCGGCACCTGTTCCGTCTTTTGATCTTTCGCCTGCAGCTGCTTCTCTAACAGGATGCCCGGAGTCCGGGTTTGAGGCGGTGATTCTATCTTAGACTACCGGGAATACTTAATCGCAATGGGCGCGGTATTTCTGGCCCTGGCCCTGGGGATTCTCATCGGGGTCTCTTTCGGCGACAACATCCTCGTGGCCAATCAGCGCGGTATTATCGAGCTGATGGAGGAGCAGCTGGGCCGCCTGAAAGAGCTTAACGGGCTGCAGGAGAAGGAGCTGCAGCGCTGGAATGAGGAGATCAAACCGCTGATGGCCCGCAGCTACGGCGAAGCGCTGGCGGAGAAGAGCATAATCCTCTTCGTCCGCTGCGCGGTAGAGGCGGAGCAGATCAGGACCCTGCTCCAGGAAAGCGGCGCCGACTTGACCGTTGTTTCCGTCGCTCCCCGCAATGCAGAGAAGGCGGATCAGGGGCGTCCCCCGGCGGATGCCGCGGCGCTGCCCCATCTGCTCTCCCTTCCCGCAGGAGTCGCCGCGGCAGGGCTGGAGGCGCCGGGGCTGGAGATGCAAATAGAGGTAAGCGGGGCGCCTGAGCGGCCCCCCGACTGCTGCCTGATCCT
>CAZQEV010000008.1:17041-28731 GCA_964592135.1 uncultured Syntrophomonadaceae bacterium
ATCTGCCCGCAATGGGTCCGGAGCCGAGCCTGGTGGACAATATCGATACATACTGGGGGCAGCTCGCCCTGCTGATGATGCTGGCCGGAGATGCGCAGGGCCACTATGGTTTTGACAGCGCCGGCAAAGGGCTGCTGCCGGCTGCAGCGGCGGGGGGCGATTGACATGGATCTCGATGTGCTCATACCGGCGTTCAATGAGGCGGGATATATCGGCCGCACCGTCGCCGCACTGCAGAGGGTGCCCCGGGTCGGGCAGATCCTGGTGGTGGATGACGGCTCTGTCGACGGCACCGCGGCGGAAGCCGCCGCCGCCGGGGCGCAGGTGATCCGGCTTCCCGGCAACCGCGGCAAGGGGGCGGCCGTTCTCCTGGGGGCGAAGTTCGCCCGGTCGCCCTACCTGGCCCTTGTCGATGCCGATCTGGGCGACACGGCGGTGGAGCTGCAGAAGCTCATGGCCCCCATCGCCGACGGCAGGGCCTCCATGACGGTAGCCTCTTTTCCTCCGGGCCGCCGCCGGGGCGGTTTCGGTCTTGTGAAGAGGCTGGCGGCATGGTCCATCTTCCGTCTCACAGGCTGGCGGGCCGGCGAGCCCCTCTCCGGACAGAGGATTCTCCACCGCGATCTGCTGGGGCTGCTCTCTTTTCCACCGCGCGGTTTCGGCCTGGAAATGGCGCTGACCCTGGACCTGCTGCAGCACGGCTGCCCTATCCTGGAGGTGCCTACACTGATGTCGCATCGCGAAAGGGGGAGGGAGCCCTCCGCCTTCCTGCACCGGGGCCGCCAGTGCGTTGCCCTGCTGCGGGAACTCTGGCGGCGCCGGGATCGGCGGCCCGGGGGAGCGGCTCGCTAAAATTGTTCGACTATCCCGGAATCACCGCCCTGCTCGTTACTCCGCTCTGGACCGCTGTCCTGGGCCGCCGGCTCATCGATTTCTACAACAACAGCAGGATGGTCAAGGCGAACTACCGCGGCAAAGCGGTCTCCCCGGCCCTGGGCCCGGCCCTGCTGCTGGGCTATCTGCCCGCTGCAGCGGTGACGGCCTGGCGGGGCGGCGCCGATGGGGCCGCGGCGGCGGCCTTTTCCTTTCTGCTGACCGGCTTTGCTTTTCTCGGTCTCTGGGACGATCTGATCTGCGACAGGACCAGCGGTTTGAAAGGTCATTTCGGCGCCGGGAAGCGGGGCAGGCTGACGGGCGGTCTCTTGAAGGTGATCACGGCGCTGCTTACAGCTTTCCTCTTCACCGGGACGCTCCCTTTCCCCGCCTGGCGCCGGCTGGCGGTGCTGCCGCTGATCCTGCTGAGCGCCAACGGGATCAACCTCTTTGACCGCCGTCCCGGGCGGGCGCTGAAGCTCTTCTTCGCCGGCGCCGTGCTGATCATATTTATGGCCGGGACTCACACCGCCGCTGCGCGGCACTTGCTGCCGCTGATGGCGGGAGCTCTGGCTATTGCTTCCCTGGACCTGGAGGCCTCGGGAATGCTGGGGGATTGCGGCTCCAATATGCTCGGGGCGGCCCTGGGATCGTGCGCCGCGGCCTGCCTCTCCCTCCCCCTTCAGGGGGCGCTGCTCCTCTTCTGGGCGGCCCTTCATCTATTCTGCGAGTATTTTTCACTCAGTCAAATTATAGAAGGCAACCGCATTTTGCGCCATCTCGATGGCCTGGGCCGCCGCCGGGAGAAGATTGCCTGAACATGTCGGCTTCTCCGGGATCTATGCTCCATGTTTATTTTTAGAGGACAATCCGCCGGCTGTGGAGAATATTAGCAAAGGTGGTATGAACCGACCAGATGATCCGCCACCAGATCGCTGTGGCCGGTGCTGTTAAAGAGCGGTGCGGCCGGGTCAGCGAGGTGTGTGTGCTTGTTGACGGCGGCGAAAGCAGAGCGCTCAATTACAATTTTCTAACGGGCCCGGTAAGAGCGGGAGATCTGCTCCTGCTGAATACAACTGCGCTCCACCTGGCGCTCGGCAGCGGCGGATATCATTTTGTCGAATACAACTACAGCCGCCCGCTGCCCCGCTTTGAGGGCTGCGGCCATATTATGAAACTGTGCTATACGCCCTGGCAAATGCGCGTGCTCAGCTGCGAAGAGGATGCCGCCCGCTGCCGGCAGCGGCTGTCCCGCTTCGAAAACCTCGAAAAAACACCTGTGCTTATCGGTGAGCTGCACAGCATGGTCACACCAGCCGTTGCGGTATTGAAATATTTCCGGCCCTCCTGCCGGATTGCCTATATCATGACCGATGGAACAGCCCTGCCTCTTGCTTTCAGCCGGAATATCGCCCGGCTGCAGGAAAAAGGGCTGCTCAGCGGCACGGTCACCTGCGGCCATGCTTTCGGAGGAGGCCTTGAAGCGGTGAATGTCTATTCCGCCCTGGCCGCCTGCCGCAGCCTGGTGGAAGCCGATTTTATCATCCTCGGCCCCGGGCCCGGCAGCATCGGCACAGCGAGCCGGCTGGGCTTCAGCGGCATGGAGGCGGGCGATCATGTGAACCGGGTCAACGCCCTGGGTGGGGCGCCGGTATTTATCCCCCGGATCTCCTTTGCCGAGCGCCGGCGGCGCCACTTCGGGGTAAGCCATCATACCCTGACCGCCCTGGACGTGGCCGCCCTTTCTCCGGCGCTGCTGGCTCTGCCGCGGATGGATTCACCGCGGCTGCGGCTCTGCCTGGATCAGCTGGCCGGCAGGGGCCTGCTGCGGCGCCACCGTCTGCAGGTGCTGCAGGCGCCGCCGCTGGAGAAGATCATGGGCCGGCTGGACCTGGGAGCGGTGGAGAGCATGGGGCGCAGTTACCGGGAAGATCCTTGCTTTTTTGAGGCCGCTGCCGCCGCCGCTGTTGCGGCGCTGCGGCTGGCGGAGATGAGCGAAAGAGGGGAAGAACGTGGAGCAGCAGGAGAAAAAACTCAGGGAGCAGACGCTCTCATCAACCTATCTTTACCGGGGCCGCATTGTAAATCTCCGCCGGGACAGGGTGATGATCCCCGGCGGCAAAGAGCCGGCTTTGCGGGAGATCGTGGAACACCCCGGCGCAGTGGCCGTTCTGGTGCTGGACAAAAAGCAGCGCCTGCTCCTGGTGAGGCAATACCGCCAGGCCGCCTCGAGGATCCTGCTGGAGGTGCCTGCCGGGAAACTGGAGCCGGGGGAAGAACCGCTCTCCTGCGCCCAAAGAGAACTGGCTGAAGAGACAGGCTGCCGCGGGGGAAAGTGGAGAGAGCTGGCCTGGTTTTACACCTCGCCGGGCTTTTGCGATGAAAAAATCTATCTCTTTCTGGCCGAGGGAGTGACGGAAGGGGCGCCCGCCCCCGAGGGGGACGAGCTCCTGGAGCCTCTCTGGATCGATCTGGCCGAAGCGCAGCAGGCTCTTCTCCAGGGCGGGATTCATGATGCCAAGACGATCATCGCCCTGCACTTTGCCGCCCTGCTCACAGCATAAACAACCCCGCCGCCGCATAAAGATAACCGAATTCTCCTGGCGGGGGGCGGCGAATTGGACGAGATTGGACGCGATCTGAAGGAATATTTACGGGAAAATATGGGAACATATATTCTTATCACCGCCCTCTTCACCGGCGGTGTACTGGCCGGGGCCCTGGCCCTGCGGGGACTGGGGGCAGAGCAGCAGCTCTTGCTGAACAGCTATTTCGGCTCTTTTATCGAGAACCTGGACGGCTCCGGGACGATCGATCAGGCGGTTCTTTTCCGCCAGGCCCTGCTTTTGAATTGCCGGTTTCTGCTGCTGACGTGGTTTCTGGGCATATTTTTATGCGGCTTTCCCCTTATTGCGGCCCTGGTGGGGCTGCGGGGTTTTTCGCTCGGCTTTACCGTCGGTTTCCTGGTGCAGCGGGCTGCGCTGCGGGGCGTTCTTTTTGCCGCCGGTTCACTGCTGCCGCACAATCTGATTCTTGTTCCGGCGCTTATTGCCGGCAGCGTCACCGGATTTTCTTTTTCCTGGCTTCGACTGCGCTGTTATCTGGAGAAACGTTCCTGCTCCCTGCGCGAACATCTGGGGCCTTATTCCATGATGTTCTTCCTGGTGGGGCTGTTGACGGCGGCGGCCGTACTGGTGGAAGCTTTCATTTCTCCGTTTTTTTTAAAGATTTTGATTCCGGCAATTCTTTAAAAATAGCTGTAAAGCCGCTGCGTAAAAAAGGGTTTTCTCGCACGGTTGTGGAATAGATTGAAGAATTTTCATATGTGGGGGCAGTTTGATTGATGCAATCATGGCTTGAGCATTTTTCCCATTACCTTTCCGTAGAAAGGGGACTGGCCCGGAACACTCTTGAATCCTACAGGCGTGATCTCAAAAAACTGTTTCTTTTCCTGGAGAAGGAAAAGGTCACCTCACCGGCAAAAATTGACCGCTCGCTCATCACCCGTTATCTTCTGGCACTGAAAGAAGAGGGGCGGGCTCCCTCCACGATCTCACGAAATGTGGCCTCGATCCGCTCTTTCTTCAATTTCCTGGTACATGAAGATCTGCTGGAGGACAATCCCGCCCAGCTCGTAAAAGCGCCGCGGATCGAGAAGAAGCTGCCCCGCGTGTTGACGGCAAAAGAGGTGGACCGGCTGCTGCGCCAGCCGCGGGATGACAGCCGGACAGGCCTGCGGGACAGAGCCATGCTCGAACTGCTCTATGCCTCGGGGATCCGCGTTTCAGAGCTCGTCTCCTTAAATGTGATCGATTTCAGCCCCGAGGTGGGATATTTGCGCTGCCGGGGCAAGGGGATGAAAGAGAGGATTGTCCCCATCGGCTCTGTCGCCGTGAATTATGTGGGGGAATACCTGTGCAACTGCCGGCCGAAAATGCTGAAGCTGAATGATGATAAGGCGCTGTTTCTGAACCACCACGGACGCCGTTTGACCAGGCAGGGATTCTGGAAGATATTGAAGAAATATGCGCGGCAGTCCAAAATAGGCGGCGAGATCACCCCGCACACACTCCGCCACTCCTTTGCCACCCACCTCCTGGAAAATGGGGCGGACCTGCGTTCCGTCCAGGAGATGCTGGGCCACTCTGATATCTCCACCACCCAGATCTATACCCAGATCACCCGCCGCAAAATCCGTGAAGTTTATGATAAAACACACCCGCGCGCCTGAGGGCAGGATGATGGGGCCAAGGCGGGCGGTCATTGTTATCATCGACGGCGGCGGCGTGGGGGCGCTTCCCGATGCCGGGGCATACGGGGACACAGGAGCCAACACCCTGCGTCATGTTATCTCCGGAGAGGGCCCCCTGGCTCTGCCCAACCTGCAACGACTGGGCCTGGAGGAGATTCTCTCACTTTCAACGGGCCTGCCCGCCTCTGCCGGGTCCGCACCGCTGCCCGGCGCCGGATACTACGGGCGCATGGCCTCCCGCGCCGTGGGCAAGGATACCACCAGCGGCCACTGGGAGATTGCCGGTGTCGTCCTGACAAAGCCCTTTCCCCTCTATCCCCACGGCTTTCCCGATGAGATCATCGGCGCTTTTGAAAAAGCCATCGGCCGGCCTGTTCTGGGCAACATCGCTGCATCGGGGACGGAGATCATCGAGGAGCTGGGGGAGGAGCACCTGCGGACCGGCTATCCCATAGTCTACACCTCGGCCGACAGCGTCTTCCAGATTGCCGCCCATGAAGAGATCGTTGACGTGGAGAAACTCTACGCCTGGTGCGCCGCGGCGCGCGCCATCCTGCAGGGAGAGCACGGTGTGGGCAGGGTCATTGCGCGCCCCTTCACCGGTGCGCCGGGCGCCCTTCAGCGGACCGCCCGGAGAAAGGATTTCTCCCTCTCTCCGCCGGAGCCGACCCTTCTCGACCATGCCGCCTCGGCCGGTTACCCCGTAGCCGTGATCGGCAAGGTCGCCGATGTCTTCAACCACCGCGGCATCACCCTGCACCGGCCCGGCGGCGACAACGAAACCACCGCCGCCGCCCTGCTGAGCCTGCTTCAGGAAATCCCCGGCGGGATTATCTGGGCCACTTTCGGTGATTTTGACACGCTCTACGGCCACCGCAACGACAGCCGCGGTTTTGCCTGCGCCCTGGAGCGCTTCGATCTACATCTCGGCGCTATTCTCTCCTTACTCCGCCCGGAGGACTTTCTATTTATCAGCGCCGACCACGGCTGCGACCCCACCTTTCCGGGCACCGATCACACCCGCGAGCATGTGCCCGTCATCGCCTGGAGCCCCTCGCTGCGGCGGAGCCGCAACCTGGGCACCCGCTCCTCCTTTGCCGACCTCGGCGCCTCCGCCGCCCGCTGGCTGCAGATCCCCCCCCCGCCCCACGGCACCCCCTTCCTTACTTAACTTACACCGGTGCCGGGCACCGGTATAAGTAACTTTGGGTATTATTGGCATTATTACTTGATTTGGCGCCGGGCGCCGTTGTAAGTAACTTCTGCGGTATGATTTCGCCGGCCTTGGGGAAAATAGTAAAAAATGAAAGGGGAGAAGAGCGGTGAAATTGATGCGCCTGATCATCCCACTGCTTCTATTTTTTGCTATTCTCGCTCTCTCTTTTGCCGAAGCGGCTGAAGTTGAGGAGCCGGCGCTCCCGGAATCGGAGATCAAAGCCGGGGCCGCCCTGCTGGTGGAGACAAACGGCGGCACAGTGATCTGGGAAAAAAACAGCAAAGAGAAACTTTACCCCGCCAGCCTGACCAAGATCATGAGCCTGCTCCTGGTGATGGAGCAGCTGGCTGAGGGGAAGGTATCGCTCGATGACGCGGTAACCGTCAGCGCCCGGGCCTCCTCCATGGGGGGCTCCGAGATATTCCTGAGCGCCGGGGACGTTGTTTCCCTGGAGAACCTGCTCATCGGAATAGCCGTGGGTTCGGCCAATGATGCCGCAGTGGCCGTGGCGGAACACCTGGCCGGCTCCGTGGAAGGGTTTGTCGAGCTCATGAACGAGAAGGCGCGCAGCCTGGGGATGGAGCAGAGCCATTTCTGCAACCCCCACGGTCTGCACGATCCGGACCATTACAGCAGCGCCCATGATGTCATGCTCATGAGCCTGGCGCTGCTGGAGTATCCCCGGATCCACCGGTGGGTTACCATCTGGATGGATGAGCATTTTCTTAAAGATCAGATCCGCTCCGGGGAGGTCTACCTCAGCAATACAAACCGCATGGTCATCGATTATCCGGGGTGCGACGGCCTTAAAACCGGCTTTACGCCCGATGCGGGGAACAGCATCGCCGCCACCGCCCAGAGGGGGAAAACCCGTTTCCTGGCGGTGGTCATGGGATCAAGCACCGAAAAGGAGCGCTACGATGCCGCCCGCATGCTTCTGGATTACGGCTTCAGCAACTTCAAGAGCCTTCCGGTGATCAAAAAGGGAACCGTGGTCACTGTCCTGCCTGCGGAAAAGGGTTCGCCGCCCGAAATTACCGTGATTGCAGCAGAAAACCTGAGCCTGCTTTTGCCCCGCGGTGCAGAGGAGAAATATGAAAAAGAGGTGCAGCTTTTTCCGCTGGAGCTTCCCTTGAAAAAGGGACAGAAAGTGGGGCAGATCGTGGTCTCTTACGGCGAGGGAGAGAAAAGCGGGATAGACCTGGTCGCGGGCAGCGATATTCGCCGGGCGCCGGTGGGCACACTCTTTTTGCGGCTGTTTTACCGCTTCATCAAGTTCGGACGCTAGCGCTTATTCAGCCGGGACCGGGGTCGATCAATCCCCCATCTGAGAAAAGAAATTTCACATATTTAGTCCGCGCGAAAAGAGAAGCGGTGTTTGAACGCGGATCTTTCGCTTCCCCTGGAACAGGAGTTCCTTATGGATCTGTCCCGGGGCGGCAAAGCGGCGCTTTCCCGGCAAATTTTTGTCAGTGATGAGAGGCCGGGCAAGAGAAAAGGATCCAATTGAGCAGGCGCCGGGCAGCGGTGGTGATGAACCGTTCCCTCCAGGGGACGGTTTTTTGTGAGCGGACAAAAGAAAAACAGCGGCAGCGGACCGCGCCGTCCGGCGGCGGCCCCTGTGTCGAAAATTTTGCCGGCTTGCAGGAAAAATCTGATAAGTGCAGAACTAATTTCCAATGGATAGAGATCATCTTTGCACTGGGGGATAGCCATGGAGATCGAGTTTGTTCTGCGCCATTCTATTTTACTGGTCCGCCTGAAGGGGGAGCTGGACCACCACCAGGCCGAGCAGATGCGGGAGAAAGTCGACGGGGAAGCGGCCCGCCGGCAGGCCCGCTCCCTGCTCTTCAATCTGGGCGGGATCACCTTTATGGACAGCTCCGGTGTGGGCGCCCTCCTGGGACGCTACCGCAAGATCACGGCAAAAGGCGGCCGCATGGCCGTATGCGAAGTCCCTGCCGCCATCTCCAGGATCACGGAGATCTCGGGCCTGGCCCGGATGATCCCTTTCTTTGAGCGCGAAGCGGAGGCGCTGCAGCACCTGCTCCTGGGGGCGCCGCCTGCAAGGAGGTTATAATATGGTAACAACGCGCACATTCATGAAGCTCGAGATAGAGAGCCGCTCTGAAAATGAATCATTTGCCCGCGTGGTCGTCGCTGCTTTTGCCGCGCGCCTCGACCCCACCCTGGAGGAGATCAGCGATATCAAAACCGCCGTATCCGAGGCGGTGACAAATGCCATCATCCATGCCTATGAGGAGAAGATCGGGCCGGTCACGATCCATGCCTGCCTGGAGGGAAACAGGCTTACAGTGGAGGTTGCCGACAGGGGTATAGGGATCGAGAATCTGGAGCAGGCCCGCGAGCCTCTTTATACGAGCAGGCCCGAACTGGAGCGCTCGGGGATGGGATTCACGATCATGGAGAATTTTATGGACGAATTCGACCTCCGCTCCGCTCCGGGAGAGGGGACCGTTGTGACCATGGCCAAAGTGATCCGTTCCCGCCGCAGGGAGAATTAAACTCCATGTCCGAGGAGCAGTTGCAGGAACTGCTGCAGCGCTTCCGGGAGGGGGAAGAAGAGGCCGGAGAGCAGCTGTTTTTACAGCTGGAGCCGCTGGTCGGCGCTTATGCCCGGCGGCTGGCCTGCCGCAGCGCAGAGCGGGATGATTATTGCCAGGCCGGGATGATCGGCCTGCTCAAGGCGGCGCAGCGCTTTGATCCGGCCCGGGGAGTAAAATTTACAACTTTCGCCCTCTCCTGGATTGAAGGGGAGATGCGCCTCTACCGCCGCTCGCACAGCTCCCCGCTGAAAGTCAGCCGTTCCCTGCAGGAACAATCACGCCGGCTGAACGGCTGCCGCGCGCAATTGATGCAAACCCTGCAGCGTGAGCCCACCGTGGGCGAAGTGGCCGCAGCCCTGGGGATTGCCACTGAAGAGGTGGCCCTGATCATGGAATCATCGCTTCCGCCCGCTTCCTTTGAAGAGGAGGCTCTCGCATGCGGGGAAGGGCGCAGCGAAGAGGAGATCCTGCTTGAGCGCCTGGCCCTCTCCGATGGGATCATGAAGCTGACCCCCCTGGAACGCCGGCTCATCACCCTGCGCTTTTTTGAAGAGCTGACGCAGGCTGAGATCGCCCGGCGTCTTCTTCTTTCGCAGCGTCAGGTCTCTCGCTTTGAAAAGAGAATCCTCCGGCAGCTGCGCTCCTACATGCAGCCCGAAGGCTGAAGAGAGCCGCATTCCGCCGCACCCCCCGCATCCCCTCGCACCCTGCTCGATTCTACTTCTACTCCATCCCGCCCTGCCCCAACCTGCTCAACGCCGGGGCTCACCGCTCCCCCGACCTGATCCGCACCGCACCGATCCATCCGTCCCGTCCCGCCCCATCTGCCCGGGGAATAAAATAGCCGGTTTACTGCATACTAAAATCGTGCTGAAAACTGATTTCTCTGGAGGGAAAAACGATTCCCTGGGGCGATGGAAAATCTGCCGCGATCCTGGTATGGACAGCGCTTTTTATGATCCTCTCCGGACTGCTGCTCTACCTGTTCTTTTCAGCTCCTCCGGAACAGCCCCGCCGTTCCTACCCTGTAATGACGAAATCAGCTCTCTACCGTAATTACAAAATCCACAGAGACAAAGGAGATGACTGCATTGACGACAGTGGCCAAGGTTATTGAGCTTGTCGGCGAATCGACTGTCAGCTGGGATGATGCCATGCAGAGCGCTGTCAGGGAGGCATCAAAAACGCTCGACGGAATTACCGGTGTCGAGGTGGTTAACTGGACCGCCGGCCTGGACAACGGGGAGATCAGAGAATACAAGGTCAACCTGAAGCTTGCTTTTGGCGTGCGTCAGGATCGTTAAGCTGAAGGGGGGATCTCATGTCTGCCGTTCCCGATGAGCTGAACATCAGCGCCGAAGAGTACCGGGAGCTTGCCGGGAAAGAGAAAACCGCTCCGCCGCTGCTGCGCAACACCGTGACCGCCTTTATCAGCGGCGGAGCGATCTGTGTCCTCGGTCAGGCGATTCAAAACCTCTACATTGCCCTGGGGTTTAAACCTGAAGAAGCGGCCAATCCCACTGTGGCTACCGTCATCTTCCTGGCTGCGCTGCTGACGGGGTTGGGAGTCTTCGATCATCTGGCTCACCTCACCGGAGCGGGCACCGCCATTCCTGTGACAGGGTTCGCCAATTCCATGACAGCGGCTGCCCTTGAGTTCAAAAAAGAAGGGCTGGTGCTGGGCGTCGGTTCCCGGATGTTCTCCCTGGCCGGCTCGGTGATCCTTTTTGGCGTGATCACCGCCTTTATCGTCGGCCTGATCTCCGCTTTTTTCTAGGAGGCAGCCTTTCACAGGAAGTGGAGGAAAACAGATGAGCCAAAAAGTGGGACGGCAGAGCATCCTGCTCGATCCCCCGCCCTATCTCACATCCACCGCAGCCGTGGTGGGGCCCATGGAGGGGAAAGGGCCCCTGGGGAGCGATTATGACTTTGTATTCAAGGATGCGCGCATGGGCCAGAAGAGCTTTGAAGCTGCCGAGCGGAAGCTGCTTCAGGAGGCCTGCTCCCGGGTGCTGGAAAAAGGAAATATCAATCTCAATGATATCGACTATTTCCTGGCCGGCGATCTCCTGAACCAGATCACCGTCTCGGGTTACAGCGCCGCCGCGCTGGGTCTCCCCTATTTTGGCCTTTACGGGGCCTGCTCAACGCTGACGCTGGCGCTTTCATGGGGGGCCCTGCTCGTGGCGGGCGGCTTTGCCGGCAACGTCCTGGCGGCCACCTCGAGCCATCACTCCAGCGCGGAGCGCCAGTTTCGCTACCCCACAGAATACGGCTTTCAGCGACCCAGCCATGCCCAGTGGACCGTGACCGGGGCCGCTGCGGCGGTGGTGAGCGCGGCGGGTGGGGAGACACCGCGGATCACCGCCATAACCACGGGCAAAGCCGTCGATCTGGGGGAAAAGGATGCTTTCAGCCTGGGCGCCGCCATGGCGCCGGCGGCGGCCTCCACGCTGATCATGCATTTCCAGGAACTGCAGCGCAACCCCGACTATTATGATCTCATCGTCACCGGCGACCTCGGCCGGGTCGGATCGGGACTGCTGAAAAAACTGCTGGCCCGCAGCGGCTATTTCCCGGAGCGAAACTACAATGACTGCGGCCTCATGATCTACAACCCCGCAGTCCAGAAAGTGGAAGCGGGAGGCAGCGGGTGCGCCTGCTCGGGAGTGGTGGTGCTGGGGCATATATACAGGCGGATGCGGGCGGGAGAGCTGAACAGAGTCCTCGCCGTCTCCACCGGTGCACTGCACAGCCCCATCACCCTGGCCCAGGGCGAATC
>CAZQEV010000009.1:0-27011 GCA_964592135.1 uncultured Syntrophomonadaceae bacterium
TGTTACAACAGCGCCGCCCATATCGAGTGGACGATCCGGTCGGTGCTGGAGCAGACATACGCCAATATGGAATATATCATTGTGGACGGCGGATCCGACGACGGCACAACCGGGATCATCAGGAAATACGAGCCCCACTTTGACGGCAGCCTGAGGTGGATCTCGGAACGGGATGAAGGCATTTTCGATGCGATGAACAAGGGCATCGGGATGGCCGGCGGCGATATCATTGCCTTGATCAATTCCGATGATTTCTACTGCTGCCCTGAGGCTGTCGGGAAGATAGCCGCCATATTCGGCGCCGACAGCAGCATCGAGGGCTGCTTCTGCGATGTGGCCCTTGTGGACAGGAGCAACCCGCAAATAATCAGGAGGCTGTGGGTCGAGCCCGCCTGCAGATCTTTCGCCCGGCTGGAATACGGATGGCTGCCCGCCCACCCCGCGCTGTTTGTCAAAAAAGAGGTCTATGAGAAATACGGGCTCTTCGATACGGGCTACTGCATTGCCTCCGACAGCGAGTTGATGTATCGTTTTATCGGAAAATACGGCATCAAGACGGCCTACCTGCCGGAGATCCTGATCAAGATGAGGGTGGCCGGGGTCAGCAACAACAGCATCCGCTCGATCATCAAGGCCAACAGTGAGTGTTTCAAAGCCATGAGAAGAAACAACATCTTTCCATACCTCTTTTTTTTGAAACCGCTGCGCAAAGTAGGGCAGCTGATCAGGGCCAAATTTAACCGGCAGATACCCGACCTGCCTTTTACAGCAGGAACACCTGAGCGGCAGACCGGGGAGGATAACGGTGCGGGCAGCTGTTTCACCGCCCGTTCCTACCAAGGAACCGGCGACCGGCAGCGATGAAACGGCTCCACCACCCGGCGGAACTGTGGTGCGCCTTCAGCCAGGCCGCGGTTTCAGCAACGCCCTCCTCCAGTGTGTATGGAAGATCACCGCAAAGCTCCCGCAAGTTGTCCAGGTCGTAAAGCGCCTCCGCAAGAATATTTTCCAGGCGGAAAGTGCTGTAGGGGACCCTGCGCAGGCCCGCCCGCAGGAGCAGATCGCCGCAGCGGGCCATGATCCGCAAGAGGGGCTGCGGAAGCTGCAGCGGCGCCCTGACCCCGAAGGATTTACTGATCAGCGAAGCCCAGGCATACACCTCCAGGGGAACATAGTCGCCCAGATAGAAGACCCTGCCGGCCACCGCCTGCCCGGGAGCGCGGAGCAGGGAGTCAATCTGGTAAACAGTGTTGCCCACGTAGCCGTAGGTTTTGAGGGAGCGCACCCCGCGGGGGTGCAGGTAGAGCCCTTTCCGGACAATATTGAAAAAGTTGCGGTACGGCTCCCCGAACCAGGGGCCCCAGATGGAGGTGGGGCGGAGGATGATCCAGGGGCAGGCCAGGCTGCTGTTCAAAACGAGCTTCTCGCCCGCCGCCTTGCTGCGTCCGTAGGCCGTGTCCGGACAGAAGTCAAAGTCGTGTTTCGGTCTGCATCCGTTTCTGCAAACCAGCTTTGAGGAAGCAAAGAGCGCCCTTTTCAGCCCGGGCAACTTTTCGCAGACGGCGATAACGTTGGCCACGCCCTCCATGTTTGAGCGGTAATGATCAAGCGTCCGGCCCCGCAGATCGGTCGTCGCCGCCAGGTGCACCAGGCAGTGGGGGGCAAATTGCAGAAGCGCCCGCTCCAGATGGGGGCTCTCGTTTATATCGACGCATTTCCAGTACGGCCTGTGTTCGGGGCAAGGGGGTTCCGCCAGATCCAGGTTCAGGATCTCGCAGGAGCCCCGCCGGGCATAGAATTGCACCAGGTTGGCGCCGATAAAGCCGGAGCCGCCGGTAACGGCAATCCTGATCTTCCGGGACATGATCCGCCCCCCCATCCATCTAAGAAAATAAAACCTTGCTGCGAAAGAGTTGGCGCCGCCGCCGCCCGATCAAGGCGCGGGCGGCTGTCCGCCCGTTCCATCTGCGCCGCCCGGGGTTTCTGCCGCAGCCCGGCGGTCTCCCGCAGCTTCCGCGAAGAGGCGCCGGTTCTGCCCGATCTCCTTGTCCGGGCGGTAGAAGTGCAGCCCGTAGCGCGCGGCCCTGTCCGACCAGGCCCGGTGAGTCTGCGCATCCATCTCCAGGCATTGCTGCAGCACCTCGAGATAGCGCCCGCGCTGCGCCAGCGGGATGTCCCAGCCGACACCGCTGCTCTCCAGGTCCCGCCAGGGTGTCTGATCGCTGATCAGCACCGGGCAGCCGTTGACCAGGGATTCGAGAATGACGTGACCGAAATTTTCGGCGGTCGTCGGCAAAAAGAGCAGATCATGCTCCCTGAAAACACGGTTCACCCCGTCAAAGTCGACCACACCCCGATAATTGACCGAGATGTTGCCGGGCAAATTTTCAAGAACGGCCCTGCATTTTTCCCAGTAAGCCCTGTCCTCCCGGTGGCCGTATATGTTGTATGCGACCCGGCCGGGAAAGGTTTTCAGCATCTGCAGCGCCCCCAGCAAATTCTTTTCGGGAGAGATGCGGGACAAAAAGAGGGCCTTCAAATGCCCGGCCCGCTTTTCACCCCTCGGCGGCTCCTCCTCCGGATCGATCACCGCCGGCAGGTCGGGAGCAATATGCACCCGCGCCTTCCGGCCGAACCAGCGCCGGATATGCCGCTCCTCCAGCTCGTTGCTGGCATGCCAGATCACACCGTCGTAGAGCCCGATCAGTTTCACCAGCGCCATATAAACGCTTTTCTTGAATTTCCTGATCTGGAAGGCCCCGGGTGTAAATTCACCCCGGGGAGCGACGATGGCCGGTGTCGCCGGAATCAGCCCCAGTTTTCTCAAGAGGAGGGGAACAATGGTAAAGGGATAGGCGAAGAAGCTGTTGAAATAGAGCAGATCATAGTCTGCCTCCTGAAGGAGTTTCCGCAAAGTTTTAAATGTCGCTGTCCTGTATTTAAGGTAGTAGACCTGCGCCCGCCCCACACTCCGCCACCCGTTCACATTGACTCCGGGATAGGGCCGGGTATCGCCGATATCGCGATCATAGGCGATCACCCGGAATGCAAACCCGGAGCCCAGATGTTCTACCATGTTGGCGATGGAGCGGACGGAACCGCCGAATTTGCTGCCAGGGAGATAATGCCTGAAGGGGATGAGTATCCGCAATTTTTCCTGCCCTGTCATCCTCATTGTTCACCTTTCCTGTCATTATGTGCAACACCGGGTAAAGCCCTTTTTAATCAGACCACGAGGGCAAAGACAGTTCACCCCTGCGGTCGTTTGCCCCGCCCTGACGGGCGCCCTCTTTTCATTCGAAAGCACCCCGCCCCGCGGCTGTCATTTGGCGATCCCCCGCTTCGCGCAGGATCACACCGGGCGGCCTCTCCCCCTGCTGGAGACCGGCGGGGGGAATCTCCCCGCTTTTTCCCAGGATCCCCATAACGCCGGCCAGCACAAAGATATAGAATAGCAGAAAGTTGTTGATCAGGTACGGCAGCAGGGCGGAGACGCCGGCCCGGTTTAAAACATAAGTAAAGAGCAGAACAACATATATCCTCAAGATAGCGAGCTGCGGCGTTCGCTCCAGCAGCCTGCCCACCAGGGCGGCCAGGAATGCCAAAAATACGGCATGCAGCCAGAAAAAATAGGATCCGAATATGTAGATGGATTCGGCGAGCAATCCGGACAGGGCCACATACCAGCCCCGCGTGCCGGGGTCCAGCCCCAGGACAATTCGCGCAATATCGTAATTGATCCGGGCGACCTCAATTTCACCGGTAATGATCTTGGGAAGGGGAAGGGTAAACAGCCACTTGAAGTAAGCGGCCAGATCAACGCGCGAGCCTGATTCAAGGAGAGGCAATCCCACGCTGCGAAAGAAACTCATTTCCAGCTCCAACTCCCGCCCGATTGCTTCGAGGGGGTTGATCGCACCCACGGTCCCCCCGATCCGGACCATGCCGTAGATGTAAGAGGCAATCAGCAGCAGGGGCAGCAGCGCCGCTGAGGCAGCAACGAGCAGGCGGCGGCTGCGCGGGCGGCTCTCCCAGATGAATATCCCGATGAGCGCCAGATCCATGATCACATAGCCCCGGCCGACATAACCGGCATCGACATGCCGGATATAGTTGAGCAGGAGCAGGAGGAACAGGATCCGCTTGAGGTTGCCCCGGTAGCGAAAGAGGGCGATATAGAAGAAAGGCATCAAAGACAAGCGGATATAATCAGCCAGTTTAAGCAGAATATTTGTCTCCCGTGGTTCAAAGCGCCTGACGAGAGCAGTAATAAGGTCAGGCGGCGACGGCGCGAGGAGATGGTGCAGCCGGAATTCCGGGTAGAGCAGCGGCAGCAGGTGCAGCAGCAGGTAAAGACAGATCACCACCGCCCAGAGGGCGTGGGTCTCGACATGGTTAAGCGCCGGGGTCAAAAAGCGATCGGCGGGCTCACTTACACCGGCAAAGGCAGCGCTGAAAAACCAAAAGGCCAGCGCAAAAGCGATAAAAAAGCTGAAGTAAAAGAAGAGGTAGCTCAAGGGCACTTCGGGATAAGCCATGCCGATACCGCTGTAGAAGAGGTAGCCGGCCAGAAAACCGCCCAGGAGCAGGCGCTGACGGCGTCCGCGGACGGCCAATATAAAAAAGCTGCCCAGGAGCAGCGATCCCAGAATGGTAAAGAACAGGATATAGAAATCGAACTGCACCGCCATACCTCCCTTTGTCAGAAGAGCCCGTGAACCGGCCGGAAAAGCTATTCCAAAAGCGCAGCGATCTCCCCCCGGACCCGCGCCGCCTCATCCCGCCAGCGGTGTTTCCGTAAAAAAGGGGAGCGGGCCGCAAGATAGCGAGAAGGGTTTTCCGCCACCTGCCGGATCGCTTCCGCCACCCGGGCCGGGGAATCGTCCTCGCCCACCAGGGCGCCGATGCAGTATTCCCCAATAAGGCGGCGCAGCGGCGGCTGATCGGTCGAAACAACGGGAATCCCCGCCTGCAGGTACTCGAATACCTTGTTGGAGGCGCAATAGATGTTGTTCCGCCCCTGGAAGGGATAGGCGATGAGGCCCACATCGGCCACCGCCGCCAGTTCCAGCAAAAGCCCGTTTTCGACGAGCCCCAGGAACTCCAGCCGGCCGGCCTCCATAAAGGAACGCCCCATGTCCCGGTGTTCCGCCAGGTGGGGGCCCCCGCCGGCCATGATCAGGCGGTAAGGCCGCGGCAGGTAGGCCAGCGCCCGGATGAAGCGATCAAGCCCCCGCTCAAGATGGATATTGCCCTGATAGAGGAGCAGGCGATCTTCCGGGCCGCGGCGGCGCAGCCGGGGGTACCTTTCCAGAATTGTTTCCCGATCAACAGGCTCCTCCCGCGGGGGGGGGTAGTTTTGCATCACCACCGGGGCGCGGGGCAGACGGTAATGCCGCTGCATGGCCCCGGCCCGCTCCTCATTGGCGGCGATCACCAGCACTGCGCGCCGCACAGCCAGTTTTTCCAGGGGGTACCAGATGCGGTAGCGCCAACCCTGCCGCTGCCCCGGGTCGGGGATCATCAGCTCATGGGCGTCATAGATCAGCTTCGCCCCGGTAAGCCGCGCAGCCAGCCAGGCTGGAAAGGTCGTGTAGAAATCCTCGGCCACCACGAAGCGGGGGCGGCGGCGCAACGCCGTCGCCAGGGCGATCCGCCAGAAGCGCAGGTGCCGCCGCAGCACCCCTGCACCGGCGGGCATGGACACAGCTCGCCGCTCCGCTACACCGCCCGGCGCCGCGATCCCTGTCCCCGCCACATCGACGAGGCAGACCCGGCCCAGGGAGCCGAGCACTCCGGTTAAGCGCTGCACCCGCCCATCGTATTCCAGCGTTCCGAAGAGAAAGACCAGGAAGGTTGTTTCGCTGCTCTCGTGCGTATATTCCGGTTTAGCCATGAGACAATGACTCCTTCAAGGGCTTCCCTACACGGTTTAACCCGCGGCGCTGTGCCCGCGCAGGGTTGATTGATAAAATGAAGTTATTGGGGAGGTTCGTAAACAACCTCCTTCTTATCCGGTAAAAATACGCTGGTTCCAAAGTAGGTTATTTCTGAGTCTGCGCCTTTCTGCAGAGCAGTCAGGCGAATGGAAAGCTCGCCGCTGAACAGGTCTGCAATGTCTCGGATCATCCCTTCGGTAAGCCCTTTTACCGCATCAGGGGTAATGGGCTCTTCGCCCACATCCAGCCATATTTCCAGGGCGTCCTCGTTCTCGATCATGGTATAAAATTCGAACATGCCCATCTCTTCGAATGTGGCGATATAATCGCGGACCGTCGCTTCCCTCTCCCTGGTCAGTATCTGGCCGTATGTTATTGTTGTCGGCGGCGCCTCACTGTCTTTTGCCACTTCCCCGCGGGCGCAGCCCGAGGCGAAAAGCATCAGGACAATTAACAATACGATGATTCTCTTCATCTTTACCTTCCTCTCATTGTAAAATCAGATCGGAAAAGCCGAACAAAGCCTAACTTTCAATTGCCCGGTGTTGTCTTCTCCTTGATCCCACTCTCTTGCGCTTCCGGGTATTGGCATCGCCGTAGTAGTACGAGTAATGATAGCGGTAATAGCCGCGGCTGTTCGGAACATTGTTGACGATGGCCCCGATCACGTTGGCCTGCACTTTGTTCAGCTGCTCCCGGGCAAAAACCGCCTCCTCACGGGTGGCCCCGTTATGGTCGATCACCAGGATGGTGGCGTCCACAAGGCGCGAGAGGATGGCCGCATCGGTTACAGCGATGACAGGCGGCGAATCGAAAAAGACGTAATCATAATTTGACCTAAAAACGCTGACCATTTTGCTCATCTTTTCAGTAGCGAGAAGTTCCGCCGGATTTGGCGGCAAGGGGCCGCTGGGCAGGAGGTGCAGTTTTTCCATCTTGCTCTGATAGACCAGCCTGGGCAGTTCCCTGGTGGCGTCAACCAGCAGATTGGTCAGGCCCTGGTCATTGAAGGCGCCGAAAAATTTATGCAGAGTCGGCCGGCGCAGATCGGTGTCGACGAGCAGAACAGAAAACCCCGACTGGGCCATGGTTACAGCGAGGTTGGCCGATGTCGTCGATTTGCCGCAGCCCGGGTTGGCCCCGGTAATCAGCAACGCTTTCAACGGCCTGTCCAGAGAGAAATACTGAATGTTGGTGCGCAGAGTGCGATATGCTTCGGTAGCGGGAGAACGGGGGTCATCGTAGGCAATCAGATTATGCCGGTTTACTGTTTTTCTTTGAATTCTCATCCTGTTCCTCCATCCAATGCCGCAAGTTACCTTTTGTGATGTTTGTCCTTTTTTCTCTCCGGTTAGTTCAGTTGTCGATCCGCGGGATGATCCCCAGAACGGGGATCTGCAAGTATTTCTGAACATCTTCAGGTGTCTTCATCGTCCGATCCAGTTTTTCAAAAAGGAATGCCAGGCCGACTGCAACAACAAACCCCAAAGCCAGAGCTACGGCAGTGTTCAGCTTCACCCTGGGGCTGACAGGCACTGTGGGTAAAGCGGCATGGTCTATGATATTCACATTCTTCACCTGGTATATTTCCATAACTTGAGTCATAAAATTGGAAGCCACAGCATTGGCAATTTTTTGAGCCGTTTCGGGTTTTTGATGAATGACGCTGATGGTAATAATCTCGGTGTTGTGAACCGACTCCACATTGATGATCTTCCGCAATTCAGTGATATCGTATGGCAGGTCCAGACGGTGGATCACCCGGTCCAAAACCAGCCGGCTGTGGACGATTTCACGGTATGTATTCACCAACTGGCGGCTGACCTGGATATCCTGATACAGGATCTGGGCTGATTCCGGAGGTTTCATCACCAGCAGGCTGGTAGTGGACTTGTACTGAGGGGTCAGAATATAGACATTGCTGAAAGCGCAAACAACAGCCGCCAGCAGCGGGATCAGCACGATCAACAACCAGCGCTTGGCGATTACTTCCCAGACTCCATACAGACTCGGTTCCTCTTCCAAAAAATACACCCCTTTTCAGCCATCCCCAACGGGAGACAATTTCCCCCCGCGCTCATGGTCAACACTTAGCCCGGCCCGGTTATGCACGGTCCGGTCAACTGGTCGGAGCGCCCCCGGTATAGCCGGGCGGCCCGGGACAACATAGGGCCGGATTTCCCCAACAGGTAAATATTCGTCTTCGATCGTCTAATTCCTGCATTATTCCCGAAGGATCCCGGCCAGTCGAAAAGCAGCGATCCGGGACTCAGGTGCTTTCCCCGCGGGAAAAATATCGCCTCCTGCGCCTGGGACGCCCCGGTTTCACTGCGCCGGGATCACGGGGTCCCGGTATCTCGGGCATGCAGTCGGAGAGAACCGCTGCCGGGCGCTCCTGCAGCATCAGACGGGCGCTGCCGGGGAAACAAAGCCTGTCGGCCATCGCCAGGCCCCGCTCCAGGCCGTGCAAGCGGCTGGCGCTGTGCGCATCGGTAGCCAGGAAATGACCCAGCCCCGCGGAAAGAAAAATTGCAGAGGCACGGGCAGCAGCCGGACCCATCAATCCGGTTATACTGCCCAGGGTCAATTGAACCAGGGCGCCGGCCTGAACCATCCGGTAGAGCCGCCCGGGATCTTCCTGTAAAGCGGTCACTCTCTCGGGATGAGCCAGGATGGGATAGCAGTCGCGCAGCCTTAATTCAAAGATCAACTCACTGGTGTAGGGGGGGAGCGGTTGAGAGGCGGGCAGCTCCACCAGCAGGAAACGGCTGTGATTCAACGTGAGTATTTCCCCATTCTCCAGACGCCGGGGAAGCAGGGGTTCTAGAACATGTTCCGCTCCAGAATGCAGACGCAGGGGGATGCCTCCGGCAAGAAGCTCCCTTTGCAACTCCAGCAACCGCTCTTTGATCAAAGCGGCGGGCGGCTCCCCTTCAAAGCAGTGCGGCGTGGCGGCCACGTCTGAAAAACCGGCCTTGACCAGAGCCCGCGCCAACTCAACAGCTTCTTCCATCCCGGAGGGGCCGTCATCAAGGTCGGGCAAAATATGATTATGTAAATCTATATAGTTCAAGAGGCACTCTCCGGTCAACGGGCGACAAGACAAAACAGTAGACCCCTGATTTTCGTAGTCAGACCTGGAGCCGGCGTCCGGGCAGCTACAACCCCAGATCCGCGGCGGCCGACTGCATCGCTTCCAGGCTCAGGGCGATGAATCGCTCCAGGGTGAGGTTCAACTCACAGCAGGTTTCGATCTGACCCCGGTCCGCGCCGCGGGCGAAACTCTTCTCTTTAAAGCGATTCAGCACAAAATCAAGATCAATGGCCGCCAGTTTTTTCTGTGGATGGATCAGGGCGGCGGCAACGAGCAGGCCGGTGACCGGATCGGCGGCGTAGAGGGCCTTGTCGAGCAGTGTTTGCCGCTCCACCCCGAGCATCTCATTGTGCGCCTTGACCGCATGGATCAGTTCGGCCGGCAGGCCTTTTTCTTCAAGAAGCTGCGCCCCCAGGAGTCCGTGCTGCTCGGGCCGATCCATCGTTTTGTCGTAGTCGAGATCGTGCAGCAGCCCGGCCAGCGCCCAGAGCTCTTCGTCCTGGCCCAGTTCCACGGCCAGGCGGCGCATGACCGCCTCCACCGCCAGCATATGTTTGATCAAATTTTTTGTCTTAACCTGCTGCCTTACCAGTGCCAGAGCTTCTTCCCGTTCCATCTGTTTCTCCTCCAAAATATTAACCATATTGCGAATGTGTTTACATTATCCGCCGGTTAACGTCGCCGTAGAGCAAAAGCCATGGATGCCCTGTCCGGCACTCCGGAAATAAACAAGGGCAGGTTCTGATCTCTCCATGCCCGGGCGGCAAATAAAAAATTGCAGTTTACTGCAAGATTGTTAACACAATTGTAAATAGCATAAAGGCAATAGCCAGCCCCGTTGTCACCCGGGCCAGGATGTCGTCAAGACCTTTTTTCTTACCGAAAAGGCTCTGTGCGCCTCCCTCGATTACCCCCAGGCTGGCGCTGCGTCCCGATTGCAACAGAACAGATACAATCAAACCGATACAGACCAACATGTACAGTGCAATCAAAATATTTGTCAACATACATGAGCCACCCCCGCTCTAAAGCTAACGCAGACTAATTCTACCACAAAAGATGAACCCCGGCAAATCAGGCTTTCTTACCGCTGCCGGCTCTTTAAAATGTCCCGGCCGGCAAAGTGTCCGCCTTCACCGAGTGACTCTTCAATACGCAGCAGCTGGTTGTACTTGGCCACGCGATCGACCCGGGAAGGGGCGCCGGTTTTGATCATCCCCGAACCTACAGCCACCGCCAGATCGGCGATAAAGCTGTCATCGGTTTCACCGGAACGGTGCGAAATGATTGTGCCGTAACCGGAGCTATGAGCCAGGGCCACGGTTTCCAATGTTTCGCTGAGAGTGCCGATCTGGTTCAGTTTGATCAGAATGGCATTGCCCACCCCTTTTTCTATTCCCCCGGCAAAACGCTGAGGATTGGTCACAAAAAGATCGTCACCGACAAGCTTCATCTTCGCTGCCAGGGTTTCGGTCAGCTTCCTCCAGCCCTTCCAGTCTTCTTCGCCGAGGCCGTCTTCAATACTGATGATGGGATAGCGCTGTTCAAGGCTGCAGTAGTATTCGATGAGCTCCTCCCCGGTATATGATTCTCCTTCGAAACGGTAGCGGCCATCTTGCAGAAGCTCCGTTGCCGCCACATCGAGCGCCAGGTAGATATCTTCTCCCGGGCGATAGCCGGCAGCAATAATTGCCTCGGTGATCAGATCCAGCGCCGCTGAATTTGATTCAAGGTCCGGGGCAAAGCCGCCTTCATCACCCACAGCAGTGTTCAATCCCTGCGAGGCCAGGATTCCTTTCAAATGGTGAAACACCTCTGTGCCCATCTGCAGAGCGGCGGCGAAGCTTTTCGCGCCGGCAGGAACAATCATGAACTCTTGAATGTCAATGTTGTTGTCCGCATGCTCACCCCCATTGAGAATATTCATAAAGGGCACCGGCAGCAGTGCCCCCCGCAAACCGCCTAAATAGCGGTACAATGGAAGATCGAGCATCGCTGCCGCAGCCCGCGCCGCAGCCAGCGAGACGCTTAAAATGGCATTTGCCCCAAGTTTCTCCTTGTTCGGAGTTCCATCAAGTTCAATCATAAGCCCATCGAGTTTACGCTGCTCCAGGACACTCAACCCGCGAAGAGTGGGAGCGATTGTATCGTTGACATTGGATACCGCCTGGAGCACACCCCTGCCCAGGTAGCGCTTTTTATCGCCGTCCCGCAGTTCCACAGCCTCAAAAGCACCGGTAGAAGCGCCGGAGGGAACCGCCGCCCGCCCCCGCCGGCCGCCTTGGAGCAAGACTTCCGCTTCCAGCGTGGGGTTGCCGCGCGAGTCGAGAATCTCCCGCGCCTTGATCTCTGTGATCCGTTCTTCCATCATGATACTCTCCTTTTAAACCTGTTAGGTTAATCCAAAATTATCTTTTGTTAATTTCAGGCTTGCATCTTCGCGATAAGGCTGCTCCCGGTCATTTCCGAAGGCCGGGGCAGGCCCGACAGCTCCAAAATAGTTGGCGCAATATCGGCCAGGTTTCCATCCCCGCGCAGCTCTACCCGGCTGCATCCCAGGATAATGCAGGGAACAGGATTGGCCGTATGGGCAGTATGCGGACCGCCCGAAGCGTCCACCATCTTCTCTGCATTGCCGTGGTCGCCGCAGATAATCATCCGCCAACCCCGCTCCAGTGCAGCTTCTGCAAGCAAACCCAATTGCCGGTCCACTGTTTCGACTCCCTTTACTGCCGCCTCAAAAATACCGGTATGGCCCACCATGTCCGCGTTGGCGAAATTAACCACCAGCAAGCGGTACCGGCCTTCAGAGATGGCCTGCACTGCCGCCCCACCCACACCGGCAGCGCTCATTTCCGGCTGCAAATCGTAGGTGGCCACCTTCGGTGAAGGTATCAACAGCCTCTCTTCACCTGGAAAGATTTCTTCACGCCCTCCGTTAAAAAAGAAGGTAACATGAGCATATTTTTCAGTCTCGGCAATGCGTAGTTGGGGATACCCGGCATCGCCGTAGAGTTGGCCCAGGGTGTTTTCCAGGTACTGGGAAGGAAAAGCTACGGGTAAAGGAAGACTGCGCTCGTATTCAGTCATAGTCACACAACGAGGCCGCGGAGGAACGGGGCCGCGATCAAAATATGAAAACTCGTAGTCAGTGAGGGCATGGCTGATCTGGCGGACCCGGTCCGGACGAAAATTAAAAAAGATGACACTGTCATTCTCCTGCAGTTTGCCCAGCGGGCTCCCATCCGGGCCGGCGATCACCACCGGTTGAACAAATTCGTCTGTCTCACCCCGGCTGTATGCCTCTGCTAATGCTTGCAGGGGATCGGTGAATTGCTTACCTTCTCCGTAAATATAGGCGCGGTAGGCTTTCTCCGTACGTTCCCAGCGCCTGTCCCGGTCCATGGCATAGTAACGCCCACAGATGGTGGCTATAAAACCTTTACGCCGCTCCAGGCTATGTTTATGAAACCGTTCGATGTAAAGTCGGGCTGAGGCAGGCGGCGTATCTCTCCCGTCAAGAATGGCATGGATGAAAACATGCCGCACCTGCTGCTGCTCCGCCATTTCCAACAGGGCTGCAAGGTGATCTGTGTGGCTGTGTACTCCACCGTCTGAAAGCAATCCGATAAGATGAAGATTACTGTTATACTGATGCGACCACTGCATCGCCTCCAGCAGAACGGGGTTTTCAAAGAAGACACCCTCTTCAATAGCCCGGGAAATCCTGCTGAGATCCTGATAGACAATACGGCCGGCTCCCAGATTAAGGTGCCCCACCTCCGAATTGCCCATCTGTCCTGCAGGCAACCCTACCGCTTCTCCGGCGGCATCGAGCAGACACCAGGGATAGTTCTCCATCAGGTGATCCATCCACGGAGTGTGAGCCTGCAGGATGGCATTTCCGGCAGTATCACTGCGGCAGCCCCACCCGTCGAGGATTACCAGGGCTGAAGCTTTCAGCAACCTGCCGCCTCCTTCGCTGCAACAGCAAGCGCGGCAAAGGAGTCAACCTCCAGGCCGGCTCCGCCGACGAGTGCTCCGTTAACTGCGCCAAGAGAGATGAAGCTGCCGATATTGCCGGCGTTGACACTGCCTCCATACTGCACCCGCAGAGAGGCGGCAGTTTCACGATCCAGGATACTCTCTACAACCTGCCGCACCCGGTCTGCAGCGGCAGCGGCATCATCGGGTGAAGCCGCTGTTCCCGTTCCTATAGCCCAGACAGGCTCATAGGCCACTACCAGATCATTTAAGGTCCCCGGCTCAAATCCTTCCAGCGCCGCCCGGAGCTGCCGCTCGAGAACCGCATCTGTTTCACCCCCGTTGCGCTGCTCTTCTTTTTCACCGATACAGAGCAGCGGGACAAAACCATGGGCCAATGCCGCCTTCAGCTTTTTGTGGACAATGGTATCATCCTCACCCAGAATATGGCGGCGCTCTGAATGACCGATGATCACATGGCTCACCCCAAACTCCTTCAACATCAGCGGAGCAACTTCACCGGTAAAAGCGCCTTTCGACTCCCAAAACATGTTCTGAGCGCCCAGCTTGATGCTACTGCCCTCAAGTGCGGCCGCAGCGGAGGCCAGCGCAGTAAAGGGCGGGCAAATCAGGAGCTCCACCCCCTGGAACTCCTTTTCCCTTGTTTTTAACTCGCTGCAAAAATCCGCTGTCTCCGCAGCTGTCTTGTGCATCTTCCAGTTCGCGGCAATGATCAATCTCATTAATATTTCCCTCCACTTTTTTCATGCTTAAAGGAAAGGCCCCATAAAGGACCATTACCTGTCCTGCAGAACAGCGATGCCGGGAAGGTTCTTCCCTTCCCAAAATTCCAGGGTGGCTCCGCCCCCCGTTGAGATAAAGCTTACCTGTTCTGACAGGCCGAAGCCCTCAATGGCAGCCACAATATCCCCACCGCCGATGATGGAGAAAGCCCTGCTTTTGGCTACAGCGCGGGCCACCCGCTCGGTACCGCGGTGAAAAGGAGCTGTTTCGAAAACCCCCAACGGCCCGTTCCAGAGAATTGTCCCTGCGGCGGCGACCGCTTCGTCAAAAAGGGCCGCTGTCCCGGGACCGATATCGACAGCCTTCCAGCCTTCCTCCACCTCTCCGATGGGGACAATCCTGGATTCGCTCTGCGGTTTCAACTCCCGGGTAACCGTAAGATCCACGGGAAGCTGCAGGCAGCAGCGGCTTTTTTCAGCAGCTTTGAGAATCTCTCCGGCCCCTTCCACCAGCCCTTTTTCGTAAAAAGAATCTCCCATGGGATAATCCATAGCTACAAGAAAGGTGTTGGCCATACCCCCCCCCAGGAGAAGCGTATCCGTGAGCTCCAGGAAGCGGCGGATCACATTGAGCTTGTCGGAAACCTTCGCTCCTCCCAAAATCGCCACCAGGGGCCGGGCCGGCTGTTCAATACATCGTGACAAAAGCTCGATTTCCTTGATCATCAAAAGACCCGCCACAGCGGGGATATACTGCGCCACACCAGCAGTGGAGGCGTGTGCGCGGTGTGCTGTTCCGAAAGCATCGTTCACAAAAAGATCGGCTGATTTCGCCAGTTCCCGGGCAAAACCGGGATCGTTTTTTTCTTCGCCCGGTGCAAAACGAACGTTCTCCAGCAGCATGGCTTCTCCGCCGGCCAGTTCAGCGGCCGCTTTCTGCACCTCCGGACCAGCAACCTGATCCAGCTTGAGCACGTTTCGCCCCAGCAATTCGGACAGGCGGTCGGCCACAGGATCAAGGCGCAGCTCCGGCCTGACTTCGCCACCGGGACGCCCCAGATGGGAAACCAGAATCAGGCGTGATCCTCTTTGCAGCAAATCGGTAATCGTGGGCAAAGCCGCCCGGATCCGGGTATCGTCTTTCACCTGCTCCCCTTCCAGGGGCACATTAAAATCAACCCTCAGAAGCACCTTTTTCCCCTTTACCTCAACATCGGCCACGCTGAGTTTCAACTGCGGCTCACCTTCCCTGGGCTAATTTTCTTTGGCAACCATTATTCTACCACAAAAGAGATCTTTAAACGCGAAGGGGTACATTGACAACGGGGCAGAGCCGGTAGAGGGCCGCATAAACAGGGCACGTCAAGTCGGGGGTTGGAGCCGGGAGGCGGAAAACTGAAGGTGATAACATTTTAGAACACTGCGATACTATTGCCATCTATCTCCAACCTTTAATGTCTGCGCCGGCGGTAAGAAGCAGGTATGGACAGCTCTTCGCGGTATTTGGCAACAGTACGACGAGATAAAACTATTCCATCCTTTTCAAGCAGCTCCGTCAATTGCTGGTCGCTGAAGGGATTTTGCGGGTCCTCCTCCTCAATGAGTTCGCGAAGGTAACTTTTAATGCTATGCGAAGAAATATCCTCGCCCCCCTCACCGGTTAACCCGCTGGAAAAGAAGAATTTCAAGGGGAAAAGGCCGCGCAGAGTCTGCATATACTTATTCGCAGTGGCGCGGCTCACTGTTGATTCATGAACTCCCACGGCAGCGGCAACATCTTTCAATGTCAAAGGCTTGAGCTGTTTGATCCCGTGATCCAGGAAAGGCTGCTGAATCTCGACAATCTGCTGCGCCACCCGGTAAAGAGTAAGGCGCCTTTGCTCGATGCTGCGCAAAAGCCAGGTGGCTTTTTCAAGCTTGTTTTTGATAAAAGCCGAAAGTTTTTCATCCCCGGCGCCGCTCTGAACCATCCTCTGATATAAAGGGCTGATCATCAAATGAGGAACAATCTGGTCATTCATCACGATCTCGTATTTGTCGCCAACCTTTTCCACAACAATATCAGGCACGATATAGCGATTTTCTGAAACCCCGCCAAAAGTAGAACCGGGTTTAGGCTCCAGCGTGCGGATAAAATCAACTGCATCCTGAATTTCCTTGATATCACACCCGAGCCGGGCTGCGATCTGTCGGTAACGACCGTCGGCAGCAGCAGGGAGGAATTGCTCAACTATTTTGACAGCCAAAGGCGGGGGATTTTCTATAGTGCGAAGCTGCAGCAGCAAACATTCCTGTAGGTTGCGGGAAGCAACCCCGGTAGGCTCAAGACCCTGCACAATCCCCAGCGCTGTCTCCATTTCCGGCAACGTCACTTCAAGTGCATCGGCCAGTTCGCCCAGATCGCTGCTCAGATACCCGTTTGGATCAAGGTTTCCGATGAGATAGGCGGCAAGGCTGTAATGGCGCGGTGAAAGCCGCATCAAACGCAATTGCCCCAGTAACTCTTCCATCAATGTACGCGAACTGTCGGCGTAACTGTCAGGGGTGGGAAAATCGCTCCAATCCCTGCCTGCAGGATTTGCAATATATCCTATCGTATCCAGATCCATATCCCGGAAATATTCCTCCCAGGGAAAATCATCTTCCACAGGCTCATCAGAAAGCGAACTTTCGGTAGAACCTTCCTCCCCCACGGCTTCGGCTTCACTTTCACTGTCACCCAGTTCTAATACAGGATTGTTCAAAAGCTCCTCCTGAATATAATCCTGCAGCTCCATTGCGGAATACTGCAGAAGGGTGATGGCCAGTTTCAGCTCCGGCGTAATGATCAGCTTCTGGGTTTGCTCTATTTTTAATTGATAATCAAGTTTCACCACTGTCACTCCCCGGTGCATATTTCGACAAATAGTCGGGATATTCCTGCTTTAAAGGCGCCGCGCCCCGGATGTCGCCGGGAATTCCTTTTCCTTAAAACTAATGTATGTTCTCTTCAGGAGGAAAATTGATTTTAAGGTGATCAATACTCCGATCAAGCATCGCCAGTTTCCTAAAACGGTGGTTCATTGCCGACTTGCTCAGGGGAGGATCAAACATCCGTCCCAGCTCTCTCAGTGAAGCTTCGGGATAACGCCGCCGCATTTCTGCCGCCGCCCGCAATGCCGGGGTCAGGCCTGTCAGCCCTATGTGTTGATCCACTCGATCGATCAAGGCCAGCTGCTGCTGCCCCGAAGCAACAATTTTTTCCAGGTTAGCCGTTTCGCAATTCACCAGGCGGTTGACCTGACTGCGCATACTCCGGATCACTCTGGCACTTTCCAGGCGTAGAAGAGCGCTGTCCGCTCCAATAACTCGTAATAAATCGGCGATCTCCTCTGAATTTTTCTGATAAAGATAATAGCAACCCCGCCGCTGCCTGATAGAGGAGTGTATATTGAATTTATCGAGACAGCTGTGTAAAACCAGAGCTGCTTCCGGCGAACCACAACTGATTTCAAGATGATAGCCCGATCCCGCGGAAGCGCTTAACGATCCCCCGGCCAGAAAGGCGCCTCTAAGAAAAGAACGGCGGCAGCAGCGTAGCGGAGGGACCCGGGGAGGCACCCTGATCAGCTGGCCCGGTAAGAAACCGTTGTTCAGGCCGAGTTTCTGCAAGAGAAGCATGATCTTCCCTCTCCCGGCAACCTGCACCAGATAATGTTTTCTTTTCAGGCGGCGCTCTTGTTTCTGTAACACTGCTGCAGAACCGGCGCCCGCTGCCTTAAAGAGGCTGAAAATGTAACGGGCCTGGCCGATATGGCCTACTTCGATACTTAGAATGTATTCGCTGCGGCGGATGGTTAAATAGCCTCGTAAAAGCAGCAATGCGGTCAATTCGGCATGCCTGCAGCAGGGCGCGTCCTGCTCGCGGCGAACCAGTTCCTGTTTGACCTGCCTGGTGAAGGAGATGATCAAACCACTCCTTTTGACAAACCTGTTAAGCCGTTGTAATTTCCTCTATCCCGGGCGGGAACGGCGCTATACTTTCTGCACATCCCTGTGCTCGACATAAATCCGGTAGCGGTTATCCAGGAGCCGCCCCAACTCAACGGCCAGAGCAACAGAACGATGTCTCCCTCCGGTACAACCCAAAGCCACCACCAGCTGAGCCTTTCCTTCGCGAATGTAGTAGGGTATGGAAAATTCGAGGAGATCCTGAAGCTTCTGGATATACTTATGTGTAACCATCCACCGCCAGAGGTAGTCCTTGACCCGGGAATCTTCTCCGGTCAGAGGGCGCAGATGATCGACATAATGCGGGTTCGGCAAAAACCGCACATCAAATACCAGATCGGCGTCGAGGGGAAGACCGTACTTAAAGCCGAAGCTGACCAGCATAACGGGCATACTCTTTTCTCTCTGTCCCGGTTTGTAAAGCTCATAAATCTTCTCTTTCAGATCCCGCGGCGTCAGCGGGGAGGTGTCGATGACCTTGTCGGCTTTCCCCCTCAATTCGCTCAGAGCCAGCCTCTCCGCCCGGATCGCTTCGAGCAGACCCATGTCGGAAAGGGGATGTCTCCGCCTCGTCTCTTTAAAACGCCGCAGCAGCACCTCGTCGCCGGCCTCGAGGAAGAGTATTTCGTGGTTAATGTCGTTCTCCTCCAGCTCCTGGAGAGCCTCGAAGAGGTGATCAAAAAAAGCACCGCCGCGCATATCGCAGACCAGGGCAACCTTATTCGTCTTACCTTCCGATTGGAGACAGAGTTCTGCAAATTTGGGGATAAATGTGGGCGGTAAATTATCAACACAGAAAAATCCAAGATCTTCAAAACAGTTAATCGCATGGCTTTTACCGGCCCCGGAAAGTCCGGTAATCAGAACAATCTGGATGGCATCTTTGCGAACCATTTATTCACCCGCCAAGAACATAGTCTTCGATTACCCTGGCGACGCCATCCTCGATGTTGGATGTGGTGATGAGGTCGGCAGCCGCCAGCACCTCCGGCAGCGCATTAGCCATCGCTACCCCCAGCCCGGCATACTGGATCATGTCAAGGTCATTTTGGCTGTCGCCGAAGGAGATGATCTCTTCCCGGCGAATCTCAAACTCTCCAGCCAGTCTTCGTAATGCCTGCCCCTTGGTGGCCCGCAAATCGGTAAACTCGAGAAAATACGGATAAGGTCTGATCATGGTAAATTCTTCGGGATAACTGGACCTAAGAGCTTTCTGGATATCTTCAAATTCCCCATCCCAATTGAATATTGTTATCTTCGTAGGATCACTGCCCTGCCGATCCAGAAATTTATCGAGAGGGCCTACCGCCTCCACGGCAACATCGTAGTTTTTGCGGTAATAAAATGTAAATCGATTTTCCCGGTTTATAAAAACCCGCTCATCGATATAGGCGCAGACTTCCTCGCCCTTTTCTTCAGCGGCCCCTGCTATTGCTATAGCAAGATTATTTGCCAGAGGGCGATGGTAAAGAGTCCTGCCTTGTTCAGCAGTCTTGATCAGTGCACCCTGGTAGTTGATCATCGGCCAGTCGCTATCCAGCTCCAGTTCCTTAACAAAGGGAACGCTGGTCAGATACATCCGGCCTGTGGATATTGTAATGATTACACCCCTTTTGACTGCCTCGCTGATGGCCTGCTTGTTGCGAGGTGATATTTTAGAGTTGTCATCCAGAAGTGTCTTGTCCAGATCTATAGCCAGCAAACGATAAGACATGAGTAGCTCCTGTATCACTATATTAAATATATTATAACATAAGCTCTATTGCGGCGGCGCGATCTTTAACAGTTGGCCCGGTGAAATGATCTCACAACTGCATAAACCACTGGGGTTTTCAGTCCCATCCGGATTTGTTTTCTGTTATGCTGCGGCACAGCCTTTCCGGGGTATTTTGTTGAGCGGAGAATATCTGAAAAGGAATGGACCGCCCCGATGACGTTAAAGAATTGCCCGGCAAACGTGGGTGAAACAGCAACCGAAGTCCGCTCCACATTGTGGAGAGGAACATGTGATCAAGACCGCTTTGATTAAGTTAATGAATTCCTCCGACCTTAGGACTTCCGACCTCTCACAGATGCAGTTCTCTGTAAATCCGTTCCGCCAGGGCCCCGCTGATACCGGGGACGCCGGCCAGTTCTTTTTCTGAAGCGCGGTAGAGTTCCTCCAGGCTGCCAAAATGTTTCAGCAGCGCAGCCCGGCGCTGCGGTCCAATTCCGGAAATCTCCTCCAGCCTGGAATGGGCGGCTTTTTGCCTGTGCAGGCGGCGGTGATAATCCAGGGCAAAGCGGTGTGCCTCATCACGAATTCGCTGCAGCAGCTGCAGCATGGTGCTGTTTGCCGGCAGGAGTAGCGGTGTTTTCTCCCCTTCGAGAAAGACCCGATCGGGATCCTCCGCCAGCGCCAGCAAGATCATGCCGGTCAAACCAGCCTGCTGCAAGGCTTTCCGGGCTGCGTTAAGCTGTCCCTTGCCCCCGTCTATCAGCATGAGGTCCGGGCGGGGCCAATCCCGGCGCGCCGCCCGCCGCTGCAGCACCTCATGCAAAGCGGCATAATCATCCCCCGGAGGGGTGTTCCGCAGGTGAAAGCGGCGGTAGCCGTCTTTAAAAGGACGCCCTTCTTCAAAGACAACCATTACCCCAACGGCCGCACCGCCGCGAAGGTGAGAGATGTCATATCCCTCGATCCGCCGGGGAGCCTGATCCAGACCCACCAGCCGGGCCAGTTCCTCCAGCGGTAGAACCTCCCGGCGCGCCGTCCGCTCTTGCTCGTCCTGAAGCTTGAGCATCCCGTTGCGCAGGGCCAGCTCAATCAGTTTGCGGCGGGGACCGCGCCGCGGCACTGTCAGAGTCACTTTCGCTCCCGCCAGTTCTCTCAACCACCGCTCCAGTGTCTCCCGATCACCGGGAGGACCTGAAAGGATAATCTCTTTCGGGGGCCGTGCACCGCGGCTGTAGTATGATTTGATAAATGAACCGAGCACCTCGCCATCATCAGCATCCACTGCCGCTTTTCCCAGAGTAAAGTGCTCCCGGCGAATCATTTTACCCTCCCTGATTGCAAATAGATGCACCGCTACCGCGTCACCACAGCGCACAAGAGCAAGAATATCCCGATCCGCTGCTTTCTCCAGCAAAAGCATTTTCTGCTGCTGCGAGGCCACGCGCCTGACCGCCTGCAGCTGGTCCCGCAACCGGGCCGCCTCTTCAAAGCGCTCATTTCGCGCCGCCCGCTCCATCCTTTCAGCAAGCTGCCGCTCCAGGAGACCGCGCCTTCCCTCGAGAAAGAGGACCACCTCTTCGACAAGCCGGCTGTACTCCTCCGGGGGCACCTCCGCCGCGCCGCGGCAGGGTCCCAGGCAGCGCTGCATCTGAAAGTTAAGGCAGGGCCGCTCCGCCACAGGCTCTCCGGTAAGGTGGCGGCGGCAACGTCGCAGCGGAAAAATCTTTCCCAGCAGGCGCATGGTCTCCTTAACCGCCCCGGCATCGGTGAAGGGTCCAAAATAGAGAGCGCCGCTCTCCTCAGCCTCCCTCTGCTGCTTTGCCCGGCGGCTCTTCCCCGGACGGCGTCCCTCTTTCTGCGAAAGGCGCAGGTATTCCAGACGCGGATAGGGACCTCCGGTCAGGCGCAGGCAGGGATAATCTTTGTCATCTTTTAAGTCAATATTGTAGCGGGGCCGGTATTCCTTGATCAGGTTGCATTCGAGGATCAGCGCTTCAACTTCGGAATCGGTGACGATATAGTCGATCGCCCGCATCTGTCTCTGCAGAGCCCTGACATTCGGCTGCATGGCGCCATTTTCAGCAAGATAGGCGCGGACGCGCTGCCGCAGCGCTCGCGCTTTTCCGACATAGATAATCCTGTCCACGGCATCCTTGATCAGGTAGACGCCGGGTGATTCGGGAAAGTGGTTCACCTGTACGGCAATTTGTGACAATCTATCCATAAAGGGGCCCTTCCAATGTCTTTTTCATCCGGTCAAACCCTGCGGATCGATGCAACTTCTTCTGCAGGCTGCCCCAGGATCCGCCGCAGCCAGAAACCGGTGTACGAGTCTTTCGCAAAGGCGATCTCTTCAGGTGTGCCTGCCGCAACAACCCGCCCCCCCTCCTCGCCGCCCTCGGGTCCCAGGTCGATGAGGTAGTCGGCCCGCTTGAGCACATCCATGTTATGCTCGATCACCACCACCGTGTTCCCCGAATCGACAAGCCTCTCCAAGATCACCAGCAGCTTGCTGATATCGGCCAGATGCAGCCCCGTGGTCGGCTCATCAAGGATATAGAGTGTCCGTCCATTGCTGCGCCTGGAAAGCTCGGTGGCCAGCTTCACCCGCTGGGCCTCCCCGCCGGAAAGGGTTGTTGCAGGCTGCCCCAGTTGGATATAACCGAGCCCCACATCATCGATGAGCTGCAGCCGGCGCTGCAGCTTGGGAATGGCGCTGAAGAATTCTAGCGCTTCGGATACAGTCATGGCCAGGACGTCGGCAATGTTTTTCCCTTTGTAGCGCACCTCCAGGGTCTCACGGTTGTAGCGCCTGCCCCGGCAGACCTCGCAGGGCACGTAGACATCGGGCAGGAAGTGCATCTCTATGCGCAGGATGCCGTCGCCCCGGCAGGCCTCACAACGGCCTCCTTTGACGTTAAAACTGAAACGCCCCGGACGGTAACCGCGCCGCCGCGCCTCCGGAGTTTGAGAAAATATCTCGCGTATATCGCCGAATAACCCCGTGTAGGTGGCCGGATTGGAGCGCGGGGTGCGCCCGATGGGAGACTGGTCCACCACGATCACCTTGTCAAGATGCTCTACCCCCTCGATTGCACGGTGGGCTCCGGCCGGTTCGCGTGAGCGATGCAGGAGCCGCCCCAGTGCGCGAGCGAGTATTTCATTGACCAGGGTGCTTTTTCCGGATCCGGAAACCCCCGCAACACAGACAAAGAGTCCCAGCGGAATCTCCACGTCGATATCCTTGAGATTATGCTCCCCGGCGCCCCTGATCCAGAGGCTGCGCTCGCCCGGCTGCCGCCGCCTTGCCGGCAGGGGGATGGATTTCCGCCCGGCCAGATAATCGCCGGTGATGGAGCCCGGAGCGGCAGTGATCTCCGGGAGCGCCCCCTGGGCCACGATTTTTCCTCCGTGAGCCCCTGCTCCGGGTCCGATATCGACAATATGGTCGGCGGCGCGGATGGTCTCCTCGTCATGCTCCACCACGATCACGGTATTGCCCAGGTCTCTCAATTTCTTCAATGTCCCGAGCAGGCGGGCGTTGTCCCGCAGATGCAGCCCGATACTGGGCTCGTCGAGGATGTAGATCACCCCGGTGAGACCGGAACCGATCTGAGTGGCCAGGCGAATGCGCTGGGCCTCGCCCCCGGAAAGCGTCGCTGCAGCCCGGTCAAGGGTCAGGTAACGCAGCCCTACATTGTTTAAAAATTTCAGCCTTTCCACGATCTCCTTCAACACCTGCCTGGCAATCCGGGTTTCGCGCGGCGTCAGTGCGATGCCCTGGAAGTAGTCCAGCGCCTCGTAAACGGTAAAAGCGGATATCTCGGCGATATTTAGACCTTTCAGGAGTACAGCCAGGCTGGACTCTTTGAGACGCAGCCCGCGGCAGGCGGGGCAGGGTTTTGTTTCCATGTAGCGGGCCAGATCCTGGCGGGCCTCCTCCGACCCGCTGTTGGCGTAACGCCGCTGCAGCAGGTTCAAAACGCCGGGAAAGGGCTTGCGATAATTTCGCACCCGGCCAAACATATTTACGTAGCGAAAGGGCAGCTCCTCTGGTGAACCGTACAGGAGCAGCTCTCTCTCAGCCTGATCCAGCCGGGCATAGGGAATGTCGAGATCTATGTGGAAATGGTGAGCCGCAGCCTCCAGGAACTGACGGTAGTAGCCGGGATGGCCCGACCAGGGATGAATCGCTCCTTCATTGATCGTTAACTCGGGGTAGGGAATCACCAGTCCCTCGGAGAATTCGGCCCTCACCCCCAGGCCGCTGCATTCGGGACAGGCGCCGTAAGGACTGTTGAAAGAGAAGGCCCGGGGGGTGAGTTCTTCAAAACTGAAGCCGCATTCGGGGCAGGCGAAGCGCTCGCTGAACATCTGCTCGCCGCCCCCCACCTCCTGAACCAGAACCAGACCTTCGCTGAGCTTCAGGGCCGTCTCCAGAGAGTCGGCCAGGCGGGATCCCATATCTTCACGCACCACCAGGCGGTCCACTACCACTTCGATGGTATGTTTTTTTTGTTTATCCAGCAGAATTTCTTCCTCCAGCTCGCGGACTTCGCCGTCTACACGGATGCGGACATAACCGCGACGGCGCATCTCTTCAAAGAGCCGCGCATATTCGCCTTTGCGGCCGCGCACCAGGGGGGCCAGCACCTGCAGCCGCGTTCCCATAGGAAGTTCCCTGACCTGGTCGACGATCTGCTGCACTGTTTGCCGGCTGATGGGGCGCCGGCAGTGAGGGCAGTGGGGCTGTCCAATTCGGGCAAAGAGCAGCCGCAGATAGTCGTAAATCTCGGTAACCGTACCCACGGTGGAGCGGGGGTTGCGCGATGCTGTTTTTTGATCGATAGAGATAGCCGGTGAAAGCCCTTCGATCTGATCCACATCGGGCTTCTCCATCTGGCCCAAAAACTGGCGCGCGTAGGCGGAAAGCGATTCCACGTAGCGCCGCTGCCCCTCTGCATAGATTGTATCAAAGGCCAGCGAAGATTTACCCGATCCACTCAGGCCGGTGAAAACAATAAGGCGGTTCCGGGGCAGTGTCAAATCGATATTTTTCAGGTTGTGTTCCCTGGCGCCGCGAATGATAATGCTCCCTCCGGTCAATGCCTAACCCCGTTTCCTTGACGATTTCCCCGCCGGGACGGTTTAGAAGAGGGGAGGGCGGCCCTCTCCAGCTCAAAAATGAGATCACGCAGCTCCGCAGCCCTCTCGAAAGCCAGCTCTTTTGACGCCTGCTGCATCTTCCGGCGCAGCTTTTTGATCATCTCCCGGCGCTGCCCCGGATCCAACGCGCCGGGATCTTCGGGAAGGTATTTTTCTTCATCTTCGGCAGCAACGGTGGCCGCGATCAGGCCGCGTACCGGTTTGACAATGGTGCGCGGTGTAATTCCATGTTCCCTGTTGTAAGCCAGCTGCTTGCGGCGGCGCCTCTCCGTCTCGTCAATGGCCCGCCGCATTGACGGTGTGATCCCCTCGGCATACATGATCACCCTGCCGGCGCTGTTTCGGGCGGTTCGCCCGATGGTCTGGATGAGGGAACGGTCGGAGCGGAGAAAACCCTCTTTGTCGGCATCGAGGATGGCGACAAGTGAAACTTCGGGTAGATCAAGCCCCTCCCGGAGCAGGTTGATCCCGATAAGGACGTCAAACTCGCCCAGGCGCAGCCCCCTGATAATGGACATCCGCTCCAGAGCAGCGATATCGGAGTGCATATAGCGCACCTTTAGGCCCATCTCCCGATAATGGTCAGTGAGATCTTCGGCCATCCGCTTGGTCATGGTTGTGACCAGGACCCGTTCCCCCGCTTCGGCGCGAAGCCGGATCTCACCGTACAGGTCGTCTACCTGTCCCGAAGCCGGGCGCACCTCCACCGCCGGATCCAGCAGGCCGGTGGGCCGGATGATCTGCTCCACCACGCTTCTGCTGTGCTCCAGTTCCCAGGGGCCGGGAGTTGCTGAAACGAAAACAGCCTGGCCGATAAGGCTTTCAAATTCATCAAAGCGCAGCGGCCGGTTGTCCAGAGCAGAGGGGAGGCGGAAACCGTGCTCCACCAGGGTGCTCTTCCTGGAGAGATCGCCCCGGTACATCCCATTGATCTGGGGGATGGTGATATGGGATTCATCGATAATCAGCAGGTAATCCGGCGGAAAATAGTCGAGCAGCGTCCAGGGCCGGCTGCCCGGGGGGCGCCCGTCGAGATGGCGGGAATAGTTCTCGATCCCGGAGCAAAAACCGATCTCATGGATCATCTCCAGGTCAAAGCGGGTTCGCTGCTCCAGCCTCTGCGCCTCCAGGAGTTTCCCCCTTCTCTTCAGTTCAGCCAGGCGCCGCTCAAGCTCATCCTCGATAGAGGCGGCGGCCTTTTTAAGCTGTTCGGGTGCGGTGACATAGTGGGTGGCCGGGAAGATTGCCGCATGGCTGCGATCACCAAGCACTTTGCCGGTAAGAATGTCAATCTCACGCAGGCGCTCGATCTCATCGCCGAAAAATTCCACGCGCAGTGCAGCCTCGCCGAAAGAGGCGGGGACTATTTCAACGACATCGCCGCGCACCCGGAAGGTGCCCCGGTGCAGATCGATCTCATTTCTATCGTAATGTATCTCCACCAGGGCGGCAATAACTTCATCTCGATCCAGCCGCATCCCCGGCCGGATCGAGAGCAGCTGCCGCCGGTATTCCTGCGGCGAGCCGAGCCCGTAGATGCAGGAAACACTGGCCACGACGATTACATCGCGGCGTTCCAGCAGGGCGCTGGTGGCAGAATGGCGCAGCTTGTCGATCTCATCGTTGATCGATGAATCTTTTTCGATGTAGGTGTCGCTCTGGGGCAGATAGGCCTCGGGCTGGTAATAATCATAATAGCTGATAAAGTATTCCACCGCATTTTCCGGAAAGAAATCCTTGAATTCGCCGCACAGCTGGGCTGCAAGAATCTTGTTCGGCGCAATTACCAGGGCCGGCCGCTGCAGCGCTTCAATCACATTGGCAATGGTATAGGTCTTGCCTGAACCGGTCACCCCCAGAAGGGTCTGGTAGGAGCAGCCCTCCTGCAAACGCCGCAACAGGGAGCTGATCGCCCCCGGCTGGTCGCCGGAAGGCCTGAAATCAGCTTTAAGTTCGAATTTTCCAGTTATAAGCATCGTTGATCTGTCCCTTCTACCGGACACAACCCATTATAACACAGCGAAATCTCCCTGTTTAAATAATCTTGTATCCGGGCAGGTGTAAATATTTCCAATATACAGATGGTATATTATGTATAAATTATGACCCCTAAGGAGCCGGTCTATACCCGCCCAGGGTCTGGAGGATCAGCATCAGCAGACCGATACCGATGAAGAGAAAAGCGGTGGCTCCTTTCAGCAGCCGGGGAGACACTTTTGAGAAAAACCGCCCGCCCAGATAAACAGCCAGGGCGTGGTTTAAAAACATCGCCGCCATGGCACCGGTGAATACGGCGGCCGGGCGGCCAAAATGGGCGCTCAGAAGCAGGGCCGCCATCTGGGTTTTGTCGCCCAGTTCGGCCAGGAAAACCATAGCGG